>MNXB01000113.1 GCA_001871125.1 Elusimicrobia bacterium CG1_02_37_114
GACCCTGTATACCGCGGAGAATTAGAACTTGTAGGACAATTAAAGGCACTTAAGTATCTTAAGGATTGTCGCGGCGGCGAGGAATTTATACCAAGCCCTTTTTAGAAAGTGCGAGTGTAGCTAATAATTTAATTCCATATGTACGCGAGGAGACTTAAATGGCAAAAAGAAAATTTAAAATGGGTATGGTTGGAGGAAGCGTAGATGCTTTTATAGGTGAAGTCCACAGAAAAGCAGCAAGGTTAGATGGCCAAATAGAAATAGTGGCAGGAGCATTTTCATCCAGTCCTGAAAAATCCAGAAAGACAGGTGAAGCACTGAATCTTGATAGTAAAAGAGTCTATGACAGTTTTGAACAGATGGTAGAAAAAGAATCAAAACTTCCCAAGAACGAACGTATAGATTTCATATCTATCGTAACACCGAATAACATGCACTTTCTTCCAGCAAAATTATTTCTTGAAGCTGGTTTTCATGTCGTTTGCGATAAACCGCTTGCCTACAGTTTAAAAGAAGGATTGGAATTACAGAAATTAGTGAAATCGTCAGGAAAAGTATTTGCATTAACACATAATTATACCGGTTACCCGATGGTCAAGCAGGCACGTCACATTATCAAAAATAGAGAACTGGGGAAGGTATTAAAAATTATTGTAGAGTATCCCCAGGGCTGGCTCGTAAAAACTATTGAAAAAGAAGGACAGAAACAGGCATCGTGGCGGACAGACCCGAAGAAGTCCGGTATATCCTGCTGTATGGGTGATATAGGGACACACTGCGAAAATCTTGCAGCTTATATTACGGGGCTTGAACTTGAGAGTGTCTGTGCCGATTTAACAATATATATGCCCGGACGAAAATTAGACGATGACGGAAATGTTTTACTACGTTATAAAGGCGGTGCCAAGGGTGTTCTTCACGCATCGCAAATATCGTTTGGTGAAGAGAACGGTCTGAATATCCGTGTATATTGCGAAAAGGGGCGAATTGCATGGAGACAGGAAGAACCAAATTATCTTTTGGTGCAAAAAGAAAATACCCCGCTTATGACTTATACACGAGGAAGTAATTATTTATGTGAGTCAGCAGTACGAGGGACAAGACTGCCGGCAGGTCATCCCGAAGCGTTCATTGAAGCTTTTGCTAACATTTATATAAATGCGGTGGATACAATGCGTGCTATAGATGAAGGTAGAAAACCCACCGAACTTGAAAAAGATTTTCCTACGGTAGAAGATGGAGTTAAAGGGCTTGCGTTCGTTAAAGCGGTGGTGGAAAACGGTTTTAACGATAACGTCAAATGGACCAAAATTGCAGATGTATTTAAGTCCTAGGAGGAGATAAAAAATGGCAAGATTAATTACTTTATTCACAGGACAATGGGCTGACTTACCGTTTGAAACAATGTGTAAGAAAGCCTCGGATTTCGGTTATGATGGATTGGAAATTGCTTGCTGGGGTGATCATTTAGATGTATTTAAGGCTGCTTCTGACAGGGTTTATTGTGAAAAGAAACTCGCTACACTTAAAAAACACAAATTACAGGTTAAAGCAATATCCAATCACCTCGCAGGACAGCTGGTGTGTGACCCTGATAACGACAGCCGCTCTGACGCTTTTGTACCTGCTGAATGTAAAGGGAATGCTGAAAAAAAACGTACGTGGGCAGTTGAATCAATGAAGAACGCTGCGCTTGCCGCTAAGAACCTTGGAGTGGATACTGTTTGCGGATTCACCGGGTCATCTATCTGGCATATGATATATGCATTTCCGCCTATAACACAGAAGGATATAGACAAAGGATATAAATACTTTGCAAAAATGTGGAATCCTATATTAGACGTTTATAAAAGGAATAAGATAAAGTTTGCATTAGAAGTTCATCCTACGGAAATCGCTTTTGACATTATAACTGCAAAACGAGCACTTAAAGCAATAGGAAACCGTAAAGAGTTTGGCTTTAACTTTGACCCGTCGCACCTGCACTGGCAGGGAGTAAATCCTGTCCGTTTCATAGAAGAATTTCCTGACAGAATATATCATGTGCATATTAAGGACGCCATTGTTACCTTAAATGGTTATGAAGGTATACTTTCATCACACCTGGATTTTGGTGCGCCAAATAGAGGATGGGACTTCCGTTCTCCTGGCAGAGGGACAGTAAACTTTGAAGAGATTATCCGTTCTCTGAACAGGATTAATTATCAAGGTCCATTGTCAGTAGAGTGGGAAGACAGTGGTATGGACAGAGAACATGGGGCAAAGGAAGCATACGGTTTTGTCAGAAAGCTGGATTTTGAACCATCAAGGGTTGGGTTTGATGCTGCGTTCAGCAAAGAAAAATAAAGTACACAGAAAAGACGTTGCGAAAAAAGCAGGGGTATCACCTTCTACAGTATCAAGGGCAATAAACGATAATCCTTCCATTCCTGTATCCACTAGAAATCGCGTAAAAAAAATTGCTGAAGAATTAGGGTATGTCCCCTCACATCTTGGTAGAAACTATTATCAGAAAAAAAGCTTCCGTATAGGTATTGTCATGCCTTTCAGTTATGATAAGAAGGTGCGTGTTTTTCCGACGGAATATTTTTCAAAGGTGCTTTTTGGAGCTCTGCTTTCAGCATCCAGGGAAGGTTATACAATAAATATTATAGCCGACAGCGGTTTCAGTTCCCAGGAACTCGAGAAACTGGTTCTTTCTCATTCTGTTGACGGGCTGATTTTTCCTGTTTGTAAAATAGGGGATAACAGGTTTTCCTATTTATATAAGAAAGGTATACCTTTTATATTCATACATTATTATGTAAGAAACAAACCATATCTATACGTGGATTGTGACTCAAAACCCGGAATGGAAGAATCTCTTTAGTACCTGAATAGTAAAAAAATAAATAGAATAGGTTTTTTAGGTGGTGACGAAGAATATATAAATGCGATAGATAGAAAAAAAATATTTATAGAACTTGCAAGGAAGTATAAAATGAAAGTGGTTAATATAGTTAATGGAAACTTTTCAAGAACAAGCGGATTTCTTGCAGTAAAAGAGTTTTTGAAAAAAGAATTACCTGAAGCAATAGTCTGTGCAAATGACAGAATGGCTTTCGGATTATTAGAAGGGTTGAAAAAAGAAAATGTCCGCATTCCTGATGCTGTGCGGATTATTGGTTTTGACAATCAGGATATAGCCACTCTCACATCACCTCCCCTCACTACTATAGAAAATCCTTTTTTTGAAATAGGTAAATTATCTACAAGTAAGTTGATTCATTTTATCAAAGGGATGGATGTAAAGAGTGAAAGAGTGGCATCTAAATTAATTATCCGTGAATCTGCATAATCGGACTACCATTGAGAGACTGAACAGTTTCAGTAATGCGGTGAATATACAGGTGGTTAATATACCATAAACCGGTATGAACCACACACTTATTACTAATGCAGCAAGCCAGGCACCGACTAAATCCATAGCATAGAGTATCCCGGCCTTTTGCCCGGTATTTATATACGGTGATGTTTTACTTGCCAGCGGGAATTCTAAACCAACCAGAAATCCGCTCAATAGCATTAATACAAAAAATGTAAATTCTGTTTTAATTATACCCGCATTAAGTATCAATGGTAAAAAAACTGAAAAAAGTATTATAAAAAGTTCTATAAAAGAGAGAATTTTAAGTATTTTATTTTTATCAATTCTATTTGCATAGACTGTTGAACATAAAGAGCCGGCAGCCAGTCCTGCCATAAAAAGTGCTGTAAGCAGTCCCAATTTATAGTATAGATATCCAAAAAAAACCTGGAACGAAATAAATAATATTATAGTGTAACTCATACCGGCAAATCCTGTGGTGGATATTACTGACAGGAGTGTCGTATTTAAACTCTTTTTTCTTATGAATAGCATTAAAAAAATAACAGATGTTACTATTATTATCCAGTGAAATTTTACCTTACTTATCACATTGAATATTTTTGCTAATTTTGGTGAGAACATTGCATTAAAGTTGGAAACCGTATGAAACAAAGCGGTTGGTCTGAAATCATAATTTAACACAATATCAGGTTTCTCCTGTTTCAGCGAATCAAAAAACCAATCAGGCCATCTATTATCCAGTCTGTACTTGATATAAAATGGTGTAAGCAAATTAGTTTTTATACCGGATGCCTTAAACTTTTCTATAACCATTTCCGGAGTAGTGTTGATGAGTTCGATATCCGGGGAACACAAATACAAATTCAATGAATCTCCGGGAATAATTTTTACTGCCGGATAGACTTTTTTTATCGTTTCATATATGCAGGAATTAAGGTTCCGCAGTTCTAAATTAAGATATATAAGTGAACCCGGAATAGTTAAGGCAAGGATACCGTCACCCGTTAAGTTTTTTTTGATTTTCTTAAGGAATTCCAATGTGTAATATTTATTGATTTCAAGAGTCGCCGGTGCAGGCATATTCAGAAATACTAAATCATATTTTTCGTCAGTATGATTCACAAAAAATCCTGCGTCTGTGTTGATAATTTCAACTCTTTTGTCAGAGAGTTCCCTGCTTATCAATGGTGAAGGAAATGTTTTTGCTGTTTTTATAATTTCGGGGTCAAGTTCCACATAAGTTATTTTTTCTACCGGATGTTTTAGTAGCTCGTTTATTATACCGCCCAATCCGCCGCTTAATAAAAGTATTCGCCTGGGTTGTTTTTGAAAAAGCATCGGGAAATGGCTGAATTCTTCAACGAATGTTATATCCGGGACGGGGATGTTTATTGTGGGCAGGCCGTTACTGAAGAAAGTATATTGATTTTCTTTTTTGATAACAGTTATATTGCCGTAGATTGAATTCTTATTGTAAACCACATTATAATTTTTCCACTGGCTTTTTATTGCATAATCGTGCAGGATATTACTAAACCCTGTTAATAAGACCGCTAAATAAACTACAAACAGTATTTTAGGAATGTGGGAAATTATAAAAGGGTAAACCCTTAATTCCTGGAATTTACCCTTTAGGGTTTTATCCTTCAGGATTTTTCTTGAGAGTAACATACAGGAAAAAAACATCAGCAATCCAATAATAAAACTTATTTCTACCGAATTAAACTTTGTTATAAGAAAATACGTCAACACAATACCGCCCAGCATATCGCCTATGGCATCAATTGCATAAGTCCTGCCTATAGCACTGGTGGAATCTTTCAGGTAATCGTCATAAACCCTTACTCCACAGGAAAACATTGCTCCGATACAGAAACTCACCGGCAGTAAAACAATAAAGGATATATAGAAGGTCTGGAATAAATCCAGCATCTGTCCTGGTATTATACCGAGGATATTTTTTGCGTTGCGGATAAGAATAATTGTTACTGGTAGAAACAATGCGGTTATGATTTGAAGTGTAATATATAAATAGAGACCCTTCGGCAATCTCAGGGTGACACCCGAAGTAATTTTGTCAACTATACGTCCAACCAGGGCAGAGCCTGCGGCCATTAAAAGAACCCAGTTTGCAATAATTATACCTATAGTGAGTTCGTTGCCGGAGAAAACTATCAGCAACTCCCGGATAAGGATGGTCTGTGAGATAATAGATATAAACCCTAGAAACAGTAGATTAAAAATTATCCTGTTCATCTTAATTAAAATATCTTAACGGTGTTCTTGCCCTGGACAATCTTATTCAGTTGCTCGCCTGTAATTAACTTACCATAGAAAATATCGGAGTCAGGTTCGGTCCCCGCAGCTTTTGCAGGATAACCGGAAGTTTTACCCTTTTCATTGATACTTAGGTACACCCATTTAGTTTTTATTTCGCCGGTCTTTAAGAGATATGTCTTCCATTCCTCAACCCGGATTACACTTTCTATCCCGGGCAATGCTCTAAAAATTCTTTCGTCTTTATAACCTGTCTGCCTTGACTGCTGGACTTCCACAAATTTATTGAGCTGTTCGTTTATTAATGCTCCCTCATTCTTATTCCATTTTAATTTCACTGAATTTTCATGTTTTTCAGCAAGAAGATTGCCGTAGTCCAGATTGTTGAGTTTACAGTTCAGTTTTAATTTCGTCTGGTTTGTTGTGAACTCAACAGTCTTTCCGGGTTTTATCGTCTTTTCTGTCAAGGTTGCTGTCTTAGACGTTAAGCCCTTTTTTGTGGTCTGTGCTATTGTTGTTGTCTTCTTTCTCAATTTTTGGATAATATCTTTTTTAGACGCCAGGGATACCCCACCATATAAAAAGAAATGCTGACCCATAAGAAGATAATCTAAGGAACGCATTAACCGGAGACATTCTGTTCTTCTATGATATCTATGCCTGTCTAAAAAAGGTATGTCTGTCTTACATTTTAAGTATTCTGTATTTTTATACCAGGTCTCAAAATCATATCCCTCTGTAACCGGCACCCGATGTAAAAAATCCAGTATATGCGATTTTTCTTCTCTCAGTATTACCATTATACAACTCCATTTCTGTATCTGGTTAAGTTTATGATATTGGGGTTCACATTCAGAAATTGCTGAGTAATGTCTATCCCACCAGGACAGAAACTCCCTGCTCTGGAAATTAGGTTCTGTTTCTTTTCCGGGGAACAGCGGGTCAGATGACGCTGCATAAACCCTGGTCGCTGTCGGCTCAAATAAAATTTTTCTACCATGGACGTCAAAACCTTCCTGCCGCAATCCAAACCATAGCCTTGTTTTTGACAGTCTCAAAAAATCATCCCAGTAAAGTTTGGACACTTTTATTTCAGACATTGTCCTGAAACCCCGTATTTTATCTTTCGGAGCAACTCCGTTATAATCCAGTGCCCATAATTTCGCAGTTAAATCAGTGTAAAATAATATCATACCCGGTGAAGTGCCCTGGAGCCTGCCGTCATACCTCGCTGATTGGTAAGAGTTGTTCATTTCAATCTGTTTCAGTATATCACAGAAACGTTTCTCCTGGCTGTTTTGTGAATTATTGTATCTCCTCAATAAAACCAGGACAGGTTCAAGGCTTTGTTGTCTTTTTACTGATTTTGCCGTTGAAACAATATCTACAAAAGACACGTCCTTATTTGAGAGTTTCATCAAGTCTTCGGAAATACCGTTGTAATCAAACCCCGGGTCAAGAGAAAAGCCTACGTTGTTTTCTTCTTTCTCCGGTATCACCACAACATTATATGCCTTATAAAGCACTGCAATGTCTTCTAAAGTCAAAGACCTCATTGAATCGTCAGGATATTTTCTTCCTCCGAATACAATGCTCTTTTCGTACCACTGGACTTTTGTGACATCATCAATATTATCAATAAAGTATTTGAAGTCTTCCAGATTCCTGACAGTTTTTTCCACATAATTATATTCTGCCGTCCACAGCCTGTTTGAAAGAGTCGTCCTGCTGTAAGAGACTATTATGGCACCAGCGGATAAATTAGATAATCCTGCGGATAAATCAGTCCTGTATCCAAAAATATGTATTAACTCAGGCAGGTAGTTATTCCGTGAATATTTTTTATCAACGACACTGCCTATCAGCGACCTATCTTCTAATTTATCTTCCGGCAGCAGGACGAGGCAATCTTTTTCAGTTATATATTTTATTCTTCCCGGCGAGATTTCGTTATTGACTGCGTTTTTTAAATACGGATACCTCATCGGCATCGTCCCCTGGAGGAGTTCTGATACGCTCCTTTGAGAAATGTTTAACTTTGCAAGTAACCCGTATAAAGCCCAGTCCCTTATTTGTTCGTCTTTTTCATCTATGCTAAGAGTTTCATAGAAACGTATAAGTTCCGAGATGTCAATTGTAACACTTTTCTGTTTTGCAATAAGTTCAGAAAAAACATTCGGTTCAGCAACACATGTATTCTCAATCAAAAATATCTGAGCAATTAAAATAAATTTCAAATAATTAGGGACACATCCCATTTTATGGACACCTTTCTTTTACTGCTTCTTTAGTTTTTTCTATCATTTCATCCTTCGTTTTACTTGACCTTATGGCAAACGAGCCGATAACCTTACCTTCTTTCTTCTCGATTTTTTCGGTCATATCCTTTACTGCTCCTACAAAACTGTTCCCGCCCAGAGTAAAAAATACAACCACATTTTTATTTTTAAAATCAGTTTTTGAAATAAAAGCGTTAATTGCAGGAGTCGTTTTTGACGCCCAGATAGGCGAACCCACAAAAACAAGGTCGTAATTAGCCAGGTCAAAATCAACAGGTTTAATATCGCTGCATTTATTTTTAAGGGCATCTATCCCGCCGGATAAAAAGCCCCATATCCCTTTTCTCTCTTTGACCTCTTCAACTTTTCTTAAATCTGCATTTAACATCTGTGCAATAGTTTTTGCCACCAGTTCCGTGTTCCCTGTCCTTGAATAAAATATTACCAATACTTTCATCTTCTTTCCCTCCTTAAAATCAGCGGAAAAAACACCGGTATACTGACAAAGAATACAAACAAATAACGCAAAAATAATTTTTTTCATACTCTAGAAACTCCTACCGTAAAATTATGGAATTCCCCGATTTATCGGGGTTAATCATTATCTCCTACCGTTAACGTTAATTAAAAGTTGTTAAAAGTTGTTGAATGTTGAGACCTGACCCCCATGTTCTGTTACAAGAACCTTTACTATAATTGTACCACTTTTTGCTGGAGATTTCAAAATCCAATGTAGGCGAGAAGTCAATAATGGACTTTACCGACTGAGTAAAGTTTCTCTCTCCATAGTGCAATTATTTCAATCACATTTTTCATAATTATTAATTCTATCTTTTTGCATAATATATGTCAAATTCTGAACGTTTTCTGATGAATACTTTTTTGATTTTTTAAGATAAATTAGTTATAATTCATTCAAATATAACAGACTGTGTCATAACCCGATTGGAATCCCGAACTTGTTCGGGTAGTACTATCAAGTTTTGTCATGTTTTGATTTCTTTTGTTATTTTTTAGCCCCAACAAGTTGGGTAATCCGGTTGCGACACAGTCTGTAAGTGTGGATGGGGTCAGGTCTTGCCTGCCCGTTCACAGGCGGGACTTTATAGTTTATTTTATGGGGCTTAAGAAATCGTCCAGTTAAAACTGGACGCTACAAACGATTATGGAAGAAAAAAAATGAAAGAAGATGGATTGACACAGGCGGCGCCATCCCTCACAGAAGTCGGGATTGTTAAAGAGGCAATGTATTGGACACCATTGGAAAATGAAAAAGTGCAGTGTAAACTGTGTTTCCGTGAATGTATTATCAATCCCGGCAGAAGAGGTTATTGCAGAACACGGGCAAACAGGGAAGGCAGACTCTATGCTTTAAGTTACGGTAGAGCCTGTGCGCTTGATATTGACCCGATTGAAAAAGAACCGCAACTGCATTTTTTGCCCGGAAGCGATATTCTATGTTTAGCTACTGCGGGTTGTAATTTAAGATGCATATTCTGCCAGAACTGGCATATTTCCATGGCAGAAATTGAATCTGTCCTACATTATAATATCCTTCCTGCAGATATTGTTGAAATTGCTGCAGAGAAGAAAATACCGACTATATCTTTTACATATACAGAGCCAACATCTTTTTATGAATATATGTATGAGATAGCAGAAATTGCAAAATCTAAAGATATAGGAATTTTAATACATTCAAATGGTATGATTAACGCTGAGCCACTTAAAGAATTGCTTAAATATACTTCCGCAGTAACGATTGATTTTAAAGGGTTCAGCGATAAATTTTATAAAGAAACAGGTAATGCAAAACTTGAGCCGGTCCTCCGGACAATGAAAATAATAAAACGAAGCGGTGTGTGGCTGGAACTTGTAAATCTTGTCGTCCCCGGATATAACGATGACCCGGATACAATCAAAGAGATGTGTATCTGGATAACGGAAAACCTCGGACCAGATGTCCCGTTACATTTCTCCAGGTATCATCCAGCAAATAAATTACAGAATCCAGCGACACCGATTAAAACACTTGAGGAAGCACATAGCATATCTACCGAAGTCGGACTGAAATTTGTGACAATAGGCAATGTGCCGGGACATAAACTCAATTCAACCTACTGTCCGGAGTGCAAGAAAAGAATTATATACAGAGTCCATTTCAATGTCCTTGAAAACAATATAGTCAAGAGAAAATGCAAATTCTGTAGCACACATATTCCTGGAGTGTGGGAGTAAGTTTATGAAATTTAAGTTAAGTATCTGGTTAGTACTGCTTTTAATCCTGTTGCCAAAAATAGTTCTTGGAGAGAACCTTAAAGAAGCGAAGTATTATATTCAGATGGACAATAAAAAGGTTAACTGCCAGTTATGTCCGAGAAGATGTGTTATCCCGGAAGGCGGGAGGGGCTACTGCACGGTAAGAAAAAATATTAAAGGCAAACTTTACAGCCTTGTTTACGGCAAACCCGTTTCTATAGCAGTTGACCCCATAGAAAAAAAACCGGTATTTCACATGTTGCCGGGAAGTCTCTCTTTTTCGTTTGCAACTGCTGGGTGTAATCTGCGCTGTGTCCACTGCCAGAACTGGCAAATTGCACAGGTTCTGCCGGAAGATTTAAAGAGTTATGACCTGTCTCCTGAACAAATAGTTGATATGGCATTAAAAAGCGGTTCAAAGTCCATTGCTTACACCTACAATGAACCTACGGTATTTTATGAATATATGCTTGACTGTGCAAAATTAGCCAGAAAAAAAGGACTGAAAAATGTCTGGGTGACCTGCGGGTATATCAACCCTGACCCGTTGAGAGAACTCTGTCAATACTTAGATGTAGGTCGTGTGGATTTGAAGGGTTTCAGCGATGAGTTTTATAAAAAAATTGCCGGTGCTGAGTTAGCACCGGTTTTAAGGACATTGAAAATTCTGAAAGAAGAAAAGGTATGGATTGAAATTATAAATTTGATTATACCGGGATATAATGACGACATAAGGGAAATAAAAGAGATGTGCCTGTGGATAAAGAATAATTTAGGGACGGATTATCCGCTTTATTTTTCACGGTTTCATCCCGAGCATAAACTTAGAATGGTTCCTCCCACGCCCGTAGAAACGCTTGAAAAAGCAAGGAAAACCGCAATGGACGTCGGGTTAAAGTATGTTTATATCGGAAATGTCAGTGGTCACGCAGGCGAGAATACTTACTGCTCAAAATGCAAAAAAATACTTGTCCATCGTGTAGGATATTCTATCCTTGAAAACAACATAAAAGATTCCATGTGTCCGTTCTGCGGTCAAAAAATCCCCGGCCTCTGGAAGTAAATTCTATTTAAATATCCACATGTAGGGGCGACATTCATGACGCCCGAAAAATAAAGCGGGCTTGATAAATCAAGCCCCTACTGATGATAATTTTATATGAAGCTTTATAAAATCCTTATTCTACTATTGATAACCGGCGTGCTGTATTTAGTCTATACTAAACTTACAACACAAAAAACAACAAAAACTGAAATAAAAATTTATGATGAGAACAGGTATGCTATTGGCGGTGTAAATATTGATAAATCAAAGAAAGAAATAAGTTTTGATGCAGCAGTAAGAAAAAATACTGGCTGGGTAGAGTTCCTGATTTATGTTGAAGGTTACAAGTGGTTGAAAGAAGAGTGTGCAATTGTCAGCAGTGTTAAACTTTCAGATTTACAGAAGGCATTTGCACTACTTGACTGGAAACTCTGGGATGACTTGTGGTACAGGAAAACAACTGGTTTGACAAAAAGTCTCTTTGTGTATATAGAACTTAAAAAGAAACAATACCCTGCAGAAGGTTCTATAAAAGACCTGATTTTCCTTGGTTCTCCGTATTTTGATACTGTTGTTCTGGAGGAGGGACCATCTAACCTTTGTTCTTCCTGTCCTATATATCCGTTAGAACAGAAGTCTATTAAGCAAGAAATCGGTAAAAAAGGATATTTATTTAATGATAAATTAATTTTGCCTGTTGGAGAAAAAGTGAAAATAATAATAAGATGGGCAATGTAATATATTTATTTGTTATTGGTTTTTCATACTTTTTTGGACCCTGTCTGGGTTTCTGCACACCCTTGATAATTTCATATTTTATCCCTACAAGAACAGGGATAAAACCTGCATTAAAATCAGCAGTGGTCTTTTCAGCAGTCCGAAGTTTTACCCATATCATATTATCTGTTATAATCTTTTCCTCCGGCAGGTTAGTGATAAACGTCCTTCATAGATATAACTGGATAATATTTGCTGTCGCTGGCACTGTGATTTGTATATTGGGTATATTGATTTTTTTGGGCAGACATTATAATTTATCCCTCTCACCTTTTTCCTCTCCCCTTGGGGGAGAGGGTGGGGTAAGAGGGAAGAATAGTACCCAGGATGTCGTTTTACTGGGCTTACTGACAGGCATTTCACCCTGTCTTCCGCATATAGCGGTATGGGTATATATCACCGTAGAAGCAAAGAGTATTGGACAATCTTTAGTATATGCTTTGAGTTTTGGGGCAGGAGAATTTATACCACCGATTCTACTTGGTTTATTAAGCGGTAAAATTTCGTCATTACTTAGGGGTAATTTTTTCATTGTTGTTTCCCGGATTTGCGGGTTGCTGCTATTCGGTATTGGCCTGCGTTTACTGTTGACAATAAAGTAATATTATGGTATTATAATGTGACGAGAATGGTAAATTTAGGAGTAAAATAAATGGTAGAATTAGATACCGAAATTGAGAACCTTGAATCTGACGGTTATCGTATTGTAGATGTAATAGCCGGCGACATTAAAGTTACAAAAGAGTTGCAGTATATTGTTGACAGAATTATTGAGCAGAATCGCGGTACTTTCTATACTGATTTGTTATACAGACTCACAGGAGAAAGGTTTTTAGAACCGGAGGCAAAACAATTGTGGCAGGAAATCCTCCAGCATAAATACATAATGAGCGAGAAATTTGGCAGGAATGTTGGAATAAGGGTAGCGGCACTTGATTATTTGGAGAATATTAAAAAACTCATTCAAATGCCGAAGATTATTGAGGAAAGCGAATTCAGAAAAACAGTTAAACTTGCTGCTATTGACCCCTTGACTCAACTCTATAACCGCAGGGTGTTTATTGAAAGGGTTTCCCGTCAAATCACAAATTGCAAGCAATCCCCCGATAAATGTGAAATTTTTTCTGTCTTCTTGCTGGATTTAGACGGTTTTAAGGGTTTCAATGATTCCGAAGGGCACAATGCAGGCGACCTCCTGCTGCAGGAATTCGCTAAACTGCTGATATCTTCGGTGCGCAAGGAAGACCTTATTGGAAGGTATGGCGGCGACGAATTCACTGTTTTATTGAACCGGACAGATAAGTTTGGAGCAAAAAAGGTAGGTGAAAAAATTCGGGAACAGGTCAGGACAGAATTTAAACAAATAAATATAACCGTCAGTATGGGCATAGCTGAATTTCCTGCAGATGGAAAAACTTTCTACGAGTTGATTTCTAATGCTGATGAATTACTCTACCGCGTAAAAGAATTCGGTGGCAACAAAGTAGCGTATTTGAAGGATATTGGAATACGATATAAACAGGATGGTGAGAGAGCGGGAAGCGTATCCTGCGTGGGTGATTTTAACCGGTGGAATAAACAATACGGCAGGATGAGGTTTGACGAGCAGAGTAAAGAATGGATATTTGACGGGAAATTCAAACCCGGCAGATACAGGTATAAGTTTGTAATTAACGGAACAAAGTGGATTGCAGACCCTAATTCCAAAGAAAATGTTGATGACGGTTTTGGAGGAAAATGCTCAATATTAACAGCGGGGTTTGAATAGAGGGAGATTTTCAGGTGGAACAATCATTGATGACCGGAGAAGAGATTTCAAAAGCTGTAGAGAAAATCGCAGTTCAGATAATAAATAAAAATAAGAATATAAAAGATTTGGTATTCATAGGGATTGTTACACGCGGAGTACATTTAGCAACAAGGATAATCAACGAAATTAAAAAACTAAAAAAACTCGGATTGCCCCTTGGTATGCTTGACATAACGTTTTATCGTGATGATGTTGATTCAATCGGAAAACAACCGCTGGCAAAAGAAACAAAAATAGATTTTGATATTAACGATAAAAAGGTTATACTCGTGGACGATGTCCTGTTTACAGGCAGGAGTATCCGTGCTGCATTAGATGAAATAATGGATTTTGGCAGGCCTAACAGCGTAGAACTTGTTGTGCTAATTGACAGGGGACACAGGGAATTACCTGTATATGCAGAATATGTCGGTAAAACTGTCAAAACAAATTATTCTGACAAGGTGCATGTCCACTTAAAAGAAATAGACAAAACCGACAGGGTTGTACTGGTCAGCAAGAAATCGTCCCGATGAATCGGGACGCTACGGGGATTCCCCAATTTATTGGGACGGACTGTTTTAAATGAGACTAAAAAATAAAGATTTATTAGGTTTAGAATACCTTTCAAAAGAAGAAATAGAACTTATACTCAAGACAGCAGTCCCTTTCAAAGAACTCTTCACCAGGTCAATTAAAAAAGTCCCGACACTCCGGGGTAAAACAGTCGTCCTGTTGTTTTATGAACCTTCCACAAGAACACGCATTTCATTTGAATTAGCTGCAAAGCGCCTGTCTGCGGATACGGTAAACATTTCGGCTTCCGGCTCAAGCGTAGAAAAAGGAGAGAGTTTGATTGATACGGGTAAAACGCTTGAAGCAATGAAAGCGGACTTTGTCGTCATCAGACATTCAATGTCAGGTGCATCCCATGTCCTGGCAAGAAATATCAACCCTTCGGTCATAAATGCCGGTGACGGCTCGCATGAACACCCGACACAGGGTTTACTTGATATCTTCACTATTAATGAAAAGAAAGGGACAGTCAAAGGTTTAAAGGTTGTCATCATCGGAGATATCGCTCACAGCAGAGTTGCAAGGTCAAACATATGGGGACTGACAAAACTCGGTGCGGAAGTAGTTGTATGCGGGCCCTCTACGCTTATACCGCGGGATATAGAGAAAACCGGGGCAAAGGTCTGTTACAATCTTGATTTTGCATTAAAAAACGCAGATGTGGTAAATGTTTTGAGAATACAACTTGAACGGCAAAAGACAAAACGCCTACCTTCATTGAGAGAATATAATCTGTTATTCGGTATGACTAAAGAGAAACTCAAATTAGCAAAACCGGATGTAATCATAATGCATCCAGGTCCTATGAACCGCGGCATAGAGATTACTTCAAATGTCGCTGACGGTGCGCAGTCGGTTATAGATGAACAGGTTACTAACGGTATTGCTGTCCGTATGGCAGTTCTGTATCTGCTGGCAGGCGGCAAATCATCCCCGGAGAGTTAAATGGACATATTAATAAAAAATGGCAGGGTAATTGACCCGGTAAATAAAATTGACAGGGTTACCGGTGTCCTTATTTCTGAGGATAGGATTGTAAAGATTGGTAATTTGAGCGAGGTTAAAACTTCCGGTGAAAAACCTAAAATAATAGACGCAAAAAACAAGGTCGTCATTCCCGGTATAATTGATATTCATACTCATTTACGCGAGCCCGGTCATGAAGAGGAAGAAACCATTGCCACAGGGACACGCTCTGCAGCGGTGGGTGGTGTTACGAGTATCTTTTGTATGCCCAATACACACCCTGTAATTGATAATCAGACAGCGGTAGAGTTTATTTTACTCAAGGCGAAGAACGAAGGGATAGTCAATGTTTTTCCTGTCGGTGCGATAACAAAGGGTCTATCGGGTGAAGACCTTACAGAGATAGGGGAACTCAAGAAAGCAGGGGTCGTATCAATTTCTGACGACGGTAATCCTGTAATGGACGCCCTGGTTATGCGTCGTGCACTGGAATATGCAAAGATGTTTGATTTATCGGTAATTGCGCACTGTGAAGACAAAAATTTATCCGAGGACGGTGTTATGAACGAGAGTTACACATCAACACTGCTTGGACTTCGCGGAATACCAAATGAATCAGAAGATGTAATGGTTGCAAGGGATATTATTCTATCCGCACTGACGGGAGGACATTTACACATTGCACATGTAAGCACAAAAGGCTCTGTTGAATTAATCCGCCAGGCAAAAAGAAACAAGATACCGGTCAGTTGTGAAGCCTGCCCGCACCACTTTACGCTTACTGATGAAATGGTTAAGACATACGATACAAACACCAAAGTCAATCCGCCGCTGCGGACTGAAGAAGATGTCAGGGAAATAATTAAAGGTCTGCAAGATGGGACGATAGACTGCATCGCCAGTGACCATGCACCGCATACCGAAGAAGAAAAAAACAAAGAGTATGACCTTGCACCGTTTGGTATAGTCGGACTTGAAACCCTTCTTCCTCTCACGATAACATATTTAGTCAAAACAAAAAAATTATCACTTATGGCTGCTATAACGAAACTCACATCCAATCCAAAGAAAATTTTTAAACTTGATAGCGGGACTTTGACTCCCGGTTCAAAAGCTGATATTACAATTATTGACATAAACGTTGAACGTGTAATTAAAGATTTCGTTTCAAAAAGCAAAAACTCGCCTTTTCTCGGCAAAAAACTGCAGGGTTTCGCTGTAATGACAATTGTCAACGGAAAGATAATAATGGATAATGGCAAAATTTTATCAGACTGATGTCAGGATTTTAGAACATAAAACCGTCTTACCCGGATATAAAAGTTTATTTTTTTCTCATCCAACTCTTGCAAAAAATGCCCGCCCCGGACAGTTCTTACTGTTAGACTGCGGGACATTTTTTAGAAGACCGTTTACTATATCTTCGGTTAAAGGCATAATAATAGAAATTTTATATAAAGTTATCGGTAAAGGCACACGGTATCTGTCAGAAAAGAAAAAAGGTGACTGGCTGAACGTGTTCGGCCCTTTAGGTAATGGTTTTAACCCCTCACCGCAAGGGGAGAGGACTTCGCCTGAAAATCTTGTGTTTGTTGCAGGCGGGACAGGGATTGCGTCTTTAAGGTTTCTGGCACAAAAGATTTCTGTTCCGGGAATACTTTTTTACGGTGCAAAAACAAAAAATGACATTATCGGGCTTGATGTTTTTAAACAGAAAAAATGGCATATAAAAATATCTACTGAGGATTGTTCGTCGGGCTCTAAAGGTTTGGTGACTGATACGTTTAAGAAGTATTTGTCCGGCAGCAGACATTTACCATCTTATCTTTACTCTGCCGGTCCGAAGCCCATGCTGAAACGAATTTCTGAAATATGTATAAGTAACGGAATCGCCGGACAGGTATCTCTGGAAGAAATTATCGCCTGTGGTGTAGGTGCGTGTCGTGGATGCGCGGTTAAGACCGCGGTTAAGACCAATAAATTCATATATAAAACTGTATGCAAAGATGGCCCGGTGTTTGATATAAGAGAAATATTATGGGACTGACGACTAATTTTATAGGACTGAAACTGAAAAACTCTGTTTTTGTTGCAAGCGGTATTGCCGGATTCGGTGAGGAATATTCGGACTTATTTGATATTAACAAACTTGGGGGGTTCATCACAAAGACAGTCACTTTGCTCCCAAGAAAGGGTAACTCCCTACCGAGGATTGTAGAAACAACGTCAGGTATGATAAATTCAATCGGGCTTGAAAACCCCGGCGTAGATGCTTTTATTGAAGATAAACTGCCGTTCTTAAGAAAAAATTTGAAAATACCGGTTATTGTCAGTATAGGCGGAGAAACTGCAGAAGAGTTAGTTTCGGTTGTCAGGAAACTCAATGGAGTTGAAGTTATTTCGGCGATTGAACTGAATCTTTCCTGCCCGAATATAAAATCAGCCCGGAAGTATTTTATCAGTCAGGATAAAGAACTCGCTTATAAAACGATAAGGGCCATCCGTAAAGTTACGAAATTCCCTTTGATAGCAAAACTTTCACCTGCAGTGACTGATATAACCGAAATTGCGCAGGTATCTAAAAATGCAGGTGCTGACGCGGTGGCGCTGATAAATTCTTTTCCTGCAATGTTTTTTTCAAAAGACCGAGCACCGGTTTTCGGCGGTCTTTCAGGACCCGTTATTAAACCGATGGCATTGAAAATGATATATGAAGTTTCAAGAAAAGTGAAAATACCCATAATGGGTGTCGGCGGTATAACATCCGTTAAAGATGCCATGGATTTCTTTGCTGCTGGGTCAAGTGTCATAGCAGTCGGTAGTTGTATGTTTAAAAATCCCAAATTACCAATAGAAATTATTAAAGGGTTGAGTAAAAATGGAAAACAAGATTGAACTGGAAAAACCGAGACATTCTACAATATAAACACATTTTGGATATTTATACTATGCAACAACGACTTCTACGGGTAGAGGCTTATCTATGCCCAATGTTTTACTTACATATAGTTTTTCAAATCCAATGGTTTTTCCATCTTTGTTCTTTTTCAAAATAATCCCTTCGCCAGCTTCTTCGCAAATAAATTCGTCTTCAGGATTTCCGAACCATACGTCTAAAGTGTCCGATTCGTTGCTATAATATACGATTACTTTGTCCATATAATTTCACCTTCCTTTACTTTATCTGAAAGTGTTCCTTACCCGTTATTGGTCTATGTTTAAAATTAATAATATAGTTCCAGTAATTCTCAGTTATTCTTACCGTAACGTTCAAAGGGGTTTTTATTTCAAATAAATATTCCATATCTTTATCTTCTTTCCGGTATTATACAAAATTATAAAAATAATTCAAAGTGAAGTTTTTATATGGAGACGGGTTTGATAGCAAATATTTTTGTGACCAATTTGTGACTATAATGTCTTATCACAATTTTACCCTTTTTTCACGATCTTTTCAACGGAGTTTTGACAAGGTGACAAAAAAATGTTATTATTGAAGATATTAGCGAACGACGGATGCCCCACGCGGTCCCGCCTTAGCGGGACTAAACGCCGGGCGAGTTGGTTTAAGGCGTACGCCTGGAGAGCGTATATCCGTGAAAGCGGATCAAGGGTTCGAATCCCTTCCTCTCCGCCATCTGAATTGAAGGAATTTTTAAGAAGTATCCGGAGCATTTTGCCTGAAGATGAAATATCTGGATTTTGACCCTCAAGAAGTATACAAAACATACCAGAAGGCAGTCAGAAAAGGACAATTAAAAAGAGCCTATCGCTGCCTTGAAAAACTTTTAAAGGCCTACCCCACGAATATTGAACTGATAGAAGAGATCATTCCTCTGACTCTGGATATGGAAGAATATGCTCTTACAAAGTACTGGATGAGATATAAGATAGGTTTCAAAAAGGATTGGCGGGATTATCTTTTCTTGAGCCAGTTAGAAGCTGAATCCAACAAGATTGAGAAAGCCAGGGAATATCTTAAAATAGCAAAACGGATGCATGATGAAAAACCGGGGAATGAAAAAATTGAAAAATTGTATTCAAACACAGTAAGGGCTATCGAATACACAATAAAGACAAAAGAACACATACAACGCCAATCTAAAAACAAAAGAGAATCATCCACCCGCCTTGTCTCATCTGCTCAATCTGTTCTTGAGGAAAATCAAAAAAGGCAGACTGACAGGCTGATTGAAGAAAAGGGTTATCAGAAAGAAATCCCTCCCATACCCGTATATAGCGTCCCGGTAAAACTTGTCCATACTAAAAAGGATATAACGGACTATTTCAACCATTCCATACCACCAAAAGAAAACCAGTTCCTTATAGAATATGAGTATCTTAAGGTTCAGGAGGAATTCGATGATCTTATCTGCATGAAAGACTTATCAGGCGTTGATAAATACTGGTATCAGATTGAAAGCGCTAAGCGGGTATTGAAACACTATTACGGCCGCGCTTTGCTGGCTGATGAAGTAGGACTGGGTAAAACCATTGAGGCAGGCTTGCTGATAAAAGAGTACCTTATGAGAAACATGGCAAAAAGTGTTCTAATTCTTACTCCTGCGTCCCTTGTCTCACAGTGGAAGGAGGAGATGAGTTCAAAATTCAATCTCAAATTTATTTCTAGCGAAGATGAAAATATCGATACGGGACAACAGGATTTTTGGAAGGAAAAACTCATAATAGCTTCCCTGCATCTTGCAAGAAATAGCAGGAATTCCCCTCTGGTATCAAAGGTATTCTATGACCTGGTAGTTGTTGACGAAGCTCACCACCTGAAAAACAGGAATACGGCTTCCTGGAAACTCGTGAACCAGATTCAAAAACGCTTTATCCTGTTGTTGACCGCAACACCGGTCCAGAACAACCTGATAGAATTGTTCAACCTCATCACTCTTCTTAAGCCCGGGCAGTTAAAGACCGAAAAAGAGTTTAAAAAGGCATACACGAAAAGCGGCACCTCATCCCGTGGGATAGTAAACAGAGACAGACTGCGCAGTCTCCTCAGGGAAGTTATGATAAGAAATACCCGTTCGACGATAGACCTGAAACTGCCAAAACGTTTTGCCTCCACGGTCAAAGTTGAACCTTTGAATGAGGAGAAAAATCTGATAGAGGAAGTCTATGCCCTTTTGCGCAGTAAAGAAATACAAGAATCAGTAAACAAGCCGTTTATCACCACGCTGCTTATGGAAACCGGCAGTTCCTTCCTTGCATTAAAACAGTCACTGCTTAAAATCAAAGTCAACGGGGAATGCGCCAAAAAAATAGATGAAATCGTAAATAAAATTAACTGCCTCAAAGAAACAGCCAAGGGAAGATTCCTGGTAGATTTACTCTTAAAAAATCCAGGGGAAAAGAAGGTAATCTTCACACATTACCTGAAAACAATGGATTATCTCTACAGCCTGCTTGATAAAAAAGGTCTGTCGTATTCAAAATTCAGCGGAAGAATGAACGCCAGAGAAAAAGATGAATCTATCGGGAAATTCAAGAACGAGGCTAATATTCTTGTTTCAAGCGAATCCGGCGGTGAAGGAAGAAATTTGCAGTTTTGCAATACGATAATAAATTACGACCTGCCGTGGAACCCTATGAGAATAGAGCAGAGAATAGGCAGGCTTCACAGAATAGGCCAGGCGAGGGACGTGTTCATATTCAATATGAGCGTAAAAGGCACTCTTGAAGAAACTATTATCAATATACTTGATGAGAAGATAAACATGTTTGAACTCGTTATCGGAGAAATAGAGCCTATACTTGGTTTCCTCGGTGAAGAAAAGGAGTTTAAGGAAATTATCCTTGACCTGTGGCTGAAATCGGGAAATGAACAGGAATTAGCCAGGAATTTTGAGGAATTCGGGTCAAGCTTGCTCAGGGCAAAACAGGAATATATCAACTCAAAGGAATTGGACAGACAACTGTTTGCCGAGGATTATGAGGTATGACAAGGCCTATACATTTATTTACGTCTGATTTATTGGAATACTATGGCGCTGTAATTGAGCAAACCGGGGAGTCTGTCAATGCCGTTATACCGGAACCTCTCCGTTCACAGCTCGGTCTTCCTGAATATGCGAACATAACTTTTTCGCCGGATTCAGCAGAAATCTCATTCCTGGTATCTTACGGTTCAGATTTATTCAAGGGATTTTCGAAACTTATAGGAAAGCGGGGATATTTTTCAGAAGTACAATTGCCGTCTCCGCAGATAAGAGCTGAAAAATTTGAGAAAAAAGCCTGTGAAAAGGTCGTTTTAAAAAATGCCGTATATGATATAGAAAAGCAGGAAATAAAAAATATATCCTATCTCCTGTCCTATTATAAATACCATGCTGTTTCTGAAGAAAAGAAGGAGGGCATATCTTCAGTATTGATAAACGAATGTAACCTTTCCGCAAACCCGTTTTATGGCGAGATAGACGAATTGCTGGCAGCAAGCCGTCAAGAAACCGTTCAGTCCGCAGAAAAACAGGAAATCTCTTCTGTTTTAGCAACCATTAAAAGCGCACACTCATATTTAGTTTTGGAAGAACTGGAAGAGTTTACAAACAGTCTTGAACGCAGACTTAATAACGATGTTCGCCGGGTGAATGAGTATTACCGTACGCTGATTAATGAAATCAACGATAGAATCCGCATTAGAAATTTATTTGGCGAAGAAAAAGACAAATATCTCAGTAAAATAAAGACAATAGAGACGGAAATGAAATTCAAGGAACAGGACCTGATAGACCGATACACGCTTAATATTTCAATAGAACCACTTTCTTTTATCCGCTTCACTGTTAAAACACCCGTTCTCTGGCTGCGGTTGAAACGCCGCAAGGAGTCAAGATTATTCCCGCTTGCATACAATCCTATTCTGAAAACTGCCGACCTGCTCCCCTGCGAATCGTGCTTTAAACATGATTCCTCATACTATATATGTGATGACAAACTTCATATCCTGTGTAACGAATGCTTTTCGGAATGCCCTGACTGCGAGAAACAGTATTGCCGCGTCTGCCATAAAACGGGTTGTCCCCGCTGTAAGAAAAACTTGAAACCAGAACAATGATTCTCTTAATTTTGTATAATATGCAACATCTGGACAAACAATTGTGAGGCATTGTAAATGATGTTATGAAAAACTTTATAACAAACAGCGATGCAGAAAATCTAAAAAAACGTTTATCAGACCTTATAATAAACAGTGAAGAATTAAAATTTTTAGTTGGATTTTTTTATTTCTCTGGCTTAAAAGAACTTTATACCTCATTAACAAAGAATTCCAATGTTATCTTAAAAGTCCTGGTTGGGCTTAATGTAGATAAACTTAATTATCAACTGATAGAATATGCAGATTCAGATGATACTGGTGGACATTTATCAAATGAGGAAATATATAATAAGTTTCTTGGTTCATTAAAAAAATCCATTAATACAGAAAAATTTGATACTCGGGAATTCTATGAACAGGTGAAATATTTTATTGAACTTATCAAAAAAGACCATTTGATAATAAGAAAAACAATTGAGCCAAATCATGCAAAATTATATATTTTCAGATTGCAAAGTGGACAAGTGGGACGGAACACACTTTTTATTACCGGGAGCAGCAATCTTACGAGTTCAGGACTTACTACGCAGGAAGAATTCAATGTTGAAATAAGCGATTATGGATTTAATGATGCTGAAGAGTATTTTGATAATTTATGGGAAGAAGCAGTTAAAATCACAGAAGATAGTGTTTGCAAAAAAAGGCTAATAGAACTTCTTGAAAAAGAAACATTGATTAAGGAAATCACACCTTTTGAAGCATATGTTTTGGTTCTAAAAATTTATCTTGACTCTTTTGAGAAAAAAATAACCGGGCAATCACTTATCAAAACATTACAGGATAATGGTTATACTCCATATCAATATCAATTGGATGCTATACAGCAGGCACTGGCGATAATTGAAAGAAACAATGGAGTGATTCTTGCAGACGTGGTTGGTCTCGGTAAAACGATAATTGCCTGTGCAGTTGCAAGAGAACTAAAAAAGCGAGGGGTGATAATATGTCCACCAGGGATTATGGGCGACCCAAGAAAAAAAGACGCTGGCTGGAATATGTATAAAGAGCAATTTGGACTTTACGATTGGGAAGTATGGTCATTAGGGGACCTTGATAAACTTCAGGAAGTTGTTAAGAAAGCAAAAGATATTGAACTTATTATTATTGATGAGGCACACAGGTTTAGAAACCAAGATACTGAAAATTATGAATACTTAAAAAATATCTGTCGGAATAAACTCGTGATTCTTCTTACTGCAACACCGTTTAATAACCGTCCAGCAGATATTTTATCATTGCTTAAGTTATTTATCACGCCCAAAAAATCTGTTATTACTTTAGAGAATAATTTAGTTGATAAATTTAGAACATTTAAAGGGACATTTGACCGGCTTGCTTATATAAAAAAATATTACAATTCAACCAGCGAACAAAAACGAGAAAAAGCATTTAGTAATTACGAGGCAGTATTCGGCGAAAAATTTATATTACCATCTGCTTTGGGAAAAATAAAACAACGTTCAAAATATCTAGCAAAGCAGATTCGCAATGTAATAGAACCAGTAACCATCCGTCGTAACCGTTTGGATCTGGAAACCAATCCGTTTTACAAGAAAGAAGTCCAGAATTTGTCAAAAGTGTCTAAAGATTCGCCAAAGGAATGGTTTTTTGAATTAACAAAAGAGCAATCAGATTATTACGATATTGTCCTTAAAGAATATTTTGCTGACCCTGATGAAAGCGGGAAATTCAAGGGAGCGATTTATCGGCCTTTTGAATATGAGACAGAAAGAGAGAAAATTAAAGATGAAAAATTGTCAGCAAAAGATAATTTTGAATTTATCCAGCAACGTAACTTATATGATTTTATGCGCCGATTACTTGTGAAGCGCTTTGAAAGTTCATTTGGTTCTTTTGAACAGAGTTTAAAAAACTTTAAGCATATTACAGAATCTGTTCTTGAATTTATTGAAAAAACCGGGAAATACATTCTTGACAGGGGATTGCTTGAAAGAATCTATGATAAGAACTTAGATGAAATAGAAGCATACTTGAAAGAATATAGCGAGAAGATAACAGAAGGCGTTTATCCTAAAAACCATAAAATATATAAACTATCAGATTTTAAATATAAAAAAGAATTTATTGAACATATTAATTCTGATTTGAAAATGTTTGATGAAATTCTTGAATTTTTACATAAGTTGGATCTGGTAAAAAACGACCCTAAAACAAATTGTTTACTTCAAAACTTAAAGTTACAGATTAAAAAAGAACCCCAAAGAAAAATTGTTATTTTTTCAGAATATGTTGATACAGTAAAATACCTTGAGCCATATCTTGAAAAGGTTTTTAAGGGTAGGGTATTGACCATTGCCGGTGATTTGTCTGCCCATAAATTAAATGCAATTTATAAAAATTTTGATGCATCTTATCCGGAACAAGAAAATAACTATGATATTTTACTCTCTTCAGATAAGATATCTGAGGGGTTTAACCTGAACCGTGCCGGTATTGTTATAAATTATGATATTCCCTGGAATCCGGTGCGTGTTATTCAACGGGTAGGTAGAATAAACCGTATTAGTAAAAAGGTTTTTAATGAACTTTATATTGTAAACTTCTTTCCAACAGAAATGGGGGCAGAACTGGTAAAATCCCGCGAGATTGCTTCTAACAAAATGTTTTTGATTCATAACACATTGGGAGAAGATGCAAAAATATTTGATATTGATGAAGAACCATCACCGGCAAAACTTTATGAAAGAATTCAGCAAAACCCTCAAGAATTAGAAGAACAAAGTTTTTATACAAAAGTACTGCAGGATTTTATAAAAATAAAAGAAAGTTATCCTGACCTTATTCATGCATTGGATAAATTTCCACCGCGAGTTAAGGTGGCAAAAAAACATAATGAAAATGAACTCCTTGTATTTATTAAAAAAGGGCGGCTGTATATTCATTGTGCCAAATACGCTCATGATGATAAACCTGAATATTTACAAATAACCTTTGAAGATGTGTTTAACAAAATCGCCTGTCTGCCAGAAGAAAAGTCACTAAACTTAAGCCAGAAGTTCTGGGATATATATGAAGAAATAAAAAGTTTCAGAGAATTACGTTCCACGCCTGCAAGTGAAAGGAGTTTGGAACAACAGGCAATAAACAATCTGAAGACATTTCTTAACCGAATCCAGGATGACAGAATATTTGAATATAAGGACTTTCTTAAAACACTGCTTGAGGATATTCTGGACTATGGAACATTACCTGATTATACTCTGCGCCGCATATCCAATCTGGAAAGTAGTGATGAGAAAAAGATTGAAAGAGCAACCAGAGAAATTAAAGCATTAAAGAAAGAACTCGGTGAAAATTATTTAGAACAAGAAAAATCAAGGCAGAAAGATTTAACCAAAGAAATAATTGTTGCCATTGAAAACCAAAAATTATGAACGCAAAAGAGATTTTACAATCAATAATCAACCCGCCTGATAGCGAGGCAGGTAAGTTTAATATAGAAAAGTTTATCATATTTTTTCGCGCAAAAAATGATAAGTTGAAGTATCCTAATGAACCAATGGATTATGACGATGCCGACCTGTCTGCCGTGACGGATACGGCACAGGCAGGAAACAATTTCGCAGAAGGCAGTAAATTAGGCGAAGGCAAACTTGATGATGGGAAACTTATTGTTTGTTCATTTTTAGTTAAGAAAGAACTTACAGAGCGTTCTGGTAAAAAAGCACAATATACCCTTGGCAAAAAAATATTAAAAGAACAGCAGGCAGATGCGGGGATATTTATTTTTTACGACCCGCAAGGTAACTTTCGTTTTAGTTTAATTTACACCAATTATTTAGGAAAACGCAGGGACTGGAGTAATTTTAAAAGATTCACTTATTTCGTAAGCAGAGAAATTACTAACAAGACCTTCTTTCAGCAAATCGGTGAAGGGGATTTTTCTTCACTTCAAAAAATTAAAGAGGCATTTTCCGTTGACCCTGTTACAAAGCAGTTTTATAACGAAATACAGAGTTGGTATTTCTGGGCGATAGACAAGATTAAATTCCCCGATGATTATAAATACAGTAATGACCCAACAAAGGACAAAGAAATACGCAACGCAACAAATCTCATTCGTTTAATCACAAGGATTATCTTTGTCTGGTTTATGAAAGTAAAAAAACTGATTCCAGAAACATTGTTTGACAAAAATATCGCAGATAACATTCTGAACTACAAAGATAAAACTGACAGTACCTATTATAAAGCAATTTTGCAAAATCTTTTTTTCGCAACACTTAATACACAAATGAAAAAGGATGACACTAAAAGCAGGTTATTTATTGATGAAGCAAAAAAGAAAGATTACATAAGAAGCGATGGTTATTTACAACAGGGGTATTATCGCTATAAACGATTTATTAAAAATACAACTTTATTTTTAGAACAATTCAAAAACATACCTTTCTTAAATGGTGGTTTGTTTGATTGTCTTGACAAGCGAACTGGCAGTAAAGAAATTCGCATTGATTGCTTTTCAAATAATTCTAAAAACGAACGCCGTCTAAAAATCCCGGATGACCTTTTCTTTTTGGAAAAAGAGATTGATGTTGATTTAAGAAAACATCTTGCTCCCGACTCAAAGAATAGAATTATAAAAAAAGTCAGAGGACTTATACCAATTCTCAAAAGTTATAATTTCACAATTGATGAAAATACTCCGGTTGATGAAGAAGTCGCTCTTGACCCGGAACTTTTAGGAAAGGTCTTTGAAAATTTACTTGCATCTTATAACCCGGAAACCAGGACAACCGCACGAAAAGCAACCGGGAGTTATTATACACCACGAGAAATTGTTGAATATATGGTTGATGAATCCCTTATTGCTTATTTAAAAACTGCACTATCAGATAATAACGAAGATAAAATTCGTTCTTTATTAGATTACAATATTGAAACAAATCCCTTTGAAAATGAAAAAGAAACTACTCAAAAAATTATTGACGCTATTGAAAGTATAAAAATCCTTGACCCTGCCTGTGGTAGTGGCGCTTTTCCAATGGGTGTATTACACAAATTAGTTTTAATTTTGCATAAACTTGACCCTGAAAACAAATACTGGTATGAATTGCAATACCAAAAAGCAATTAAAGAGACAGAAGAAACATTTAAACTTGGAGATAAACAGGAACGGGAAGAAAGATTAAAAGAAATAAATGATGCCTTTGATACAAATGTAAATGACCCTAATTATGCTCGTAAACTTTTTTTGGTTAGAAACTGTATTTACGGAGTAGATATTCAGGAAATTGCTGTCCAGATAAGTAAACTTCGGTTTTTTATTTCGCTTTTAATTGACCAAAAAACTGACGACAATAAACCCAACAGAGGTATTAAAGCATTACCAAATCTTGAAACAAAATTTATTGCCGCAAATACATTAATAGGACTGGACAAACTACCTGATGAACTTTTTGTTTCTGATATTCAAGAGATAATAAAAGAACTGTTTAAGATCCGTGAAGATTTCTTTTATGCTAACAGTAGATGGAAAAAGAAAGAACTGGAAAGGAAAGAAGAAAAATTAAAAGAAACCTTGATTGAATCAATGCAAAAAAGTATAGAGATAAAAAACAAAAAAAGAATTCAAGAGTTGAAAATAGAAATTGGAAGATTAAATAAAGAACTGGATAACCTATTAGGTCAACCGGATGAGATAGAAGTAATAGAAACCCCAAACCTTTTTGGTGAAATAGAAATAGAAAAGATAAATAAAACACAGCAAAAAAGACAAGAAATAAAAAGAAGAAAATTCACTTATAAGAATGAACTTGAAAAACTTGAAAGTCATGGGAAAGAGCCCAGTATAGAAATAGCAAAAAAAATAGCGGACTTTAACCCTTATGACCAGAATAAATCTAATACTTGGTTTGACCCCGAATGGATGTTTGGGATAAAACCTTCTTCATCCCCCTTTGAAAAAGGGGGGCAGGGGGGATTTGATATTGTAATTGCCAACCCACCGTATATTAGACAAGAAGAAATAAAAGAGCAAAAACCATTATTACAAGCTCAAAGATATGAGGTTTTTAATTCCACTTCTGATATTTATACATACTTTTATGAAAAAGGATATCAGATTTTAAAGATGCAAGGAATATTATGTTTTATTTCCAGCAATAAATGGATGCGGGCAAAATACGGCGAAAAATTACGCAGATTCTTTAAAGAAACAACCGCCTTAAAGCAAATCATTGATTTTAACGGCTATCAAGTTTTTGACGCTACTGTGGATACGAATATTATGCTTTTTCAAAAAGAAAAACCAACTAACAATACAGTAAATATTCTTAATATCCAATCCGACTTTGCCAAAGATAGTGATATCAATAATTATTTCCAAAGCCATAATCTTAAAATGAAACAATCCAGTTTAGATGCCAAATGTTTTACATTTGGGAATGAAACAATGATGAACCTTAAAACAAAAATAGAAAAAATTGGCACACCATTGAAATATTGGGATGTGAGAATTTGTTTTGGAATAAAAACGGGTTTCAATGAAGCATTTATTATTGATACTGAAACTAAAAAACAGATTTGCAAAAAAGACCCTAAAAATGCAGAAATCATTAAACCAATTCTAAGAGGTCGTGATATAGGTAGGTATTATTATAAATGGGCAGATTTATGGTTAATTAAAATTGAATCCGGTTGGACTAATAAAAATCGTGGGAAAATAAAGCCAGAAGAATTTTTAAAAAATAAATATCTTGCAATTTATAATCATCTAATATCATTTAAAAATTTCAAGGGGAAAGGCAAAGGATTAATGAATAGAGATGATCAAGGTGATTATTGGTGGGAATTAAGAGACTGCGATTACTATGATGAATTTGAGAAAGAAAAAATTGTGTGGCAACGAGTTACTAAAACAGCAATGTTTTGTTTAGTAGGTGCAGGAGTTTATATTCACGATTCAATGGCATTTATGATTTCTGAAAGTAATACAAGATATCTATTAACTTTGTTAAATTCAAAAGTTGTAAATTATTACTTTGAATCCATAGGTCATCAATATGGCAATACGGGTTTCTTATGTTCTAATCAATATGTTGAGCAACTTCCCATCCCTAAAATCTCTGAATCAGACCAAAAACCATTCATTGTTTTACTCAAAATAAAAAAAACAAAAGTTACAATTAAGGTTGTTCCCCACATTAAAACACCTCCCATAGTTGGCGTACCTGCTTTCTTTTTATGAAGACTCTTAAAGACCGGGGCATTAGTATCCTCTCTAATCTGTTTTCCTAAATGATATTTATATAAAACTTTTGTCCAGATAGGAGTGAGAATTATTGCTAAAGCTGAAGCAAAAATTGTTAAAAGAAGAATTCTGATTAATTGGAATGAGGGGGAAAAATCAGTAAAATAAGTCATTAGTAAAAAATTAAATTTAATTGCATCAAATTCTTTGATTGCATCAAATTTCCAAAATCTCTCGCACCCAATCATACAGTTGAATTGTATCTTCAAACCTATCAGTCGAATTAAGAACTATAATAGCTATGCTTATTTTATCATCTTTTACAGGAATTTCA
>MNXB01000081.1 GCA_001871125.1 Elusimicrobia bacterium CG1_02_37_114
TGAAAGAGAATAAAGATAAAAGTGATCTTAAAGTATATCATTATGTTTTAATGAATAACCATGTGCATATAATATTAAAAGCAGTAACAGGAAAATCTCTAAGTGAAACATTTAAGCGGATAAATATCAGTTATACGTTATATTACCGAAAGAAGTATAAAGGTGTTGGACATTTCTTTCAGGACAGGTTCAAGAGTTTTTTGATACAGGATGGCAAGTATTTGCTTGAGTGTGGTAGGTATGTTGAGATGAATCCTGTAAAGGCAGGTTTAGTGAAAGAACCTGGTCAATATAAATGGAGTAGTTATAAAGTATATGCAGATGGAGAATATGATAATGTTGTTGACATGAATCCTGAATATGAAGCATTAAGTAAGGACAAAGAAAAAAGGGAAACGATATATAAGGAATATGTGGATGATAGTAGGTTAGAGAGAAGGAATGAAGAAAGGTTCTTTAAGGCTGGAGTGTATGGTTCGAAAGGATTTATAAAGATACTGAATGAAAAAGGATTGATGACTGTATGGTCACACAGTGGTCACCCCAAGAAGAGGTCAATGTAAGAAAGAATCAGAACCGTCCCCATTCTTTTCCCCATTCTTTTGAGATTGTTGAAACCAGGAAAGAACTGCACGGGTGGTATCCGGGCAGGAGGGAATGCACTGCTGAACGGATGCTCATAAACCCCTATAACGGGTGTAGCGTAGGATGTTTTTATTGTTATTCAAGAGCACTGCCGGGATATTTTGAGACATTCCATAAAAAAGGGACAATATTTATAAGTAAAGATTTTGATAAAACGATTGCAAAACAGATAGATTCTGTTAATATTGCCTCCTGTGGATATCTGAGTCCTGTAACAGACCCTTTTCAGGAAGTTAATAAAATCTACAGGTTATCTGAAAAAATAATAAAAGTTTTTATAGAAAACAACATACCGATTGAATTTATTACAAAATGTGAAGTACCGGACGAGGTTATTGATTTAATTAAGGAACACAAACATTGTTTTGGACAGGTGTCAATACTTACTACTGATGAAAAATTAAGGAAGATACTGGCCCCGGGCGGCGCTGTGACTGACGTTTTATTTAATAATATCAGAAGAATGTCAGAAAACAATGTGTTTGCAGTGTGCAGGATTGACCCGATTTTTCCCTATATAACGGATATAAAGGAACATTTAACACAAATTGTAGAGAGGGCAGCTGATTCAGGTGCAAAACATATAGTTGCAAGTATCGTTGATTTACCTGTCCGGATTTCCAATTGGATTTTAGACAACATAAAAAAATATTTCGGTGCCGGGACTTATTATGATTACAAACGATTATATACTGAAAAAATCGGGTATATAAATGCAAAGGTGGACTATAGAAAAGGAATTTTTGATTTTTTAAGAAACCTGTGTGACAGAAAAAACATAACTTTTGCATTGTGTATGGAATATGAAATTATTGGTGGAAATCCAACTGGATTGAACCGGACATTTATGAGTTCAACGAATTGCGAGGGTATGGATATACCCGTTTATATACGGAAAGGTGAGAAATTCTATCCTTCTGTTGACTGTTATGGGAACTGCCTTGACTGCAGGGAAGCCAGGTGTGGAGTGAAAGACCTTGCTATGGGAAGGAAGCCTGATTCAAAAAAAGATTTCAAACTTAAAGATTACAAGAAATGGTCACAACAGTTCAATCAATAATATTAGGCCTTGTGCAGGGGTTGACAGAATTTCTGCCGGTATCAAGTTCTGCTCATTTAGTTTTTTTGCAGAGTTTATTCAAATGGACAACGGAGAATGTAACATTTGATGTGCTCCTGCATTTTGCAACTCTTTGTGCTGTGCTGGTTTATTTCCGGAAAGATATTTTAAAATTTCTTAAAGATTTAAGATTTTTGAGTTTAATTGTTATAGGAACCATACCCACGGGTATAATTGCTATTTTATCAAAAGATTATGTTGAGCAAGTTTTTAGCGAACCTGTTTTTTCAGCAGTATTTCTATTTGTGACAGCGTTATTACTCTATTTTGCACAGAGATATGGAAAAGAAAATAAGGCTATGGGAAATTTCTCCGTATGGGAAGCATTTTTCGTAGGAATAATTCAGGGAATTGCAATACTACCGGGAATTTCGCGGGCAGGTGCAACAATCTCAATGGGTATGTTTCTCGGCTGGAAGAGGGGAGATTCCGCAAGGTTTTCTTTTATTCTTTCAATACCTGCGATATTAGCAGCAACACTGCTAAAGGTTAAAGAGACAGGTATAGGTTCAATTTCTTACATTTATATAATAGGTATGACTTGTGCTTTGATAGGTGGTGTTTTTGCGTTACATACTTTATTTATATTGATGAAAAAAAGTAAATTGCATATTTTCTCTCTATATTGTATAATTTTAGGTCTGATAATTCTTGTGTTGAAATCGTAGGGGTGGCATTCATGACACCCAAAAAATAATGCGGGTTTGATGAATCAAACCCCTACTTATGTGGAGAGGATACGTATGAAATCTCTTACGGAATATATGTGGTTTAACACAAAGAAAGATAAAGAATTCGTTAACATTACTGACGATGTGCAAAAAGTTGTGACAAAAAGTAAAATAAAGGAAGGACTTGTGCTTGTAAGTGCTATGCATATAACAGCAGGAGTATTTGTCAACGATGAGGAAGACGGAATAAAATCAGATTTGATGGAATGGGCGGAAAAACTCGCTCCTTTCAGGCGGGACTATAAACATCACAATACCGGCGAATCGAACGCAGATGCACATTTAAAGAGTGTATTGTTCCACCACCAGGTGGTTTTGCCCGTAACAGATGGGCGTCTTGATTTGGGACCGTGGCAGCAGGTATTTTATGCTGAGTTTGACGGACAGAGACGTAAAAAATTGATAATAAAAATTATAGGTGAATGATGAAGAGGGTAAAAATATATTTTGACGGGAATAAAACTCCGGAATCCGTGACCTGCAGTTATGTATTGATAGATGAACGAACTAATAAACAGAAAGAGGATACTATAAAACTTCCCGACGAAACGACAGTCCCGCAGGCAGAATACCAGGGATTAATAAAAGCTTTGTCTGCCATGACGGATAAAAAAAACACCGGTGTAGAACTTGAAATTTTTGGCGACAGCCAGCTTGCTGTTAAGCAGATACTCGGTGAATGGGAATGTAAAAATGCAGAATTAAGAATTTTAAGAAGCCAGGCGAGGAATTTATTGAACGAGTTTGATAAGTGGTCAATTCAATGGGTTCCCCGTGAAGAGAATAAAGCAAGATAATTTCATGAAAATTAATAAATGAATTTGAGTCATTGATAGAGAGATAAATAATGACAAAAGAAGACATAAAAAGAACTATAGAAAAAAATAAAAAGATTTTAGAAAAATACAAAGTAAAATCTATTGCGCTTTTTGGTTCCTATGTAAGAAATGAACAAAAAGAAGATAGTGATATAGATTTTCTCGTTGAATTTGAAGAGCCTACTTACGATAATTTTATTAATTTAGTATTTATTTTAGAAGACCTATTAAAAAAAGAAGTGACAGTTGTAACTCCCAGTGGTATGAGCCCTTATATTTTACCTTATGTGTTAAAGGAGGTAGAAGAAATTGAAAGACGATAAAGTATTTTTAAGTCATATTTTTGATGAGGTAAAATATATAATTAAAGAAACCAAAGATTTGAACTTCAATGACTTAATGAGTAACGAAACACTTAAAAAGGCACTTATTAGAAGTTTAGAAATAATTGGTGAAGCAACAAAAAATATTTCCGGTGGTTTCAGAGAAAAACATCCAGATATTGAATGGAAAGAAATGGCGGGATTAAGGGATAAACTTATACATCTTTATTTTGGTGTAGATTGGGATACTGTCTGGGATGTTATAAAGAAAAAAATACCAGAACTTGAAGATAAATTAAAAAAACTAGAGGATTCTATAAATGGCGATAAATGAAAGTTGGGAAAAAGCAGTAAGAAATACCCAGGTTATTAAAAACAGGCTCGCAAAACTTGAAACCTTTAAATTGACCGAATTGCAATATATATTTCTGGCAGAGTCAGAGGTAAACATTGGTGATACAGTTATAAGGAAAGGTGTAATAAATGTGGATAAACCCATGATATTTTTGCCGGAAGGCTCACCGCAATTCTATGGATTTGACTTTGAAAAAGAAATGAGCGTCAATACGGAAACACTAAAAAATTTTCTTATAATGCGGGGTATCGTCTTCCCTTCGTTAAAATATAATCATGTAACTTCAAGTTTAGAATTATTTGAAAATTCCCTGACGAATGCTATCAGGAATTATTCGGATGAACTTGCAAAAAAAGAAGACATAGAAACAGGGCTTATAGTTGGTCCTGCCGACACCTGGCAATTTTCTGTTTTGATATATGTCGCCACGCTCGTGATAAAATCTTTACCCTCCGATATAAAACAAATAATAGACAGACTCCTAAAAAATGACAAATAAGATAGTCCTGCGGACAAATAAGATAGTCCTGCGGACAAAAATTAGGATGTGTCCCTATTTTTTTATTTTATTTTTGTTTTGTCTTGTATCCTGCCAGAAGAAACAGATTCCTGAAAAAGAAATAGCAAAAACAAATATTTTACCGGCATACGGTGATACTTATGTAGAGACGTCGCTTGGTGATGCAAGTTACCTCAACCCGATACTTGCAACCGACAGCGCTTCCGGTTCAGTCAACGGGTATGTTTACAATGGTCTTGTCAAATATGACAGAGACATAAAACTTGTAGGTGACCTGGCTGAGAGGTGGACGATTTCAAATCATGGTTTGGTAATAACCTTTAAACTGAGGAAAAATGTCAAATGGCACGATGGTGTTCCTTTTACTGCAGAAGATGTTAAATTCACCTATAAAAAACTTATTGACCCTGAAACAAAAACACCGTATTCAAGCGATTACAAGTTAGTAAAGAGCCTGGACATCATTGATAAATATACTCTCCGGATAACATACCAGGAACCTTTCGCACCTGCACTTGAATCCTGGGGTATGGGTATAGTGCCGAAACACATATTTGAATCGGGTGATTTCAACGCTAATCCTGCAAACCGCAAGCCTATAGGCACGGGTCCGTACAAATTTGTTGAATGGAAAACAGACGAAAAAATTGTCCTGGTAGCAAATAATGAATATTTTGAAGGGAGACCATATATTGACAGGATCATAATCAAAACCATACCTGACCAGGCAGTCCAGTTTTTAGAACTAAGGAACGATTCTATAGATTCAATGGGACTTACACCTGACCAGTATAAAGCATACCCTGAATTTTTCAAAAATCACAACAAGTTTCGTTACCCCTCATTTGCATATACGTACCTGGGGTTTAATTTAAACCATAAACTTTTCAAGGACAGGAATATCCGACAGGCAATAGCCCAGGCAATAAACAAGAAAGAAATAGTTGCTGGAGTCCTTCTCGGAATGGGAAAACCAGCGGACGGTCCTTTCCCGCCTCAATCCTGGGCATACGATGAAAACATAACTGACTACGAATACGCTCCTGAGAAGTCAAAAGAGTTGCTGAAAAGATCCGGGTTTGAAGATTCGGATAATGATGGCTGGCTTGATAATAAAAAAATCGGAATACCTAAATTTGAATTCACTCTTATAACCAATCAGGGAAATAAAATGCGTGCATTATCCGCTGAGATAATCCAAAGCCAGCTTAAGAAAATCGGTATTAAAGTAAATATCAGAATAATTGAGTGGAGTACATTTATACATAACTTTATTGATAAGAGGGATTTTGATGCTGTGATACTTGGCTGGTCCTTAGCCCGTGATCCTGACCAGTATGCCATATGGCATTCAGCAGAAACAAAGGAAGGGCAGTATAATTTCGTTTCATACAAAAATCCAAAAGTTGACGAGTTGCTTGAAAAAGGCAGAAGAACTTTTGACATTAAGAAAAGGCAGGAGATTTATAAGGAGATACACAGACTTATACATCACGACATACCGTATGTATTTCTTTATTATCCTGAATCACTGCCTGTAGTCCATAAAAGAATACAGAACGTAGAAGTCGCACCAATAGGTTTAGGTTGGAATTTTATCAAATGGTACGTCCCCCAATCTAAACAAAAGTATTCATGATTCATGGTGACAGTCTTTACTTATTTACATTTATTTTATAGAATTTAAATATGTCTCGTAAACCAAGAATAGAATTTAAGGGAGCGTTGTACCACGTTATAAATCGCGGGAATAATCGACAGTCAATATTTTTTAACAACTTTGATTACAGAAATTTTCTCAATTGTTTAAAATTAACCCAGCAACGCAGTCCATTTATACTTCATGGTTATATTTTGATGCCCAATCATTTTCATTTAATTCTAGAAACATTGAGTGATGGATTATCGCGGGTAATGGAAATTCTATTAACAAGATATGCAAAGTTGTATAATTTCAAGTATAAAAAAGTCGGGCATGTATTTCAAGGACGATATAAATCTATATTATGTCAGAAAGATAGATATTTGCTTGAGTTGATAAGGTATATACACATGAATCCAGTCCGTGCCAACCTTGTCAATAACATATCAGAGTGGGAATGGAGTA
>MNXB01000099.1 GCA_001871125.1 Elusimicrobia bacterium CG1_02_37_114
TTTTCAAGTAGTCCATTTTAAATTTTAAGTTCATAATGTAATCCCACCTCCGGGATTACATTATAACAGAAAGAATTAATAATATTAGCACCTGCAGACAATAGGTACACCAAAAATCGCACGGAAAGGGGGTTAGGGACACTCAAACAGGACTCGGTAATGGTCTGATACTTACCCTGTTCTGACACCACATGTTTTGAGAAAGATATTTTATTTCCCATTATCCTGTCCCTTTTTTGGTAACATTTTGGATGATTTGACATTGACCCCCATGGTAACATTATAGATGATTTGATTCGAAGACTTGACAAACATTTCTTTATTTGTTATACTTATCACTTTTTATAACAATGAAGTCTTTTGTTCAGAATTCGTCCAGTTGAAACTGGACGCTACAGTAGCGTCCCAATTTATTGGGACGAATTACAACAGTTTTTATGAATCTACAGTTTATAAATAAAGAAGATATCTTAACGGTTCTAAAAATTCTCTCCATAGATAACAATATATATTATCTCACCAATAATCTTTCCTATGAAAAACTTTCAAAAGATGAGGTTATACCGGAACTGAACATAGACAGTGTCCGTTCTCTTGTGCCATTAAAATCATTTTTACTAACTCATATAGACCAATTAAAAGAACCAAAAATACCTAAAAAATCCAATATAGTCTTCGGTGCGAAATCCTGTGATATAAAGGCAAGAAAAATACTTGACAATATGTTCCTCGCTGACCCGCAGGACCCTTATTATGAAGTGCGCAACAAGTCAACACTAATTTTTTCAAGCGACTGTCCCGACCCGCAGAAAACATGTTTCTGTACTTATATTAAAGGTAAACCTTACCCGGAAGATGGTTTTGATTTGAATTTTTCACCCGTCCACAACGGTTATGTAGTAGAAATTGGCTCTGTAAAAGGTCAGAAAATTGTTGACCAGGTGCAAACATATTTCAAAGACACCTCTAAGGAACAGTTGTCCGGACGGGATAAAATGCGGGAATCCGCAATAGAAAAACTTGAACAAATAAATAAGGATTTTAATAAAGTTAAAGACACTGATTTACAAAAATTGTTTGAAACAAAATTTCATTCGGATAAATGGAAGGAACTTTCAAAAACCTGCGTGCAGTGTTATGGATGCACAAATATCTGCCCGAGTTGTTATTGTTTCTTTCTTGCCGAATCCAATAAATCAAAGGAAAACCCGTTTGAAAAGGTCCGCTACTGGGATTCCTGCCAGGTAACAGGTTATGGAAGAGTGGGTGGAGGACTTAACCCTCGTCCGAAATTGTATGAAAGGTTCAGGAACAGGTATGAATGTAAACTCAACTGGCGGATGGTAAATTTTAATATGTACGCCTGCACAGGATGCGGCAGATGTATTGATGTCTGCCCCGGTAAAATTGATATACGAAAGGTTGTCTCTGAGTTAATTTAAAAGATTAGGAAAGTATAAAAGGGTAAACCCTTAATTCCAGGAATTTACCCTTTAGGGTTTTATCCTTCAGGATTTTACTGAAAACTATGAAGAATCCGTATCTTGCGACACCGGCAAAAATAGAAAAGATAATTGACGAAACAGGAAATATAAAAACCTTTGTCCTGCGGCCGGAAGAGCCTATAAACTTTAAAGCAGGCGAATTCATTGAACTTACGATTCCCGGCGTAGGCGAAGCTCCTTTTACACCGTCATCATCCCAGTATGAGACAGAAACATTAGATGTAACGGTTATGAAGGTAGGCCTTGCAACAGAAAAACTTCATTCAATGAAAGAAGGCGACCCGGTAGGTATCCGCGGACCTTTAGGCAATGGCTATCCTATAGAAAAATTTCATAACAAAGAAGTTTTTATTGTCGGAGGAGGAGTGGGGCTCGCTCCTTTAAGAGCACTGTTATTCACTTTACTGCATGAAATCAAAAAATTTAAACGCATAATTCTCTGCTATGGTTCCCGGACACCGGATGACATTGTATATAAATACCTTTTCCCTGATTGGCTGAAAATAAAAGGATTAGAAATACTGCGAAGCATAGATAAATGTCCCGAAGGACACAAATGGCATGAAACAATCGGCGTTGTTACCTGTCTGTTAGACAAAGTTAAAATCAATTTAGATAACTGCGTTTCTATAGTATGCGGTCCACCTATAATGATGAAATTTGCAACACTTAAACTGCTGGAATTAAAACATTCACCTAAAGATATATACCTTTCAATGGAAAGAAATATGAGTTGCGGTATAGGCAAATGCGGTCACTGTGCAATAGGACCATATTTTGTGTGCAAGGACGGACCTGTGTTTACCTATGAACAATTAAAGGACCAGCCGGAAATATGGGCATGAAATGAAAATCCCCCTCATTCCCCCTTTATTAAAGGGGGAATAAAAAGGGGATTAAAAAGGAATTTACGAGTGAAGAAATTAGTTGTTGATATAGAAAAATGTTATAAATGTCCCTTCGGGAAATGCACTGCGAAATGCAGTTATTTCTATCATTCAAGTGACGTAATGCATATTCCAGTTGAAAATAATGGTGTGGAAAGACTTCTTGCCCGTGCAGCACAGTATTTAGTGTGTCGCAGGTGTGAGGAACCGTTCTGTGTTACTTCCTGTCCTAATGAGGCTCTTGAAAAAGACGGGAATGGTATCCTGCAAAGGTATTCAATGCGATGCACTTCCTGTAAGACCTGCAGTATCGCCTGTCCTTTTGGCGTGATTACGCTTGACATACTGGATTATAAAAGTTCTATGTGCGATTTCTGTATCGGCAGGGCAAACGGCAAATCACCTTTATGTGTGGAAACCTGCCCGGAAAAAGCACTGGAATATATTGAAATAGAAGAAGAAAAAGGGAAAAATATATATCTCCTGAGTGATAACCTGGCTATACGCGGGTTATTGTGGAACAAAGAAATGGAAATACCGTTCCATAAATTGAATGACCGGTTTAAGTATAAAAGGGTAAACCCTTAATTCCTGGAGTTAATCCTTCAGGATTTTACTTGAAGAATGAACATATTATTTAATTATTTAATTTTCCCGGGATTTATTTTTACGGCAGTCGCAGGTCTATTCGCAAGTTATGTTGACCGCAAGGTTACTGCCCGTGTGCAGTGGCGTAAAGGTCCACCGCTGTTACAGCCATTGTATGACTTTGTTAAACTTTTAGGTAAGGAAACAATGGTCCCTGTTGGGGCATCAAAAACGACCTTTTTGCTTGCACCAGTTTTTGCACTGACGTCAATAGTCATTGTATCCACTATTGTGTGGAATACCCTGTTATCACCGGGCAAAACTTTTTTAGGTGATTTGATTGTGACGGTATATTTACTTACGATACCTTCAATTATGATAATACTCAGCGGATTTGCATCAAAGAACCCACTTGCATCAATAGGTGCGAGCAGGGAGATGAAACTGATTCTCTCGTATGAACTGCCTTATCTGTTTGCGATCCTGGTTCCTATAATTAAATCAAACAGTATAAGGCTGGGGGAAATAGTTCAATATCAATGGACTGAAGGTCCTTTTATCGGTTCGGTTTCCGGTATAATTGCAGTTATTGTAATGGTCTTATGCACGCAGGCGAAACTTGGACTTGTCCCTTTTGACATGGCTGAAGCAGAACAGGAAATAATTGCAGGACCCTTTATTGAATACTCAGGTCCTCCGCTCGGTATTTTTAAACTTACTAAATGGAGCATGCTGTTTGTCGTCCCGAGTTTAACCGTGCTGTTGTTTTTCCCTGCTCTGAATTTTTGGGGAAATATATTAGGATATGTAATATTACTTGTAGTCGTTGTACTAATCAGGAACACAAATCCGAGAGTCAGGATTGACCAGGCAGTCCGGTTTTTCTGGACCTGGGTGACATTATTGTCTTTAATATCTGTCGTTCTGGCTTCTTACGGATTATAATAAAATCATTCACCCTCACCCTACCCTCTCCCCTCGAGGGAGAGGATCAAGGTGAGGGGGTAAAATATGAAACTGACACTGAAAGCATTAACAAAATCTATCTGGGTATTTCACGCAGCCTGCAGTCCCTGCAATAACTGCGACATAGAAATACTTGACTTACTCACCCCCAGATATGATGTGGAAAGGTTCGGCATTGTCCTTGCCTCAAGTATAAGACATGCTGATGCACTGCTTGTGACCGGTTTCCCGAATTATAAAACAGCAAAGAAAATTAAATACTTATATGAACAAATGCCAAAACCCGGTGTGGTCATAGCAATAGGTACCTGTGCCTGCGGCGGTAATTTCTTCAGGGATTCGTACAGTTTTGTTAAACCGCTTGATGAAATTATCCCTGTTAATGCTTATATCCCCGGCTGTCCGCCTAAGCCTGAAGCAATGATTATGGGAGTGGTGAAATTAATAAAAGCATTGAAGGCAAAAAATAAATAAAAATCCCCCTCAATCCCCCCTTGATAAAGGGGGAATAAAAAGGGGATTTAAAAAGGATTTTAAATGAACGTAGTAGAAGAAGTTCAGCAGAAACTTGATAAGAAAATAAATAAATTCTTCAAAAAGAACGAACAGCGGTATTATATTGATATTGACGCTAAAGAAATAGTTCCGTCGGCAAAAATTATGTTCAGGGACATTGAATGCAGGTTTGCCATTGCTACGGGAACGCACACACCGCAAGGCTTTGAGATTCTTTACCATTTTTCTCATGATAAAACGGGAAAAATATTTTCTTTGCGAGTGGCATTAGACAAAAATGCTCCTGAAATTGAGTCAATTACATCTATAATAACAGGTGCAGAATGGATAGAACGGGAAATGTGGGAAATGCTCGGGATAAATTTTAAGAATCACCCGAACTTAAAACGGTTGTTACTTGCGCCGGATTTCCCCGAGGGTGTTTATCCGTTGAGGCAGAAACCAAGAGAGTGAGATAAAAATAGTCCCCCCTAGTTTTACTAGTGTAAAACTGGCAGGAGGGACACTTGAATGGGAGAATTTCAAGTGGAAGATAAAAAAAAGCAGACAATTATACCAATAGGACCTTACCATCCTCTACAGGAAGAAGCTGAATACTTCAAGTTGTACGTAGAAGGTGAGAAGGTCACCAAACTTGATATAGAACTCGGATATCAACACCGCGGTATAGAAAAACTTTGTGAAACAAGACACTTTGACCAGGTAGTATTTCTTGTGGAACGTATCTGCGGTATCTGTTCTTGCTCTCATCCGTTCGCCCATGTAAATGCAGTAGAAGATTTATGCGGGGTTGATGTTCCAATAAGAGCAAAATATATAAGGTGCATTATCGCTGAACTTGAAAGATTACATTCGCATTTGTTGTGGCTTGGTCTTGCAGGTCATTTCCTGGGATATAATACTGTCTGGATGTGGGCATGGAAATACCGCGAACCTGTCCTGGATATATGTGAATTTATTACAGGCAACAGAAACCACTATGCTATGTTCAAGATAGGCGGTGTCAGACAGGACATAGACAACAACGACATACCGCAGATAAATAAAATGTGTGATGATTTAATACCTGCACTTGATATGTTTAAAGGTGCGGTTATGGATGACCCTGTAATACATGCACGGACAAAAGGGGTTGGGATATTAACCAAACAGGAAGCAATTGATTATTGTGTGGTAGGACCTACTGCCCGTGCAAGCGGTGTTGACATAGATGTCCGGAGAGATGACCCGTGTGCTGCATATCCTTTAGTTGACTGGAAAGTTATTGTTACCCCAAACGGTGATGTATTTGATAAAGTTGTCGTAAGAGTACTTGAAATGTATGAATCAGTAAAAATAATTAAGGGTTGTCTTGAAGGATTGAAGAAGGAACCTAAGGGTGAAATAGATGCAAAAGTAAAATCTTTTCCGCCTGGTGAAGGAATAGGACACTATGAAGCTCCTCGTGGTGAAGTATTTCACTATGTCCTGTCAGACGGTGCAAATCGTCCTGCAAGGTATAAAGTCCGTGCTCCGTCATATATGAATATACCGTCTAACCAGGTCGCCTGCACACGGGGGACAATTTCCGATGCTGCAATTACGCTCGCTGCTGTTGACCCGTGTTACTGTTGCACTGAACGTTCTGCTGTCCTTGACGAAAAAACCAATAAAAAAATATTCGGCTGGGAAGATTTGTTGAGATTATCACAGGAAAAAACTGAGAGGATAAAAAAAAGAATCCCCCTCAATCCCCCTTTTGTTCCTACGGAACCTACTTCGGTAAAGGGGGAATATTAGTTTAGGGGGATTTAATTAATTATGAACTCAATTCTTTACTTAATATTATTACCAATTGTTGCGGGTTTGTTGTGTATTATCATAAACAGGAAACTGTTTTCTGAAATAATATCGGTTGTATTGACGATATGTGTACTTGTATTATCAATAGTTGTCTTTTTAAAAATTCCGGAATTAAACAGTGAATTATTTTTGATTGATTCCCTCAGCAGGTTTATTGTCCCATTCATAGGACTTTTTGGTTTTCTGATTGTTCTTTATTCACTAAAGTTTATGTCTAATCTGAATATTTTACCAGCCCGTCTGAATGATTATTATACATATATTCTCTGGACATTAGGAGCTGCTTTCGGGGCAGTCCTTTCAAATAACCTGATTCTATTGCTCGTCTTCTGGGGCTTTTTGGGGATGACTCTTTACCTGCTGATACAGATTAGCATAGGCAGCGGAGACATTACTAGTTCAGCTAAAAAGACATTTATAATTATCGGCGGTTCTGACTGTTTTATGATATTAGGTATTGCCA
>MNXB01000030.1:0-402 GCA_001871125.1 Elusimicrobia bacterium CG1_02_37_114
ATAAATTTATCAACTCTTTTTGAGGCCTGCCTGTCCCAAATTCTTATATAACTCATTAAAATCGGCAAAACTGATTTTATCAGCCGGGATACAGGAAATTCCTTGATGTACTTTTGAGAGTCATCCCACGCATAACGGAGCGGAGTATGGCAATAGCAGATATGAAGCGTCTCCGGATTGGTAATCACTCCCTTGGCATAACTTGCCGAATCGGACACAACAACATTATATTTTGAAAAATCAAACTGCTCAATGGCCATAGGCATAAACAAAAGAAATCCCCTGTGGTGGCCGGCAGCAAATGGCAATCTCTGCATGAAAGATGTTTTTATTTTATCCGGCCGGAAAAAATCCTTCATTGTTTTTTCATCGTAAAGGAGCGTATAAATCGGTGATTTCGGA
>MNXB01000030.1:530-6465 GCA_001871125.1 Elusimicrobia bacterium CG1_02_37_114
TTTTGAAAAATTATCATCTAAATATGTTAAAATTAGTAATGAAAAGAATAGAATATACGAACCTTTTGTGGGCTTTATTCTATTATGTTTGAGTATGTTATTAAATTTAATAGTAAATAAATAGTAATTCATTAAATAAGTTGTATAAAATGGGGACAGTTCTGATTTCTATAACTTTCACCAGTTTTTGTAGTTGTCAGAAGTGGTGTGAGAGTAACGATCTTCTTCACAAATGTTGAGTAGTACGATAAACTAAGGGGGGGGCAGGCAAAATATGTGTTTAGCAATACCGATGCGGGTAATAGAGAAAACTGATAATACAGGCATTGTTGAAACAAACAATGTGCAGTACAAAGCCAATCTTCAGTTACTGGATAACGTGAAAGTCGGTGACTATGTAATAATCCACGCTGGATTTGCCATCCAGAAACTTGATGAAAAAGAGGCAGGCAAGACCCTGAAACTCTTTAATGAATTAAGGGATGCAGAGGGTAAACTATAATGTCCCGACTGTCAACGGGCAGGCAAGACCTACCTGACCCCATTTTATTGATGGAGGTGTGCGGGACACATACGACGGCAATTTTCCGTGCTGGTATAAGGGAACTTCTGCCCAAAAATGTAAATTTAATCTCGGGTCCCGGCTGTCCTGTATGCGTCACACCGAACGAATACATGGACAAAGCTATCGCTTATGCCCGCCATCCCGGCATAATCATTACAACTTTCGGTGATATGTACCGTGTGCCGGGTTCGTCTTCATCATTAGAAAAAGAAAAACTAAATAATACAGACGTCCGCATTATCTATTCACCACAGGAAACTTTGGATATTTCAAAAGCTAATCCTGACAAAAAAGTAATATTTTTGTCTGTCGGGTTTGAAACCACAACACCCACCATTGCGGTAACGCTCTTTGAAGCAAAGAGGCAAAAATTGAAGAACTGGTTTATCTTTGCGGGAAACAAACTAATACCTCCCGCGATGAAAATCCTGGTTAATTCAGAAAATAGTCTGAACATAGACGGGTTTATATGTCCCGGCCATGTTAGTGCAATAATAGGCGCGAAACCCTATGAATTTATTGCTAAAAAACACAAAATTCCCTGTGTTATAACCGGATTTGAACCTGTGGACATTCTGGAAGGAATTTATATGTTGCTTAAACAGGTCAAAGAAAGAAGGAGTGAAGTTGAAATACAGTACCGCAGAGCAGTAAGACCCGAAGGCAACCCAAAAGCAGTAAAAATAATGTATAATGTATTTGAGATAACCGGGAGTAACTGGCGCGGGATAGGGAATATACCTGACAGCGGACTTAAAGTAAAAGAAGAATACGGAAATTTTGACATAGAACGAAATCTTCAAGTTACAGTAGAACGGGCAAAAGAACCTAAAGGTTGTATATGCGGTGAAATATTATGCGGGAGAAAAATCCCTACTGATTGTAGTTTATTTGGTAAAAAATGCACCCCTGAAAATCCTGTCGGGGCGTGCATGGTATCATCTGAGGGCACCTGTGCTGCATATTATAAATATTCGCAAGGCGAAGGAGATTAAATCATGAAGGGAAGCGATGAAACCATTAAGTACGTTTATAAATTTAATTTTGAAGACGGAAAAGAAAAACGATTTGAAGTAAACCTCAATCCCGTAACTTTTAACTATATTCCTGTCAAAAAAACAGATGAAAAACCTGAGTGGGCAAAACTTAATTTTCACCAGTGCCAGAATTGTCCGCTTGACCCAAAAACAAACAAATATTGTCCTATTGCAGTAAACCTTGTTGAATTTATGGAAGCTTTCAAGGATTTAATTTCATACAAGAAGGTCAATGTAGTAATTGAGACTAAAGAAAGGGACTTTACTAAAACGACAAGTGTCCAGGATTCCATAAGTTCATTGTTAGGAATATATATGGTAACAAGCGGGTGTCCCAACATGAATAAACTCAAACCAATGGTGCGTTTTCATCTACCGCTTGCAACTTCTGAAGAAACCATATTTCGTTCTATAAGTATATACTTACTGGGACAGTATTTCTTAGTAAATAAAGGCAAAAAAGCAGACTGGGGTTTGGAGGGACTAAAAAAGTTTTACAAACAAATAGAATTAGTAAATCTGGGAATGGTTGACAGGGTTCATAGCATTGCAAAAGAGGATGCTGTTGCGAATGCACTTGTTAAACTTGACGTTTTTGCGAAAATAATGCCTTATTCCATTCAGGAGAATCTCTGCAGAATAGAATATCTTTTCTCTGCATATTTTGAATAAAATCATGGACAAAATATTATTGACGCATGGCTCCGGCGGAAGACTTACCCATGAACTGATTAATGGTATTTTCAGAAAGAAATTTGATAATGAAATTTTAAATTCCCTTGATGACTCTGCTGTCCTTCAACTCCCATGGCTTACTGACCATTCAAGAATATGTTTTACTACGGATTCCTATGTCGTAAAACCAATATTCTTCCCGGGTGGTGATATAGGTAAATTATCTGTCTGCGGGACAATAAATGATTTAGCGGTAATGGGTGCTAAACCACTTTTTATCTCCTGCGGAGTTATAATTGAAGAAGGATTTTCTATTAATGATTTGGAAAAAATTGTCAGTTCAATGAAAAACACTGTTGATGAAGCAGGAGTTAAGATTGTTACCGGCGATACAAAAGTCGTAGAGAAAGGTTCGTGTGACAGGATTTTTATTAATACCGCCGGTATAGGTATAATTAAGCAAAACCCGGATATGTCAATGAATAAAATCGTCCCCGGTGATAAAGTTATTATAAATGGTACAATTGGTGACCACGGCATAACGATACTCCAGGCAAGGGAGCAATTCCATTTTAAGACAAAAATAGCGAGTGACTGTGCACCACTGAATCATTTAATCCATAAGATTATAACCACCGGAGCAAAAATAAAATTCATGCGAGACCCTACGAGAGGCGGTCTTGCAACCACACTGAATGAAATTACAGAAGGAAAAAATATCGGTATAGTCCTTGAGGAAAAGAAAATTCCTGTCAGGAATAATGTCCGGTCTATATGCGAGTTGCTCGGGTTTGACCCGTTATACATACCCAATGAAGGAAAGGTTGTGGTTATTGTGGATAAAAACGACGCAAATGAAGTAATAAAAGTAATGAAAAATGATGCTCTGGGCGAACAAAGTCAGGTAATAGGTGAAGTTATTCCTTCTGCCAGAGGTAAGGTTATTTTAAGTACTGTCTCCGGTGGAACGCGTATAGTTGATATGCTGGTCGGTGACCAGTTGCCGAGAATATGTTAAATATAAAAGTTAAATCCTTAAGGACAAAAGTTCTTATCTTATTTACTCTATCTACAATTATCCCAATTGCCTTCATTACAATAATAATCATTTCAATAAGTAACAAATCTCTGGACAACTCAATATATCACCAACAACAGGAAATAATAAACCGTGTCGCGGACAGGATTTATCTGTCAATGGATTACACAAGAAACCTCGTCTCCAGCCTTGCCAGGCAGAATTACCAGAAGATGAGTGAGTTGAAAATTATTTCAACTTTTACTGACATATTAAAGTTAAATCCTGACATTATGGAAATAGTTTTAATGAACGCCCGGGGACAGGAGGTTGTCAAGATTTCTTCTAAAAATGGAAAGTGCGTTAGTCAAAAAAACTTAATGAACCGAAAAAAACGGGAAGAATTCTATGAAGCAAAAAATAAAAACTATTATATAAGTCCTGTACTCTTTTCGGCATTGCGTCTGCCATATCAGATTATATCCTGCAGGGGAAACGGTAATGTACTGCTTGTAAAACTAAATTTAGAGAATATATGGGAACTAATCTCGGAAATAGAAATAGGCAAGAGAGGCTACGCGTTTGTTGTGGACAATACCGGCATTCTTATCGCTCATCCACATAAGGAAAGAGTAATTGCACATACTGATTTTGCTAATTTATCCATAGTAAAAAACTTCCTGAACCACAGGAAAAAGACTTCCTGGGAAATATATAATGATGAAAAAGGTGAGAGGGTTGCGTCTTTGTACGGAACCATTCCGGAACTCAACTGGGCAGTTATTGCACAGCTCCCTTACAGTGAGGTTCGCAAACCCGCAAAAGAGATGATTTTCCAGAGTGTCCTATGGTCAATAGTATTCAGCGGTTTATTTTTATTTTTGGGGATAAAATTTGTCAGCGGGCTGTTGAATCCACTTGCCAAACTGCGTAATTTTGTAGGGAAAATTTCAGAAGGGAAGTTTGATACACGAATAAAAATCAATTCAGGTGATGAAATTGAAGAACTTGCAAATGCATTCAACAGTATGGCAGAATCACTGCGCAAATTAGAGGAACTGAGACAGGATTTGATATCTATGGTGGTCCATGACCTGAAAAGTCCTTTAAGCGGGGTAATCGGGAGCATAGACTATCTCCTGTCAACAGGCAAAGACATAAAAGAACAGAAGGAAATCATTTCAATCATAAAAAATTCAGTTGATAGTTTGCTCGGTATTATACAGAACTTACTTGATATATCAAGGATGGAAGAAGATAAACTTGAATTAAGAAAAGAAAATATAGAACTAAAAACATTTTTACAGGGCACGGCGGAACAGTTCACATTATTGACTCAGGTTGAAAACAAGCAATTCAGCGTGAATTATGAAGGGGCGATACCGAATTTAAGAATTGATTCGCAGATAATTAAACGTGTATTAAATAACCTGTTACACAATTCTTTATGCCATACAACGAGCCATGGAAAAATATGGCTGAACATAAAAAACATTAATAACAATACAATCCAGTTTGAAGTTGAAGACAACGGCAGCGGTGTGCCTGAAGAATACAAAACAAAAATATTTGAAAAATTCGTCCAGGTGGAGCGTAAACGTGCGCATTTAAGGACGGGCACCGGGCTCGGGTTAACCTTTTGTAAAATGGCAATAGAGTTACACGGTGGAAAAATCTGGGTAGAAAGCCCCTGTCAGCCAGAAGGTGCCGGGAGTAAATTCTCCTTTACTCTCCCCATTGACAATTAACAATAATGAAAAAAATTCTAATAGCTGACGATGAACGAAACATATGCACCCTCCTCTCACATGTTTTAATAAACCACAAATACCAGACAGAAACCGCTTCTAATGGTAATGACGCTCTTGCTAAGGCAAAGAAAATATTACCCGATTTGATTATTCTTGATATTATGATGCCTCATCTGGATGGTTTACAGGTTCTGGAAGTCTTAAAATCCACTCCCGCTACAAAAAACATACCTGTTCTTATGTGTACAGAAAAAACTCTGATTGGAGATATTGAAAAGGCAATGTCTCTGGGTGCTGCGGGTTACATTATAAAACCATTTGATATTAACACGGTACTGAAAAAAGTAAAACAGATATTAGGAGAAATTTAATGCACCCTGCGTTTACCAAAAAAACCATAATATGTCCAAACTGCGGGTCCCAAAATAAACTTTTCCGCAGATACTGCGCCGTATGCTTTCAGGAACTTTCTGAACCCGAAGGGCCGCTACAGATAGAATTAAATTCACGAGTGCACAGAGTAAAAAATATAAATAAAATCATGCTATTAGTTATCGCCCTCCTTATTGGTCTCATATTACTTTTAAAGTAAAATCCTGAAGAATAAAACCCTAAAGGGTAAATTCCTGGAATTAAGGGTTTACTCCAGGAATTAAGGGTTTACTCCAGGAATTAAGGGTTTACCCTTTTATAATTTCCTAAGCGTTGAAATAAGAATTAGAACCGTCCCCATACTTTCCTGAAAATTTGCATACTTTTAAAAAATTTGTTATAATTTTTTAATATAATAATATAAAGAAAGGACTAAAAAGTATGAGAAAACCAATAGTTGCCGGCAACTGGAAAATGAACAAACTAATTTCAGAAGCAAGGGGATTTGTAGAAAATA
>MNXB01000093.1 GCA_001871125.1 Elusimicrobia bacterium CG1_02_37_114
AAATCAGTAAAAAATTAACTTAACAGATAGTTTTTGAATGAACTGGTGAGGTTAATGTATTTTTCAAAAGAGATATTTTCCGCTCTTAATGAGGGATCTATACCTGACCCAGAAAGTACCCCGCGTATCAGTGTTTTATCCAATCCCAAAGCCCTGTTTAAGGAATTAACCACAGTCTTTCTGCGATATTTAAACGCTGAATTTACGATTCTGGAAAAAGATTCATAAAATTTTCTTGACCCTCTCGTCTTAATTCTCCCCAGTTTTAATATTATAGAATCAACTTTTGGCTCCGGATAAAAACATTTACTGGTAATTCCCGCTACCTTTTCCGCATTACAGAAATATTTTACAAACAGTGTAAGCGCTCCATAATTCTTTGTATCTGGTTCAGCGAGCATGCGTTCACCCACTTCTTTCTGGACTGTAAGGACTGCTGTTGACCAGTTTTTATAGTTAAATATCTTTTTTATTATAGGCGTTGTAATATAATAGGGTAAATTTGAAATGAATTTTATCGGGACTGATTTTTTCAGAATAGTTTTTGGTGGCTTCCAGGACAAAAAATCAGCAGGGATAATTTTTAGATTTCTATAGCCGGCAAATTTTCTCTTAAGATAAGCGACCAGCGTCCCGTCAATCTCAATACATATGAGTTTCTTTACTTTTGGCAGGATAAGTTCTGTCAGTACGCCTTTACCGGGCCCAATTTCTATGACTGTGTCTTTTTTGGTCAAACTGGCGCTGTCCACGATTTTTCTTGCAATATTCTTATCAACCAGAAAATGCTGTCCTAGTTTAGGTCTTTTCATAACTGGTCTTTCCAGTTCCACCATTTTAATAGCCGGGCATTATGCTTTTTATGCTCAGCAAAATAAACCGCACAGCGAAACACATATAAGACACATCTATCAATACGACATCTTCTTAAATCGCATAATTGCTTGTAAAGCACTTCCGGGTTTTTTCCATGTAGATGTTCTACTTTATATACGTCTAAATCCCGGAGATCCTTTGCTATATTTATGCCAACCCCCGGGATATCGAGTAAATCCGATGTATTATATTTCGATTTCTTCATTCGTAATTCGGTGACAGTCTTTACATATTTACTTTTGTAATTAAGTAATGTGTTCCCGAAATTTATTTTATCTTTTTCTTAGATTCACTTTCTTTCAAATAGTTATGACTGGAAACAATCGTTCGATTGAGCTTCTTTTCTAAAGCTTTTCTTGCATTGCCGGCAATGTTACCGCCCGTCAGAGCATCTGCTTTAAGTTTTCCCATGCCTCTGGAATCTTCATTGCGGTGAATTTCTGTCGTAGAACGTTCGCCAAGCATTGTAAAAATTAGTTCAAAATCACCCATATGGTCGCGCAGATTTTCGCGATTAAGCTTCTTGAGTTCCTTATATTCAGAAGGAGTAATGCCAAAAGTCGCCTTTGATATTTCCGCTGTCAATATTTCATAATCCCTATCTTCTTCTGCCCCGCGTTTTTGCCACTCATCGGTTAATTCTTCCCTGATAGCAATCCCTCTCATTCGCTTCTCTATCCAGTCGTCGCTATATCCTTTGAGTTTATAAAGTAACCTTGTTCTTTTTGTGGCAAGTTCCGGATTCTCTATTTCCTGAATGCGTTCATAACCAACTTTTGCCAGCCATCGCTTAAAAGGTTCCGCCTTTGGTGAAGGAATTGACTGAATGATGCGGAAAATACCCTCAGTATCAGCACAATCGGTCTCGTATTTTTTACCATCAGGTGCGTCCAATTTCAGTCCGTGACAAAATGTCACGACCTCGCTTCCTTCTTCTCTTAACCGCTGCTTCAACTTCCGCCAGTACGCACCTGCATCAGCACTATCAGTAAGCACTGCGCATACATCAACCACCGAAAACCACCATTCATTTTGATACAAGGTCTTTCTGATACTTTTGCCTTTGAAAATTGCAATTTTTGCTTCTGGATACATTAAACCCGCCTCATTTATAATTAATGTGTCCCCCGAATTTTCCATCTGCGGCAGTTATTCGAATTTTTCGAATAACTGAATTCTCCTGTAATTCACCCGAATCAAAAATTTCTTTGATGTGGTAATTAATCGTATGGGTTTCCACACTAAATAATTCCGCCATCTTTTTTTGTGTTAACCAGACAGTTTCATTCTGCAAGAAAACATCAATCTTCACCTGCCCATTGGGGCTGGTGTATAAAATGACTTTAGAGTTGTTTTTAGATTCCATCGGTGTATATCACCAAATTCTTTTAGAAGTTTAGCCTAATCCTTCCAGTTCCACCATTTTAATAGTTTGGCGTTATGCTTTTTATGTTCAGCAAAATAAACTGCACAACGGAACACATATAAGACACACCTGTCAATATGGCATTTTTTTAAATCGCATAATCGTTTATAAAGTATTTCCGGATTTTTTCCATTTAGATGTTCTACTTTATATACGTCTAAATCCCGGAGATCCTTTGCTATATTTATGCCAACCCCCGGTATATTAAGTAAATCCGATGTATTATATTTCGGTTTCTTCATTCGTAATTCGGTGACAGTCTTTACATATTTACTTTTGTAATTAAGTAATATGTCTCCGAATTCTTTTGCCCCTTACCAAAAATCCTCTTCTAAAGATTTGTGAAGAAAGGCGGTAGTTTTTGACTCTTATTTCGTGTATTGATTTCTGATGAAAGTTTGAGAAATCAAATAACTTTAATAACTGCACAACGCCCCTGTAACCAAGAATTCACAAAATAGTCTTTTCCCTCATACCTCTTTTGCTTCGATAATGATTATTGCATATCTGTACATATTTGCTATTGGTGGCAATCTTATGTTTTACAAATTCTATAAATTGCGGTGAATATTGGGGAGAGGTGTATTTGTGAACTTTGTCCTGATACATATATTCCGGTTTGGTTTCAGGTGTTATATTTTCCTTCTCTCTTATGCATAAGATATCGTGGTAGGAAAGCTCTATGCCCTCTTTTTTAAATTCTTCCAGAATATGCATAGATAAATACGGATGAGTCCTTCCTGGATCTCTAGGTACTTCAATTAACTGACCCTTCAATTCACCGGTCTGCCCACTCGATAAAATAATATCTGCTTTCTTGGGATTTTTTATTAAAGCCAATTTGAAGTCTAGTGGAATAGAATACTGGCCTCCATAATTTACAACATTCTGTGCTATTCTTTGTCTGATAATATCGTAAAAAACAGATACTTCCGCACCATACTTTTTTCTAATAGAAATCAGCTCGACATTTTCTGGATTAAAACTAAAAGCTATGGTTAATAGGCGAGGAGTTATTTCTAAAGACCTGGAAAACCATTTACTTAAATGTTCCACATAATTGATTACCCCTCTTTGAAACAATCCGACATACAACGCTTCTAACTCCGGAATTATTAAATGAGTTGCTTTATTTCTTAGTTCAGAAATATCTTCGATGTTTTTTCTGATGGGGTCATCTACATTAGAGAATATTCTTCCTAAACAATCATCTATGGATATGGTTTTTCTTTCTTCGCCCGGTTTTTTACGAAGGAAAACAACTTTTGCACTTTTATACTGTTCAATAAGATAGGCTTTTAGAATCAGTTCCCAGGCATTTGTAAAAAAAATACAGAAGGATTCAAGGCGATATAATACAGTAGGTTTATTATAAATTTCCAAAGCAAGTAGAATTGATTCTTCGCTTTTCTTTAACAATTGTTTGGTTAGTTTTCGTAGATACATATGACAGTCCCTTAACTTGACTAACTATTCGTAAAGAAAGTCAGTAGTATTTGAATCATATTTCGAGTATTGATTTTTGCGGAAAGCTAAACAAATCACTTTCTTATTTTTTGCCATTCTCTAACTTAGGAACTACTTTATTCATAGCATAATGTACGAACCATCGTCCTAATTCAGTAAGTTCATACTGTTTTTCATCATCAAATGCAGAAGTCATATGGTTTGTTGTTGATTTCTTTTGTCGTGTTTTAATAAAATTTCCTGAGTAATCCTTTTCGCGATGTTGTCTTATAACCCTACCAAGACCTAAATCATGAATGAATAACCTAAATAAGTCGGCTTCCGCGGAATCTTCTCTTACAGTAGGTCCATAGATTTTTTGCCATATCTGATATCTTGTAATTCCAGGATTTTCGTAAATTATTTTAATGATAGAAAACTGTGCTTCAGTATAGCGATCAATCCATTCAATGAACATTCTAATAACATCATCACCACATATTTTTTCACTAGAAGCAGCATTCGATAAAATATTGCGTATCAATATTCTTTTTTGTTCGCTTTCAGCAGCACTCCAATCACGGAAACATTTTTTAATTAGAGATAGGTATTCTTGGCTTTCTATCCTGTCTCTTACTTTCTGATCCGTTGTGTCAACTCTATTCATTACTTCAACTAATGTCACGCCTATCTCTTTAATCTCAGCCTCTTGAAGCTTAAGCCAGGATGCAAGCACTTTCTTAAAATATTCTTGTTCTGCTTCAGACCATACGCCTGCTACTGCATTGAAAACTCCCCCAACTTCCGGCATACCACTAAGACATATAAGTGCGAGTTTTGCAATTTTGTGTCCGTATCCGAATTTTAGAGCACTATCAAGCTCATCTGGCAATCTATTATCTTTTGACATCTATTTATCTCTTAATTTAAGGATTATATTGAATTAGATAAAAGAAACACCACTACCATATTTTTCTTCATATTCTTTTTCAGTATATAATTCTGCTTCTGCATGAGAAGACCTTACACTATCATTCCATACAATTATCCAGTCCGCTTTACTAGTGGATCGACCTGGTATAACACCTCTTTTTAATGTTGCTTTGTGATAAACGATATCGCCTTCGTTAAATTTTTCTGACATATTATACCCTCCCCTATTTTGTATTTTATTTCATTTATTGAAAACGAATTTTAGGGACATATTACTTAATTATCCTTAGTGTGATTTTATATTGGCAATTTTTTCACCCAATTAAGCATGTGTCCCCAGAATTTCTTCAGAAGCATGTTGTTTTTGAATTTGTCCCATTTGGCCAACAGCCTGTTGGCTAAATAGATTCTCTTATGTAAACGGTGACAATCTTTACTTATTCTCGTTCTTTTTATAATTATTTTCGAAAAATTACTTAATAGTTATTTTATGGTTTCAATGAATCCTTTCTATAATCCTAAAATATAGAACAAAATCCTAAAACAAAATAAATAATACCGAAAACCCAGGGAATTAAAAGCTCAATGTGTGAAAAGGGATAATATAGTTTTGTATCTTTCCCTTCCCCTAAAACTTTCCATTCATATCTATACAAAGCAAGCGGTAAATATTTTTCTATTTCATGAATTACTGTGAACTTACCCGTATTCAACTGTTTGTAAGATCTGATTAAAAACCAAAAGATAAAACAAACAATAATTCCCAGTGTAGACAAAACAATTTTTATTGATGAGGCATTTTTAAAAACGTTAATCTGAAGAGATAAACCAATTAAAGAAATTAACGCTGTGTTAATAGTTACAAAATAGTTGTTAGCACATTGTCTCCGATAACTTGTTTTTTCTACGCTTTCGATATAAAACTTATATTGTTCAAAAAGATGATTATGATAATTAACTCCATATTCTCTTTCGGTTTTCGAGAATAATTCACTCATAATTCACCTCTCTCCTTTAAGTAATTTTCTTAAATTATCCCAGGTCCAACTATAAATTTTATCGCTTTCTTTTGCATCTTTAGGCTTAACGCAAGTTTTATCAGATCGTCCCCAAAGCAAAAAGTATGGTTTTTTTTCTTCTTGTGTTATTTTAACCTCACTACTGACTCCTGTCGCTGTATCAGTATGTTCACCACAAATTACAATAACCTGATCTACTTTTTTTATTCTTTGTCTTACTTTTTCTTTCCAGTCTCCTACAAGTTCTTCTTTAACTGACATATCAATAATTTGAAAAGGGCTGTCTTCGTTTTTTGCCTGTCCAACAAGCATAATTTTCAAATCATCATCATGGTCATAATCAAAACTGATGAATACTTTTGTCTTTAAAATTGACTTCCAAAAATCATTGTTATCGCTCATGGTTTTTCAATGCCTCCAGCATCATAAGATTTTTATTCAAACCTTTTACTCGGTCTGTTTCTATATTTACCCGATGTATATTTAACCAAAAAATGGAATAATGATTCTATGATTTACAATATAATATTTCTCTACCAGCGATGTGCTTCAAAAATTCTTCAATGGTCTTTGGTAAAATAAAAAGATTGTTTTTTTCTTTAACAAATTCAATCTGTCTCTCTGAATCTTTAAATATACTTGGTGCAATAAAATAGCACATTGAATTTTCGCTGTTTTTACTAAATTCTTCCAAATGTCTGGCTATAGGCCAAATTTCCATAACAGTTTGTATTCTTCCCTCGGACATAGTGACTTCAATTAAAATTCCATTGATATTCTCGTAGCACTCAATATCTCCTTTATCGCCAATACCACCAGCAGCCGAAATCGGCAACCCCTCATCATCATAAGGATAATTAGGTATAACCTTTATATCCGGGAATTTTGATTTAACTGCCAAAGCAACAAGAAATTCTAGTCTTATCGGGTTTGAAAGATATTTCAAAATTTCATCCTTGGTTAATCTTTTTTTAGCTAAATTAATCATTTCCTCTTTGATCTTATCCCAAGAATATATATTTATCCACTTAGCTAAAAACTTATCTTGTTCGTCAGTGCTTAGTGGCTTGCTTTTAGATAAAATTAAATTCTTATCAATTTTTGCCATATATTTAAAATATTTTTCTTCTGTTTTATATTTTTTATATTCTGAATAATTAGCGAGGGCATAATCAACTTTCTTCTGTTCATTTTTATTGACATCAACAAAACGCCCCCGGCCTCTTAAAGAAATTAATCCCGTTAGTCTCATTTTTCTTATAAATTCATCTGGATAATCGACCATAATTGATTTTGGGTTGAATTTCTTAAATTTACCCTTCATGATTCCGTTAACACAAATATCAATTATTACTTCCCAGCTTGGATTATAGCCATGTTTTTTCCGTATCTTTTTTATTAATTGATATAATTTTCCCGAGTCATTATTTTTCCAAAAAATAACTAGTGGTAACTCTAATTTTGAAATACCACTCCCATTAAAATTTTTATCTTTATTCAGTTTTGAAATTACTTCAAGCAAAAGTATAAACGGAACATTTTCATTTAATACTCTTCTAAAAGGGCTGTTGCTTTGATATTTAGCAAAAGCATTAAGAAATGCTTGTTGTTCAAATTCAGGATGTTCGTTATCAACAAGTCTTAAGCCAACTTCAGAGAATCTAATTTTTTCTCCGATTTTATAATAAACAAAGCCTAATTCTTTTGCTATTTTAAACCATGTATCAAACCTAGAGGGCCAGCCTTTATCAAAGCCTGCCTCTTTGTGGTTTTGGGGATTATCATTGAGTATCTTCGTGACTTCCGTATTGGTCAAAAGCTCTTTTGCTTTTATTTTATTTTTTACTAAGTTACTTAATTTTGTTGGTGTGTATAATCCAATTCTTATTATTTCTCCAGATATTTTTTTAGCCAAGCCATTGGTTAGAATTTTGCCATCCCTCTTTTTCAGCGTTAGTGTCCTCATTATGGAGTTGAAATTCACTACTTCTTACCCCCAGTTGTAAACGAAAAGTAAAAAAAGTATAATTTACTAAAACAGCAGGCAGGAAACCCTTACCTGCACAGGGAAAACGCATTGCATGGCAAACTGCCTGCGATTTTTGAATGAACAAATCCGGGAATTCGGCAGTTTTGCTGATTTCCCATAATTTTAAGGAGGCTACCATTGGAAAATATATCAATAAAAAACAAAGTAAAACTTACCCCGGAACAGATATTCAATATTTACCAGGAATGCATGGCTCCGGGTGCTCCCGTAAAACAAATACTGGAACGGCATTGGCTCAAGCCGTGGGACCTTGTTGCTATACGCAAAAAAATCAAAGAAGCGGCACTGGAAGCTCTCTCATCACCCAGAAAAAGGGGCAAGAGAAAATCAGTCGTCAGCATAGAGGAACACCAGGAAGTTCTCAAAGAACTGGAAGAATCAAAAGAGGCACTTTCTGCCGTCGGGCACGAATTTGCCTTGCTAAAAAAAAGAGTGCATTAGGCATCAAGGGTACACTCAAAGGGCATTTCAGTAAAGAGATCAAAACATTTATGGTCAAGGCCATCGAAGAAGCCATCGGCGTCGGAATTTCTCAAGCCGAAGCCTGCAAAATTGTTTCTCTTAATCCCAGAAAGTTCCGCAGGTGGGCTAATCCTAAAGCCCATCGTCAGCGAACCTCGTGGAACAAAATCCTGCCCCAAGAACGGCAGGCAATCCTTTCCACGGCTTATGACGAAAAACTCGCGGACAAACCGTTGAGCCACCTGATGGTTCATGGCCATACATCGGGAAATTTCATTGCTTCCATAAGCACGATTTCCAGAGTGTTCAAGGCAGCGGCTATCCCCAGAGAAGTCAAAGTACGCAGGAAATCGGCTTCTTACGTAGATGCCCATGACCTGCTGGATGCCGGCTTCTCTCTCCTGTGCTACGACGGTTCACTGTTCGACACTGACTCCGGCGTAATCGTTTGGGCTATACCCGTGCTCCTGCTTCCACAGAGAGTCCTGCTTCATGTCGGACACTCCCTGGGCGGTGTGTCTTCCCGCGACCTGACCAATGCCGTCGATGAAGCGCTGGTGTCAACGCCCCAATACATACTTGACTTGCTAATTGCCCACTCTGACAGGGGTTCTGCCATGAAAGCCAATAAAACCAAAGAACATATCCGCAGCCTGCTGGGGTTTCCTGTCCATTACGGAAGACCTAACACCCCGGACGATGTTGGCTGGATTGAAGCCCTTGTCAAAACCATGAAGTACCATCGGGATAGTCCATCTCATTTTCCCATGGTCGATGATGTGCTTCAATGGTTTAAAAAGTTCCAAGACATCTACAACAATGACCCGCACAGCTCACTGAATTACGTTACACCGCTTCAGGCACTGTCCGGAGAAATGGAGGCCATTCTATGTCAAAGAAAACAAAATTATCTTGACGTTCGTAGAAAAAGATTGTATAATTACCATGTTAACAAACAGTTGCTGTGTAAACAGGAGCCAGAAGTAGTTCTCCTTTCAACTTGAGGTCAATTTCGCTGAAAAATTCCGCCATTATAGTTTTTTAACACTTCCAAAAACCACTTTAATCGCTCGGGATTTCTAAGTGTTGTTGTAAATAGTAAAGGTTTATATTCTGATTGTCGCTTTTTCATAGTTTTAATAATTAGTAACCAACACCTCCGTAATTTCCTTTTTGCTATTATTATGGTAACTAATATAGTTACTATTTATCTTGTGTATTTTATATTTTCTTATAAATTTAATCAATAAATCGTTCTTACTTCCGTTATAATGAGTTACATTTGATAATGCAAATCTGATACCTTTTTTGTTTAATTTATCAATTAAATATAGTAAGTCTGATTCAGATTTATGATCCCAAAATTTGTTATATTCGCTTGCAGTTATTAAATAAGGAGGGTCTAAATAAATAAAATCATTTTTTAAATATTCTTTTTCAGAAATAAAACTTCTAAAATCTTTTGAGCTAAACACTATGTTTTTATCTTGCACGAAATTAAAATAATTACTTAAAGCATTAACAACATTTTTATTAAAATCAACATTTCCTACAGGAAGATTAAATTGTCCGCCACCATTAAACCTCAGCATTCTATTAAAACCATATATAAGCAAAATGTATAAAATTAAAGGGGCATTTTTTTTATTTTTATTGACCCAATCTCTTAGTTTTCCGTAGCCTTCTTTATTAAATCTAGCGAAATAAGTTTTTTCCCATTCTTTTTTTAGTGAATTCGGAATTATATCTTCTTTATAAGATCTAGATAATTTATATTTGGATATTATTTTTTCAACACTTTTGAAAAACTTATTTGGATTGCTTGAATTTTCAGTTAAAAATTTGTGTATGTTAATAAGATTTCTATCTACATCATTTAAACAGTATTTTTTTGCCTCAATATTTAAAAATACAGTGCCACCTCCGACAAAAGGTTCATAAAAATTATTTATTTCTTTAGGAAATAAATTTATTATTTGTTTCATTAGTTTGTATTTATCCCCGACATAAAACAACGGGGATCTTTTGATTCTGTTATTCATGGTTAACCTTAGTTACAAATAAATATTCCTTATGGTTATTAAAATTTGTGTTCCCAGTATTAAAATGCCTGTAATTTTTTTCAAAGACTTTAGTTTTACCTCTCATTTGCAAAACTTTTTCAATTTCTCGGAGCGTAATTTTGTTTCTTGATGAATTACTTTTTGAATCATAGGTATTATTATACGAAACAACTAAATATCGAGCATTAATGTCTTTAATAAGTTCCGCAAATTTATATTTGGCATTAGTTCTGCAGTAATCACTCATGTTTTCCGGACCCGGTTTTAATGCCACTCCATACAATTTTGGTTTATCCCATTTAGTAAGTGTTTCAAGCACATGATAAAATCGACTGTATTGTCTAGAATTATATGGTGGATCAATGTAAACCACATCTGCTTTTAGTTTTTTTGCCAAAAGATTAACGTCTTCTCTGAAAATAGATATTTCATCACTATTAATAGGATCAATGGGTTTCATGAAAAAATCATCATCTATATGATCTTTCTTAAAATATGCATCGTAATGACCAACAGTATTAGCAATTTTATCAACTGTGTAAAGTAAGGACGCAATAAGCATGTAGTATTCTCGGTTTGTTAATTTATTTTTGGGTCTTCTGCATTTCAAGTGGGTGAATTCTCCAGTTTTGGAAGCATGCATGTCAGTACCTTGAGTCGGAGATATTCCTGATCTTTGAGCCCGTAGGCTCTACGCTGAAACACTCTGATTTTGTTGTTGAGGCCTTCAACGAACCCGAGCGACACTTGGTTCTCCTCCTTGCAATAGGCGGCAATGCCATCCCAGTGGCGCTCAATTAGTTCCGCAAACTCCTCAAAGGGCTTCAGCCGCTGCCATTTCAGGGACGCTTTCCAGTTATCGAAAAATGTCCTGGCGGCGCCTTCGTACGAGTATTCCCAGAGCTGCCCGAAGGATTCCTTGAGCAGATATGCTGTATAAAGCCGTTTGTTCTTTGATAATAATAGTTTCAGTGCCCGTTTCGCGGGCAGGGTCAGGTTCTCCTTCCGGGAGAGCAGGTTGTATTTCTGCCCCTTGATAAAGGAGCGGTCGTTTCCTGACAGTCGGGCATATTCGCTCTTGCGTACAGCGTCTATGGCCTCGCCCAAGTGCCTCATCACGTGGAACTTGTCGTAGAGGATGGCCGCCTTCGGCGCCTTGGACACGGTGGAGTTCTCAAAAGCCTTCCACATGTCCATCACGACAAGCCGGATTTGCTTGGATTTCTCCGGGCCCAGCCAGTCGTAAAACTGGTTCATGCTTTCCTCGGAGCGGTCCTCGCCGCCGAACCAGATGGGGCGGTGTTCCTCAAGGTCGCTGACCACTATCCGGTAGTTATGACCCTTGCGCACGGATATTTCGTCAATCCCGATGGCTTTGGGTTGTGGGCCAGGAGCATGGGCAAGCTGGGCTTGCATATACTGCATCTCCATCTCCTTTACCCGTCTCCAGTCAAGCCCGAACTCTTCCGCGACATCTTTGATAGACTCTTTCCGACATCGTTCCCCGATATGCATAGCGAAGCGCTTGGTCGTCAGGGGATGATCGGCAAGCCAGGCAAGGTGTTCCATGGTCACCATACCGCACTCCTTGCACTGAATGCGCCGGGCTTCAAGCTCAAGATAGACCCGCAGGGATCCGCAGTTGAAATCCCTGACCAGTTTCCGCTTTCTGTCATACCAGTAAGTCCTGCGGAAACCGCACTTGGGACATTCTGGTCTTTTTTTTCCCGGGTACGCTTAAGCGTGACCACGACCGTTGAGGAGTCTTCCTGGTACTCGTGGATATTGGCTAAAGCCTTGAATCCGGGAAAGTCATATGCATGGTGCAACCGGGTGATTTTCATACGTTATTTATACAAATTTCAAAGAACATTTTCAATACGGGTTTTTGAGGGTGACTTTTCCGTCTTAGAAACACCCTAAATTAACCCACTCAGATTGCAGAAGAGCCTTATTTTTATTTTTCTCAATATTCTCTCTAATGAAACCAATTATTTTTGATGAGTTATAGCTAAAATATTTGTCACCAAAATAACTAGAAAAATAGTTGTCTTCTAAATCCTCACCGTAAATATTATTATAGTCTTTGATAATGTTATCTATTTTATTTTTATCCCATTCCCCATTCCCAAAAAAAGCCCGATATATCGCATAATTAGAATAAAGAAAATCATTTAACATAACTTTTTTAAAGTGTTTTACAGCTACGGCCGATACAACCCCCGTTCCTGCAAAGATATCAGCGAAAGAGTTCCCCGAACATTCTTTATTGATAATGGAAAAAATCCATTCAATTAACTTATGTTTGCTTCCGATATATCTACGATTATGCAATTGGATATAATTTTCTTTTATTTGCGGAACATAGAAATAATTTTCTTTGATTTCCTCTGCATTTATTCCATAAGTTGGCCCTTTGATTTCTAATAAGTCAAACAATCTTCCCTGAATACCTTCGGCAACACGGCTAATTCTGTTCGTTCCTCTCAATATTTTATGGAAATAATACTTTCCATTCTTTGTAGTGATTGTAAAATCTATAGTGGAAGCCCCCACTATTCCAGTAGGCTGAATAATTTTTTTCTTAGGCATGTCTTTTATTTTTGGCATATTTTTATTATCTTAGTTTTATAATCAAATTTTTCTTATTATACCTTTGACTTTACCGATAATGGAGACTGCTTTTTCTTTCGGGTCAATAATCATTGGCTGCATTGATTCATTCTCGGGTTGTAATCTGATTTTATCGCCGTCTATGTAAAATTTTTTCACTGTGGTTTCATTGTCAATAAGAACAACGGCAATTTCACCCTGGTTGACATCCGGTTGCGGTTGTATGATAATAAAATCTCCGTTTTTGATACCTGCATCTGTCATACTATCACCTTTAACTCTCAATGCAAATATGCCGTTTCTTGTCCCGGCTATAGTTTTATCAACTGTAATAGTTCCTTCAATATTCTCTTCGGCAAGGATTGGTTCGCCTGCGGAAACTTTTCCCACAATGGGAATTTCAACAACAATGTTTCTGTCCTTAATCCATTTAGCAATATCTGTTTTCAGGAACCTCCATTGGTTTCTTACTTTGAAAGCAGGTAATTGTTTTGACTTCAGCATCCGGTGAACAGTTTTCTCATTCACCTTTAAGTAGTTAGCAACTTCTTCCAGAGTTAAAATATCTTCTGTCATATCCATCACACCTATTAAAATGTCCTTAATTGTCTATTGCTGTCTATTTTAGTATATTATAGCATATTAATGGCTGTATGTCAAGAGGTAGTGAAAAATTTTCAGAAATGACATTGGGATGGTTACTTGCCGATACAGAATTGGGAGAAGATGGAGTCTATTATTTCTTCGGTAGTTGTTTCACCGGTGATTTTTCCAAGTTCATCTAATGCCTGTCTTAAATGTATTACTATGAATTCTTCGGACTTACCGGCACCGACTTCCTGAATGGCTTTGTTAAGGTCTTCTTTGCATTTTATTAGCGACTGTTCGTAACGAATGTTTGTTATCAATGGTATTTCTGCTGTATCCGGGGAGTGAAGATTCTTGTCTCCTTCCATTATTGTATCGTACAGGACAGATTCAAGTTTATCTATGTTTTCCTTCCGGAGGGCAGATATTTTTACCGAAGGTGCTTTCGGGACTTTTTTCGCAAATAGCTTTTTGTACCCCGAAGAATATTTATCACCCAAATCTTTTTTATTTAAAATTAAAATTGTTTTCTTATTATCACCGTCTTTATCAATAAGTTCTGAAATATATTTATCTTCATTTGCGGGCCTTCGGGATACATCGCACATAAAGAGAATAATTTCAGCCTCATTCAGCGCTTTCTTTGCGCGTTCTATACCGAGTTGTTCAATTTTGCCATACGAACCGGTTTTTAATTTGATATTGTGTTTTCTTATTCCCGCAGTATCCATTAAAGTTACAGGGATACCTTTCAGATTGAATGTTTCTGATATTATGTCACGGGTTGTGCCGGGGATATGCGTAACGATTGCCCTGTCTTCTGCAAGCAAAATATTCAACAAACTTGATTTGCCCACATTTGGTTTACCTATTATTGCCGCTTTTAACCCTTTTTCATATATTTTACCTTTTTTTGCCTGCTCAATAAGTAAGATTACTTCATTTGATAAAGAGCCGATATTTCTGATAATATCCTGTTTAGGCAGAAAATTCATATCTTCTTCAGGATGATCAATGCTGACTTCAATTTGTGCTATAAGACCAATCAATTTTGACCTGAGAGTCTTGATTTTTTCTGATAATGCTCCTTTGACCTGGTTGATAAAAATTTTTGTCTGTTGGTCTGTTTTAGCACATATTAAGTCACAAACTGCCTGTGCTTGTGCAAGGTCAATACGTCCATTCAAAAATGCACGTTTTGTAAATTCACCGGGCTGTGCAATTCTTGCACCCGTATCCATACAAAGAGTGAGAATTTTTTTTAGGACAACGGGTCCGCCGTGCCCCGATATTTCCACGATATCTTCCCGCGTGTATGTCTTTGGTGCCCTCATTACAGTCAGTAAAACTTCATCCAGTACGTTTCCGGGGGAAACGGATATCCAGCCATAGTGAACCGTAAAGGTTTTAAATTCGGATGGTTTCTTTTTGTCTTTTGAAATAAATATTTTATCAGCGATATTTATAGCAGATTTACCGCTCATGCGGACAATCCCTATACCGCTTTCCCCATTGAGCGGGGTTGATATGGCAACAATTGTATCGTCAATATTGATATTCATAATATGCAGGAGGGGGTAACAGGTTTGAGATCCTTCCCACGCCACGGCTGGGTCACTTTGGTTTGATTATTACTCTGCGTTGTTCGTCTGCACCTTCAGAGATTGTTTCTAAATCCTTTTCTTTCTCAATGGCAATATGGACAAATCTTCTGAGCCGTGCCGGCATAGGTTCAAGGATAAATTCTTCCTTTGTCTTCCTGACAGAGTTTACTGCTTTCTCTATTTGTTTTTCGATTTCTTCGGTTTGCCTTGAATAGTAACGGTTTATATCAAGAATTATCCTTGGTATATTTTCCATGGGGATCTTATTTTTTATAAATTCATGGGTTATAATTGCCTGAAGGATTACTTCCAAAGACTGGAGTGCCTTGCCTTCCCGCCCTATTAACAATGCAGAGTTAACGTCATTGGACGTCTCTAAATCAATCTGTAAAACAGTGCGGTCTTTAGAAGTCTTTATGGTTTTTGTTCCAATTGTTATATCTCTCTGGTTGAGATGCATCAACTGAAGAATTTTTAACAGATGGTTTTTTGCCAGTTCCTCCATGTTTGAAGTTTTCTCCTCCTTTATTTCTAATTGTACTTTGGCAGGTTTAGACCCCCCAAGACCAAACAGCCCTTTTGTACCATCACTTAGGATTTTCACATCAACTTTTTCTTTTGGTAATTTAAGTTTTGCTAATCCCTTTTTTATAGCTTCCTCTACTGTCTTACCCTCAACCTCTATTGGCTCCATTATTCACTCCTCTTATTAAGCATAATACTCTGCGACATCAATGTTAAAATACTATTTACCAGCCAGTAAAGCACAAGTCCTGCAGGAAAATTCCAAAATATAAAAGTAAATATTACTGGCATAATATATGCGAGAGATTTCTGTGACGGGTCAGCGGACATACCGGAAAGTTTTTGTTGCAGGAACATTGTAACACCCATAAGTAGCGGGAGGATCCGAATTGGTAGTTGTCCGATAGTGAACAGCAAATCCGGTGTTGAAAGGTCTTTTATCCACCAGACAAAAGGTGCGCCCCTGAGTTCATAAATATTTCTCAATGTAGTGAAAAGAGCCCAGAAAATGGGTAGCTGGGCAATCATAGGCAGACAGCCACCCAGCGGATTGGTTTTTTGTGTTTTATAAAGATTCATTGTTTCAACATTGAGACGTTTCGGGTCGTTTTTATATTTTTCCTGTAACTCTTTCATTTTTGGCTGAAGGGTTTTCATCGCTTTTGATGCCTGGAAACTTTTGATGGATAGGGGATACAGGACGATTTGAAGTATGATTGTAATAATTATTATTGACATACCATAGTTATGCGTGAGTTTGTAAAAGAATTTTAGAGAGACAAATGCGAATTTACTCAGTGGTTTAAAAAATCCAAAATCAATAGTCTCTTCCAGACCGGAGTTGAGTTTTTTAAGTTTATCGTAAGATTTCACTCCCGTATAAAAGTCTATATCAAATGAAGTTTTTGAGTTACCTTTTATGGAATCATTAGCACTAAACGTAAGTTCAAAAAGACCTTTCTCAGTTCCTTTATTGACATTTATACTGTCAAATTGTGCACAGGAAACAACAGTGGCAAAGTACCTATTGTCAATTCCTGCCCAGATATATTCTTTTGGGTCAATACTTGAATTTTTTATTTTTGTGAGTGTGTAGCCGCTATTCATTTTCTTTATTGCAACAACCCTGGAGATACTTTTTTCTTCTTTCATATTCTTTAAATCACTGCCGATACCAGGTCCCCAGTATATTTCAAACGGTTCATTTCTTGATGATGTATTGGTAATTTCAACTATTAGTTTATTCAGTCCATCTTCACTTAACTGGTATGTTTTAGATATCTTTAATCCGCCGGTCGTCCCGTAAAATGCAATACTGTTTTCTGAACGGTTGGCAACTTTGAAGAGTAAATCGGGATATGTATCAAGATATTTGCCGTTGCTCTGAAGTGCTAAATCCGGCCATTTAATTGGGTTATTGCCTTCTTTCACATACCAGTGTTTTATTCTTGCACCTAAATTGTTGAATATAACTTTTACTGAGTTGGTTTCTATGACATAATCTTCTGTAGATATGTTTGCAGGTAAACCCGATGAGGTATTGAATGATTTTGGTTCTGCGGCATTTTTCTCTGCTTTTTTAGTAATTTCCTGATTTTTTTTATCGGGGGGTTGGACATTCTGTTGTTTTGGCATCAGTATATACCATAACGTTATTATAATTATAGAAAGGACTGTTGAAAGCAATAATCGTTTTTCCATACTTAGCAGAGCGGGTCATAACCCCCTGAGTGGAACGGATGACATCTGGATAATCTTTTTAGCCCTGAAAATATACCTTTTAATACGCCATGCTTTTCTATTGCCTGATATGTGTATTCAGAACAACTTGGATAAAACCTGCAGGATGGATAAAGTGGTATAAGTTGATAAATTTTTATAAGAGTTAGCAATATTTTTTTCATCATTATATTAGATTAGCCCTGGTCCACAGTTTGAAAATGGTTTTTTCAAATTGAGTATAGTTTAGTTTGACAGCCATTTTTGTCGGTAAAATTAATATATCTGCTCTGTATTTCATCCTGTGTTTATTTAACCTGAAAATTTCCCGCAGTTGCCTCTTGAGTTTGTTTCTTGTTACTGCATTGCCTGCTTTACGTGAGACAACAAGCCCTAACCGTACCGGCGGAAGATTATCTGATTTGCGTTTGTATATAAAAACCGATAATGCCGGATGTCTGTAAACAGTACCAAACCCGAATACTCTTTTAAATTCCCTGTTGAGGTGAAGTTTTTCTTTTTTAGAGAAGGTATAAGTACCCAATTTATCCGCAGGATTATCTAATTTAGTGTTTTGGCACTGAATGAGTAAGTTTCCAGCGACCCCTCTGGCGTCTATTTCTAAGAGTTTTTCTTCCACCGGGACTGCTCATCCGAGCAAAAAATCCATGGGTTTTGTTTCTATGTCTGACATTTGGTTGATAAGTACTTTTAGGCATACCCGATATTATAACTCATTGTAACTTCAATTGTCAAGCCAAAGGGGGTCTGTTGCTGAAATTCCGATATAAGCGATAAACTCGTCGCGGTCCTCCTTTGGGTGAAATTTTGTTTTAATTTTTTTGGCATATCTTCTCCGTATAAAAATCCCAAAATATTTTTTTATGGTGACCCGTTTCCTTTTATACCATATCTTCTATAAATTTTATTCCTACTAACAACCCCCTCCGGTAATTCTTTCACTATTACCCCTAACAGCACCATAACCTCTGCCATATAAAATATCCCGTATTTATTTTCAACAAAAACTATTACTTTATCTTTGTTTTCTAAAGCAATCTCTCTCCGTCTTCTTATTATTCCTAACCATTCCTCATCCTCTTCTTTTTGTTTTTTATTTTTCCACCCATGGAATGTATTACTCAATGCAAATACACTTAAAGTGAAAAAAACATGAACAATAATTGCTTGTTCATTTTTTTTGTGGCGAATGTTTTATATACCAGCCATGTTTACTTTCCTTGTATAAACAATTTTCAATTAAACTTCTATCATCATAAACATCAAATGCTACAAAAGGATTTTTTACTCCCATATTAGTCAAATAAACAGGACCTCCTTTGCCTCCGTAATCTTTCCCATCCCATTTTAATACTACAACAGCATTGATTTCATTCGTTTTACCATTCTTCTTATAGGCCTCTTTTTCACATCCCTCCTCTCCATATTGTGCATAACTGGTCAATCTTTCTATTCCTAAAAGTTCTGTCTCCAATTCAATCTTTTTTATTTCACCGGATATTTTTTTATTAACCCATTTCTTTCTCGCTTTTATAAAAATCCATTATTCATCAGCTTTATGTCCTATAAAACTTTTTGCATCTTTATATACATCCATATCACTTTTTGCCGGAACTACAAATTCTATTCCTTGCTGATTTAACCACCACAAATCTTTACCATCTAAAAATCCCCTGTCCTCACTTATCCGTTTGATTCTACTGTATGGAGATATATTTTTTATCGCCTGCTCAATGACTTCCGATGCATAGTTATTTTCTGATTCCTGAATTTTTACTACCTTACAGGCTAAAGGAATTTTTAATTTGCTGAAAAATACTACTATTATTTTCCAACCATATACCGTTATTTCTATCTTGTGTTTATTGCCTTTTTTATCTATTACCGTTTTAGTTCTGGTTACACTACCACAACCTTTATATTTTTTAGTCGTCCTTATATCACTACTGTCAATAATCGCATCTATTTCTCTTGGAAATATTCTACATTTTGCTAAACAATTTATTACTCCGTTAAAAAATTTCTCTATTTCAAAGGAGATGAACACATCGATTCTACCCCGAATAATGTCTTTAACATATACAACAATACAAACTGAAAAAATGGCACCATTACTCTCTTTACTCCTATAGGTGTTATTTTTTTTAATAATTCAATCACACCAATTTCTTCTGTAAATTTGTAAAATTCATCTAATAATCTTGTCTCTTCTAAATTATGAATACTATTTACTTTTTTCGTTTTATACATCTCTTCTGCTACTTTTTGGTCATCTCTATCAGATTCCTGCCACCAACTTAATTTTTTAGCCAGATTTTCTTTTGTCTCTTTTTTTGTTTCCATTGATTGCTTTCCTCCTTAATTTTTCTTCTTCTATTCTTATATCGCGAATACCTTCTAAATATTTTAAGATTAATTTATTAATCTCTCGTATTCTTGCCATGTTTCTCCAAAATACTACATACCGACTTGCCCCTTCCTCTACTATTGACAGTTCTTCCTTGCCTACATAACGCACTTTAATTCTGCCTTCTTCTACATAGGTTAAGTACGGATATGGCCCATGACGATATTTCTTGTCCTTCTGGCATTGGCATCCTCGTTTCCTGCATTCAATATATCTCCAATATAATGCGCCGGGATTTAGATATCCTATTCGCATTAGTTTGGTTTCCAGAGTAACTCTTTCCTGGCTTAATTGGTTTATTCTTTGCCTTATTTTGCTGAGTTGTTCTCGGTGTTTCATTTTGCTTACTTTAATATATTTATATTGATGATAAGACTATATAATAAAATAATTAGAGGAATATTAAATAATAAGTCTAAAGTGCGACTTATTTCGAACGTTTTTATTAATATGTTACCTATAATAAATACTATACCAACACTAATAATCCATTTACCCCATATATTTTGTTTCAATTCATACAATAATTGTTTTATAAAACCCATAAAGGTATCTATATCATATTTATATTTCACCATTTGCTTGTGAATTCCTGGCAGACGTCCTCAGAATTTAAGTCCGTATATATTGAGGTGGCCTAATCAAGCCAGGATTTTACGGTATTGTTTGCCTCTTCAAAATGTTCCGGTTTTTCAATCGCCAGCCAGTATTCGTTGAATTTATAGCTGACGACTTTTTTATTGTCTGCAATAAGTTTTTTTATTAAATCCGGTATGTCAAAATAGGTATTTTGAGGAATGTATTTTAAAACAGCAGGGCTCATTACATAAATACCCGTGCTGATGGTTACCTCATATTCCGGTTTTTCCTTAACACCGGTGATTTCTTTGTTTCTCAGTTCAATCACTCCAAAAGGAAGCTGATGAACATATTTTCTCGTAGCCACGGTAATTTCCGCCTTATTTGTTTTGTGATACCTGAAAATCTTATCGAAATCCAGTTTTGTAAGTATATCTCCGTTCATAACAAGAAAAGGTTCTTTGATTCCCCGGACTAATTTTATGGGACCTGCGGTGCCCAATCTTTTCTTTTCCTCAACATAGTTTATTTTTACTTTAAACTTTTTACCGTTACCAAAATACGTTTTTATTAATTGTGAACCGTAGCCAACCGCAAGTATAATTTCCGATATACCGAACTTAGCCAATCTGCGAATAATCAGTTCAAGTATTGGTTTTTCTTTAATCGGTATCAGGGGTTTGGGAATTGAAAAAGTGTACGGTCTCAATCTTGTCCCCGAACCCCCTGCAAGGATTATTGCTTTTTTCACAGTTTGTATTCCCCCGGATGATATATTTCCAGATTGTTTTTTATCCAGTCAATGGTTTTTTTCAAACCTTCTTCCAGACTGAATTGCGGTTTCCAGCCTATTAATTTTTTTGCTTTTCTGTTATCGGCAAGTAAGCGGTGGACTTCGCTTTTCTTTGGCCTGAACCGTTTTTTGTCATATACAATTTTAACTTCTCTGTTGCATAGTTTCATTATTTTTTTTGCCAGCTCGCCTATTGATACTTCTCTGCCGGAACCGATGTTGATCACTTCCCCTATACTTTTACTTGATTTTGCTATTTTTATAAATCCTTCGGCGGTATCTTCAACGTAGTTAAAGTCACGGGTCGCTGAGGTCGAACCTAAAATTAATTTATCTTTGGTTAAAACCTGCGTTATGATTGTAGGTATTACCGCACGTTCCGATTGTCTGGGCCCGTATGTATTAAAAGGTCTTATTATTGAAACTTTCATACCGTAACTTTTATAAAAACTTTCTGCAATTTTATCCGCAGCGATTTTACTTGCCGAATACGGTGATTGTCCCTGGAGCGGATGTTTCTCGTCTATCGGAACGTAGAGTGCGGAACCGTAAACTTCCGACGTTGAGGTCTGGATTATTCTCTCCACGTTTTCTGATTTGCAGGTGGTAAGAACGTTTAAGGTTCCTATGGTATTAACCATAATAGTTTCCTGGGGATGCTGGTATGAATAAGGTATGCTTATCAGTGCGGCTAAATTGAATACTATGTCAATATTTCTTATTATTGCTCTTACGGTTTCCTGTTCCTGAATATCGCCAAAGATTATTTCAACGTTTTTGAGTGCTTTTTTGTCAATATATTTTAAGTTCCCTATATCGTTGAATATATTATATTTTATAAATGCCCTGACTTTTGAAACCTGCGGAATGAGTTTTTCTACTAAATGACTGCCGATAAAACCGTCCGCTCCCGTAACAAGAACTCTCTTATTCTTCAAATTCATTATTATTAAACCGCTCCTTTGTTTTTAGTGGTCTTTTATCCAGGATATAATCAAATCCTCAAATACCCCGTCAAACATCTGGACGCCGTGCTGTTTTTCTTTGCCGGAGAGAAATTTAACCGTGGCCCCCTGTTTATTTGCTATTTGTTCCATTATTATTGAACTCTTATACGCGTATTCATCACCTGGTGATGCGGCGATAAGCATAGGCCTCTTCCCGTATTCTTTTATTGAAGATTCAATGTTCAGCCCGATATAATCCCAGCCGGGTGAAAGGAGCGCCACAATCGGTATGAAATTGTGCCTGGCAGAATAAATAAGGGCAAGATTTGCTCCCACACTTGCTCCCATAATACCTATCCTGTTTTTGTTTATGCCTTTTTTGTTGGTGAGATATTTTACCGCACTATCCACATCGGTTATCATCAGTTCCCATTTTGACCCGGGCCCGGGCTGTCCGAAATATCTGTAATCTATTATTTCACCGTTTTTATTTTTTGTACTTTCCCCGTGCCCCCTTAAATCAAATGCAAAGTATCCATATCCCTCTTTTGCTAATTTATCGGCGAAATTAAACCACTCTCCCTTTGTACTTGCAAGACCATGCATCATTATAAAAGTCAATTTATCGGGTGTCCTGGGAGGGGCGAATTTACCTGCCAGAATTACACCGTCAGTTGCTGTGAATTCTGCGCGATCTTCGGGACCCGGCTGGATTTTTTCACAGGCTGAAAAAAGAATTGAAATGAGTATAAATAGTACTGAAATAATTAGATTCTTCGTCGTTTCACTCCTCAGAATGACACTTCCGCCAGGTCTATGCCGAGACCGGCTTTTGCTATATTATTCAGGATATCAATTTCTGCTATAAAATGGTATGTTCTTGAGTTGTGTTTTAATTTGGTATCATTATCTAACTCGTATGCCGGTGAAGAATTTTCAAGTTCGTAAAATCTGTCAGATGATTTTTCGCCGGGTTTTGCGGATCCGTTATTATATGAATTTATCACATCACCTTCGTAAGGTTTTTCCTGTATTTCCCACATTGAATTGACATAGTCAGGACAATCTGTTCTGTCAAATTCCATTATTATTAGATGGTTACCGTTAAAATCTATACTTCCTAACACATTTTTAGCCCTGCTGTGTGATAGCCCGATTTTACTTCGGGATTTTCCGTCAGCTTTAAATGTCAGGTATCCCTTTTTGATTTTAAGTCTGTCTTCGGGAATCTTACCAAAATAAGCATCATTTACTATTTGTGTTTTTATGTCGCCATTTTTAAACGGGACAAGGACGCAATTTTTATCGCTGGGAACAAACTGTCCGAGTATCCATATACTTATCAGACCCTTGTCTTTCATTATTTTATTTTTACTCAGGTTGAGGACAATATTTTCTGACCTGTAGCCCACGCATTTGATTTTCCCAGGGATGTTTTTTATATACTCGGGTCTATCTAATAAAAATATATTCCTTTCCACTCCTAAGTGGAATTCTGTATTTGAGTAATTTTTCAGTTTCATTTCTACATACATTTTTACAGAATTTGCCGATTGGTATTTGACACTAAAAACTGGCTCGTCCAGAGCGGGAGGAACCTTCCAGTTATCTAAAGTAAATTTTTTGCCCGGGTGGAAATACAATGCATATTGACCAGCCTCGGGTCCCAGCCAGAACCTATCTTCTCCGCCGTAGTTTTTAAATGCTGCATCTTCTGTCGGTTTTTCAATAAATGATTTGTTCACCCAGCCCAGTCCTGTCCCGTTGTCACCGTCAACCGTTGAAGTCAATACTCTGCCCTGCAGAGAAGGTGTAACAAGAATTTTTGCTCTGTCTTTTTGAGCATCTTCCAGTATTACATATTTGTTTTTTGTTTTTTTGAGCAGTTCTACTGTCTCGCTGAATTTCATTGTTTTCCCTTTCAGGCTACTTCAAAAAATCCTATTGCTTCTGTGACAGGACTTTCGTTATTTGTAGATTTAGTTATATAATCTGCTTTATCTTTTATTCTGTCACCGGCATTCGATACGGTTACTCCTATTCCTGCTTTTTCAACCATAGTGAGGTCGTTATCACCGTCTCCAAACGCCATAACTTCTTCCATATCAATGTTGTATGCTTTTACTAATGCGGATAAACCGATGCTTTTATCCGCTTTTTTATTCATAAATTCCAGGTATTCAGGGTTGGTTTTTGTTATATTGACGACGTCGTCATATTTATTTTTGAATTCCAAATATAATTTATCACGGATAGAAGGTTCGGTAATAACAATAAGTTTTGTGGGATTTTTGCCTTTAAATTCTGTCAGGTCAGGCACAAAATGGTATTTAGCGCCGGTCTGGTCACTGTAGAGTTTACTGTATTTTTTCAATTCAGGTATGTCTAGAGAATAAAGTACATCATCAAGATAATAGTTCAGTTGAAATTTATTTTTATCTGCGTAGTCAATTATAGAATCAGCATAAGAATTCTGGAGAGGACTGTGAAACAATATGTTAAAACCATTCTTTTTTGAATCCCTTACCATAGCACCATTGTAAGCAATTATCGGAGCATCAATACCAAGTGTATCGGCAAAAGGTTGGACACAGTCTGTCATCCTTCCTGAAGCAAGGGTCACTATTATACCTTTTTTTGATATTCTTCCGAGAGTCTGTCCGTCATCTTCAGAAATTTTGCCTTCATCGTTGAGAAGCGTCTTGTCCAAATCTAAAGCAATTAACTTAATGTTTTTCTTTCGCATATTCTCTATATACTATCTTCCACTACGCCAACAGTAGGTTCCTTAGGAACCAACAGTAGGTTCCTTAGGAACCAAGTACTTCTTTTATTTTTGCAACCAAATTTTTAAAAATCACAGGTTTGGTTAAATAATCCACAACCTTAACTGACTCTACTTCATGCTGTATCGTTTGTTTGTCTCTTGCGGTACAGAGTATTACCGGTAATTCTCTTGATAGTTTCTTTATTTCTTCAAGTATTTTCAAGCCGTCTATGTCAGGAAGTTTCAGGTCAAGAATCACCAGGTCAGGTACCTTTGAAACCAGGTAGTCCAGTGCGGAAGTTCCGTTATTTGTAATAACTACATTAAATCCTGCTTTCGTTAATGCAAGGTCATAAATTTCTGTTAATGTTTCATTGTTTTCTACGATAAGAATTGTTTTTTTCATCCCCCCCCTCCTCTTTAAACTGCAAGTCTATTTGCCAGTTTTAGAATACCCGTATCAATTTTTTTCTCTTTTCCTATGATACTATCAATGGGTACGCTTTTTATATCACCCTCCTTGAGAACAACAACGAGATTTTTTCTGTTATTTAATATAAGTTCCACCGCATAGTCACCGAATCTGCTGGCAAGGTTTCTTGACCGTGCTGAAGGTGAACCACCCCGCTGGATATACCCTAAAGAACTAACCCTTACTTCAAGTTGCGTTTTTTTAGAAATTTGATTTGCTAATTTATAAAGATTCCCGCAACCCTCAGCAAAGACAATTATTACAGACGTTTTCTTTTGCTGTTGTTGCTCCTTTAACTTCCTGCAAATTTTATTGACATTATATTTTATTTCAGGGACGAGAATGAATTCCGCACCTGATGCAAGTCCGACTTCACCTGCAAGGAACCCACGTTCCCTGCCCATAACTTCAATTATAAAAACCCTGTTGAAACTTACTGCAGTATCTCTTATGTTATCAATTGCATGGACAGCAGTATCTATGGCAGTGTCAAAACCAATGGTTTCATCAGTGCCATAGACATCATTGTCTATACTTGCAGGAATACCCATAACAGATAAATTAGATAATCCTGCGGATATACCTGAATCCATACGGGCAATTTTTGCCCCGGCAGACAAAGAACCATCTCCACCAAGGATGATAAGGGATTCTATACCCTGTTTTTTCAATATTTTTGCAGCTTTTTTTAATCCTTCAGCTGTTCTTATTTCCCTGCATCTTGAACTTTTGAGTATTGTCCCGCCGTGATTTATTATTCCGCTTACAGACCTCAAATTAAGTTGTATAAATTTCTCTTTAAGTAATCCTGCAAAACCTTCAATTATACCAATAACTTCAAGTTTTGAGGAAACCGCTCTGCGGACAATTGCTCTTATACAGGCATTCATGCCGGAGGCATCACCGCCAGGAGTTATTATACCAATTTTTTTCACTTGAAAAATCCTTTTTATTCCCCCTGCAAGAAACCACTAACCCCTTACTTCTTTTTTAAACGAGCTAATTCTTTTTTTATCGCCTCAAGCACTTCTGTGTTTTTTATCTCGTCGTCTACGCTAAAGACAACAAAAACTTTGCCGCCGTATTTAGCCTCAAAATCACAAAAACTTGCTTTCATTCTCTCGGTTGCTGAATAATTACCAAAATTTGCATTTGCTGTCACGGGTTTAATTTGAATACCAAATGCCTTAGTGCCTATATGTCCTAAATAGTCTATATCTCCCGCATGATCAAGTTCGGGATCAGATTCTTCAAATTTAATCTCTGGGAACTTCTTGGCAATATTATCTGTTATAACCGATTTCTCACGGATAAAGCCATCATACGTTCGTTGAATTGTTAGATTAGAAATATAGTCAACACAATCTTGAAGGGTCAAATTCCGAAAGGCCTCTTGCCATTCAGGAATAACGATTTTCGTTATTTTAACGTGTAGTCTTTCTCCAAGTTCCTGCAAGATTTCTTTCGTAATCTTTACCGGTGTTTTTCCATCCGTATACGCCTTCTCAAAATACCATTTTTCCCACTCCTCAGTTGACTTGGGTTGGCATTCACGAATTAATGCCATAACTGCACCAACTTTATTTGGCCGAGATAGCTGATAAGTTTGACAAGCATAATTAAGGACTTTTTCTTTTTTTCCAAAATCTTTTGAATAGCGTTTATTTTTCATTATGAGCATGCTCCAGATTTTGCAGTTCTAAGAATTTTTCTTTATATTTAAAAACCATCTCAGTATCAACAACAGCAAGCCCTTCTTTAACTAAATGGGCGTTTACGAACGTCTTGTTTTTGAGATACAAATAACACAAAAGCCTATTCTCAGAATCATATTTTATCTGGTCATATTTCAGAAAGACCTTTTGACCTTGTGTTTTATTGATCAGATATTCCATGGCCTTTCCGTTTTTCAAAACATTTTGTTTAATTCCCAGAAGCCTCACGGTTAACCTATTACTCAACTTTATAAGCTCAGTACTCACCACTTCTTTAACCGTGAAATACTTCTCACGTTGTCCGCTATTTTGATCAATTTTTGAACCAAATTGTAGTTTTTTGGGGTCTATCTTTTTATCAACTTTAATCGGATCTTTGAAAATATATGGCAATTCTTGAATTTCTTCTGCGAAATTAGCGGTTATCTGCTCCTGTTTCAATATCTCAAAGGTGCACTCTTTAGAAAAAAGATTCCGACCACAACCGATTCTTTCTTTGATAAACGGTAAGAAATCACCGTTTATCTCATAACCGACAGAGTTCCTGCTCAGGTTCTTTGCCGCTAACGCCGTTGTCCCGCTCCCCAAGAATGGATCAAGAACGATATCGCCTACAAAGGTAAACATTTTTATTAGGCGTTTTGGCAATTCTTCCGGAAACATAGCTAAATGCTTCCCCTGTTTTTCTCCCGCAAAGTTCCAGTGTCCAGAAAAATATTGATTCCATTCCTCAGTTGTCATTTTTGACTTCTCTTTTATCTCATGAGTTACCGACGTCGTGTCCCCTTGTTTCTTGAAAATCAAAATAAATTCATAATCGAGCTTCAATATCCCATTTCTAGGGTATGGAAAAGAACCCATAACAGAAGCGCCACCCGTTGTATTACAAGTTGTAACTTTTTGCCATATCACGGCTCCCATATAATCAAAACCAATTGTTTCACAAAACTTTATTATTTCGATTCGAATGGGAATGACTTTGTAGCGACCATAATAAACAGACCTAGCAAACTGATCACCTATGTTAATACACAATCGACACCCGTTCGCTATAACGCGATGACATTCATTCCAAACCAGATTAAGATTGTTAATATACTCCTCATAGCTGTGATTAAATCCGATCTGTTCATTACTACCATAATCCTTCAATTGCCAATAAGGTGGCGAAGTAACAATTAAATGCACAGAGGCATCTCTAACCTCTTGCATTTTCCTTGAATCACCTATAATTATCTTATGAACTGTTTTCATAAACACGCACTCTATTTTTTTGCCCATTTTAAAATAACTTCTTTACTGTGTTTTCAAAAACTTCTTTTGAGCGCAGTCCTATAAATTTTTCCTTTATATTCCCTTCCCTATCAATAATAAAACTGGTTGGTATACCGCTTATGCCTCCGTAGTCGTGAACTATTTTTTCATTGCCCATTCCTATGGGGTAGTTTATTCCATTTTCTTCAATAAACTTTTTAACTGTTTCTTCTTTTTTGTCAACACTCAATCCAATGATAATTGCTCCTTTGTCTTTATACTCGTTATAAAGTGCTATAAAATCAGGAATTTCCGCTCTGCAGGGAGGACGCCATGTCGTCCAGAAGTTTAAAATTATAACCTTGCCTTTAAACTGTGAAAGTGTGATTGTGCCGTTATTTATTGTATTCACAGTAAAATCAGGTGCATCCCCCCATTTTATTTCTTTTTTTTCAGATTGTTTTTGGGGAGCGGGTTCCGGAATATCAACGGATTTTTTACTGTTGCATCCGGTTATAAAAAAAGATACAATTAAAAGAAACAAATATATTATTCACAGGACTATCTTATTTGTCCGCACATAAATTAATTATACAAATTTATTGTTCAATTGACAAGTGGCATTTTATTCTGTATGTAACTATTCACTGAACCGTGTTTAAGGCAAAAAAACGCATTTATTGACCCCGATTTATCGGGGTTTTTTATTTTTTTGGCAGATGAATAACCTGACGCTTCGGCCTTTGTTAGGTATCATCCAGCACTTCTGTCTCAGGAATTTTTAACTTCTGTTTAATCTCTTCTGATAATTTATGTGGCAAAAATAAGTCTATTTCGTTTTCGTCATAAGCAGAGTTTCTTTTGGTACATTCTTCAAAATAGTAAATAAGATAAGATCTTGGAGAAATTCTGTGAAGTAGACAAGTTTGTATTATGGAATGCAT
>MNXB01000065.1 GCA_001871125.1 Elusimicrobia bacterium CG1_02_37_114
AATAGTTCTGTTGTCATTGGCTACGATAATCGTTTTATGTCAGGTAAGTTCGCTGATGTTGTCGGAGAGGTCTTTTCAAAAAATCATTTTAGTGTTATAATATCAGACAAATCTCTCACAACGCCTAATCTGTGTTATGCAGTCAGGTCTAAAGAATGTGCCATAGGAATAATGATAACAGCAAGCCACAACCCGCCGAAATTCAATGGTTTAAAGATAAAAGCCTCATACGGGGGGCCTATACCGGGCTGGGTTGCTGAAGAAATTGAAAAAAATATAAAAGGGGAAAAAATTGAGACAGGCGGATATCCGGCAGAAACCCTCGGGAAAGAAAACCTAAAAGATGCATACCTGGAGTATCTGAAATTGTCAGTTGACTTCAACATTATGAAAAAAATAAAACAAAAAATAGTGGTTGATTATATGCACGGCAGTGGGATAGGATATTTTGAAGAATTGATTCCATTGGAAAATTTAATTACTCTCAAGAATAATCCAGACCCGATGTTTGACAACACCAGCCCCGAGCCGATAGAAAAAAACTTAGGTTTATTGAAAAGAAGTGTTTTGAAGAAAAAAGCAATAATTGGCATAGCGCTGGATGGCGATGGTGACCGTGTCGGTATTATTGATGATAGAGGGAGATACTTACCCCCGCATATCATTTTTCCGCTGCTGCTTTATTATCTGGTAAAATACAAGAAATTATCGGGTAAGGTTGTCCAGACAATTTCTTTAGGCTATCTTTCAGAACGGATAGCTAAAAGAAATGCCCTGGAATTTGAAGAAACACCTGTCGGGTTTAAGAATATATGTGAAAAAATGCTTAAGGAAAAAATACTTATCGGCGGTGAGGAATCAGGCGGGTATGCTGCAATAAACAGTGAACTGCCCGACAGGGATGGTATTCTCTCTGCATTAATTATTCTGGAGATGCTGGGACACACCGGTAAAAAAATATCAGTGTTAGTGGATGAACTGCAGAAGGAATTCGGGAAATCATATTTCCTGAGAGAAGACACAAAAATATCTAAAATTATTTTTGATAAGCAGGATTTTGTTAAGAAGATAGCTGTACCGGATAAAATTTTATCATTGAAGGTCAGGGAAGTGCGTGATTATGATGGTTTGAAAATAATATTTTCTGATGACTCCTGGTTATTAATACGACCTTCAGGGACAGAACCTTTGGTAAGAATTTACTCTGAAACACCATCTAAGGAAAAATCACAAAAACTAATAAACTACGGTAGAAAGTTGGTGATGGCATGAAAGCGTTGATTTTATGCGCAGGGTATGCGACCAGATTATATCCTTTGACTGTTGATAAACCCAAACATTTACTGCCTGTTGCGGGTAAACCAATGTTGAATCACCTCATTGAAAAACTTGAAAAGGTGAAACAAATTGATGCGATTTATTTAGTTACTAATGAAAAATTTTACGGAATGTTTGAAGAATGGCAAAAAAACTCAGAATTCAAAAAAAAGATTGAGGTCTTTAACGATAAAACAACGTCAGACGGAGCTAAATTAGGTGCCATAGGCGATATGAAGTTTGTAATTGATAAGGCAAATATTAATGATGATTTATTCGTCATAGCAGGAGATAATTTATTTCGTCTGGATGTGAATAAATTTGTTTCTTTTTTTGAAAAAAACGGAGCGGCAGTTGCCCTGTATGATGTTAAAGATCTGGACTTGATGAAAAAATATTCCGAGGTGAAGATAGACGAAAAAAGCAGGGTCGTAAGTTTTCAGGAAAAACCCGCTGCACCCGAAAGTACATTAGCTGCCATATGTATGTATTTATTTCCGAAGAAAAAATTAAACTTGATTGAGCAGTATATAAATGAAGGAAATAATCCTGACCAGCCCGGCAGGTATATACAGTACCTATATAAGAGAGAGCCTGTGTATGGTTTTGTGTTCACAGAATCGTGGTATGATATAGGTGACCTGGAGCAATGCAAACAGGCCGATGAAGATTATAAAAAAGGGGGAGTTAAAGATGGCTAAAAGGAAAGATTTTATGTTTACTTCCGAGTCAGTTGGCGAGGGACATCCGGATAAAGTATGTGACCAGATTTCAGATGCTGTCCTGGATGAAGTGATGAGACAGGACCCTAAAGGACGAGTTGCCTGTGAAACGTTTATCACTTTAGGTCTGGTTATTGTTGGTGGTGAAATCACAACAAAAGGATATGTTGATGTACAGGGACTTGTCCGCAATGTAATAAAAAATATAGGATATACACATCCCAAGTATGGTTTTGACTATAATACCTGTGCGGTACTTAATGCAATACATTCCCAGTCGCCTGATATATCTCAGGGTGTTGATACAGGCGGTGCCGGCGACCAGGGTTTTATGGTGGGTTATGCCTGCAAAGATACTCCGGAATTGATGCCCCTGCCAATTATGCTTTCACATAAACTTGTCCAGAAACTTGCTGAGGTTAGAAGAAAGAAAATCCTGAATTATCTTGGACCCGACTGTAAATCCCAGGTGACCATAGAATACCGTAATGGCAAACCCGCAAGAGTTGGGACAGTAGTTATTGCATGTCAGCATACGGACGAAGTACTGGATTCAACCGGTAAGAATATGTCAAAAAAAGCAATAGAGGAGATAATAGCAGAAGTAATAAAACCTGTCATAGGCGATAAATTGATAGATAAGGATACGAAATACTTAGTGAACGCTACGGGTAAGTTTGTGATTGGCGGTCCGCAGTCTGATACCGGAATGACCGGGAGAAAAATTGTTGTTGATACTTACGGCGGCTGGGCGCCTCACGGCGGCGGTGCATTTTCGGGTAAGGACCCTACTAAAGTTGACCGCACTGCTGCATATATGGCGCGTTACATTGCAAAGAATATTGTTGCCAGCGGTATTGCAGAAGAATGTAGTGTGCAATTATCATATTGTATAGGTGTTGCAGAACCCACATCTGTGATGATAGATACACATGGGACGGGTAAAATAATAGACGAGAAAATTGAGAGTGCAGTTAAAAAAATTTTTCCGTTAACTCCGAAAGGTATGATTGAGCATCTCAATTTATTGAGACCGATTTTTTTAAAGACTGCTGCCGGAGGACATTTCGGAAGGAAAGAACCCGAGTTTACCTGGGAAAAAACAGATATGGTCGCAGACCTACTTGGTGGATAAACTATCAAAATGACTCCGCCATGGCGGGGTCACCCTGAGCGTAGTCGAAGGGTCACAATTCAATAGGAGAAAATATGAAATATCATGTAAAGAACATTAATCTTGCACAAAAGGGTAGATTGCGTATTGAGTGGGCGGGCAGAGAAATGCCTGTACTGGAACTTATCGGGAAAAGATTTAAAAAAGAAAAACCATTGAGCGGTATCAGGTTAGGTTGTTGTCTGCATGTTACTACCGAAACAGCAAATCTTATGGCTGCACTTAAAGACGGCGGTGCAAAAATTGCACTCTGTGCCTCCAATCCCCTCTCTACACAGGACGATGTCGCCGCAGCACTTGTAAAATATTGGAACATACCGGTTTTTGCAATAAAGGGTGAAGACAATAAGACATACTATAAACATATACGTTCAGTGCTGGCATCCAGGCCCCAGATTACAATGGATGACGGTGCTGATTTGGTCACGGCATTACATACTGATAAATCTTCGTCTCTTGTTGATTCAGTAATCGGCGGCACGGAAGAAACAACAACAGGTGTTATACGGCTTAAAGCAATGGCTAAAGACGGTGTGCTTAAATATCCTATCATTGCTGTTAATGATGCAGATACAAAACATTTGTTTGATAACCGTTACGGCACGGGGCAATCCACAATAGACGGTATAATCCGTGCAACCAACGTCCTTCTGGCAGGAAAAAATTTTGTTGTCTGCGGTTATGGCTGGTGCGGCCGCGGTGTTGCTATGCGTGCAAAAGGTATGGGTGCGAATGTCATTGTTACCGAAGTAAGTCCGTTAAAAGCCATTGAAGCAACAATGGACGGTTTTAGAGTAATGCCGCTTATTGATGCCTGTAAAGAGGGGGATATATTTGTTACCCTGACCGGTGATATTGATGTTGTAAGGAAGGAACATTTTACTAAAATGAAAGACGGTGCCATAGTGGCAAATTCCGGACATTTTAATGTGGAAATAGACATTCCTGCCCTGAAATCTCTCAGTAAGAAAGTCAGGCGGGTCAGGGATTTTGTGGATGAATACGCATTGAGGGACGGCAGGAGAATATATTTACTCGGTGAAGGCAGGTTAATCAATCTCGCTGCTGCCGAGGGACATCCTGCAAGTGTTATGGATATGAGTTTTGCAAACCAGTCGCTGAGTGCAGAATATCTTGTCCGTAAATCTCATCTTGAAAATGATGTTCATACAGTTCCCAGAGAAATTGATGAGAAAATAGCAGAACTTAAATTGAAATCAATGGGTATAAAAATAGACAAATTGACTGAAAAACAAAAGAAATATTTATCTTCATGGTCAGAAGGCACTTGACATAATATCTTTATTAAAGTATAATTCTAATGGTGCCTTGTGTGTGAGAAAAATGCCATTGACAAAACCTTCAAATAATGCTATAAAGTAGTAAGCGGGAGGTTGGTTATTATGAAAAAAATATCTATATTTATTGTTGTATGTTTAGTTATTTTTGTTACAGGAAATGCATTCTGTAGTTTAGTAATATCAAAATTGTTAGGTAAATCAGGCGTTTACCAGGAAACCACAAAAGAGTGGGCCACGCCTGCTGTGGGTCTTGCCCTTGATAAAGGCGATAAGTTAAAGACTTTTGAGAATGGCAAGGTGGAACTTACCTTTGATGACGGTACTACTCTGTGGGTCAGAGAAAACACAGAGATTGATATTACTCTGTTATTACCTGAAGACAGGGTTATTTCACTCAATAAGGGTCAAATCCGCAGTAAAGTAACACCGTTGAAAGTTGGGCAGGCATTCACTGTTAAGACGAAGACAGCGGTTGCTGCTATAAGAGGGACAGAGTTTGTAATGGTAATGGGTGATGCCGGCAGTAAACTGTTGGTGGTTTCAGGTAAAATAGAATATACAAACCCTATATCAAACGTATCGTATCCTGTAGTTGAAGGTCAATCTTCTTTGTGCAGTGAATCCGGTGAAATGTCAGCACCTGCAGTTTTTACTGCAGAGGATACCGCAATAGTCCAGGATACCGGGTGGAATGAAATAAATAGTACCCCGCCAGAGCCGGTACCGGCAGAAGAACCCCAAAAAGAAGAGACTAAAAAGGAATTAAATAAACTGAGACAAGAAATAAAAGATATGGTGAGCGACATAAAAACCAATGTCCAGGTAGCGAGAGAAATAGTTCAGGAAATCAGGGACGCTGATGTATCGTCAGGAAGGACATTGAGAGATGTGCATGGCAACCTGGTCAGGGTTGAACAGTACCTTATGCGGCCGACTCCTTCAACAGTTCAGTTGCTGAATATAACGAAGAGAGATAATTATGTATATAGAGGATATTTCACAGGAGCTGTTCCCAATTCGGGAAAGAGAGTGGATTCTTTTGAAGCGACAATTAAATTCAATATGGCGTTCCCTGATAAATTGTCGGATTGGCCGTCATTTGTAAAAACACATGGAGACGGAAATGGGCTTGAACCTGAAACAATGGTTATGAAAATGTCAAACGGTAAAGATTCTATTATAAATACATTTACACGCAGTGAAACTATTAAAACAAATCCTGACGGAACAACAGATAAAGATGATGAATGGAATGGAACAGTAAAATATATTAGCGGAACACAAGGTGAATGGTTAGTTGATACTGAAGAATACGTAAACAGTTATGAGGTACCTGACGGTGAAACATGGGTTTATCATGGACCAGAGGGTCAAGAATGGCAGTTCCCCAGGGAAAGTTACCCTGAAATGTATTATCCACAGACGGTATGGAAAACAGTAACAGAATATTTACCGGGTTGGTTTGATACCGGGAAAGCTTTTGATAAATACAACGGTGAAGAGCCTACCTCGTTGGAAGGCTGGGCAGTTTCGCCGCTATTAAGACTTTATAAAGAAAAAGGAACTGACAACAAATATACTCCCGGTGTTGATACCGAAGTGAAATATGTCAATATGGGAACTGAGTTTGCGGTAATAGGTAATGACGGCGGTATATTTAGTAAGGACAAAATGTTGGGACTTAAAGGCGGTAACCCGTTTACATTTTTGAAGGAAATTGCTATTGAAGAATCCATGGTTTGTAAAGAGAATACGGCAAAACAACCTACTTCATTAGATGATTTCAATAAATTAAATAATTTCTTCGTTAAAAATATAGACCTTGTAATTACGCCGGATATTATGATGTCTATTGCAATGAAGCTTGGACCATCTTTTGAAAATATGAGTTCAAAGTCAATACTTAGAAGAAAGGATA
>MNXB01000103.1 GCA_001871125.1 Elusimicrobia bacterium CG1_02_37_114
AGCAAAAAAATAAGGATAACGCAAGGGGTAAAGAAAAAATATTTTTTGCTATTGACACTGGGGGGGGTATATGCTATAATAATGTTAGTTAGGTAAGTTTATTTTAGAGAATGGAAAAATTTGATTTGTTTTTACAAAAATAATTATGTAAAATATTTTACACGGTTCAGTGAGTAGTTACTGTTTTTCTTAATAAATTAGAACAGGTTTATTCAAAGGTTTCTTATCGGAAAATGAATATAATTGTTTCTGACAACAACGGTGTTACAAAAGACATTATAGATCTGGTTAAACAGGACGACATTGATGTCCGGTTTTGTGAATACAGGAATAATTTAGAAGAAAAAATTATGGATATATCTCTTGTATTAAAGATTAAGCATAAAGGTCTGACTGACAAGTTGTCTTACGGAGTCGTTGAAAATATCAAATCTAAAATTCAGGGTGTTAAGTCTATAAGCTGGGAGCAAGTCAAGGATTAGATGATAATAAAACTAATATCAAAAAACCGCAGTTACCGCAGATTTTATCAGAATGTCACAATACCGCTTGATACATTGAAGGAACTTGTCAACCTGGCAAGACTATCTCCATCAGCCGCTAACAAGCAGCCACTCAAATATATTCTCTCCAATGATTCCAGAAAAAATGAATTGATATTTCCCTGTTTAGCCTGGGCTGGTTATCTAAAGGGTTGGGATGGTCCTGCTGAAGGAGAAAAACCATCTGCTTATATCATCCTGCTCGGAGACAGAGAAATAAGTCAATCGTTCGGCTGCGACCACGGTATAGCCAGTCAAAGTATATTGCTCGGTGCCGTAGAGAAAGGATTCGGGGGATGCATTATTAGCTCCGTCCAGCGAAAAAAACTTTGCAGTTCGCTTAATATCCCTGAAAGGTACGAGATACTTCTTGTAATAGCTCTCGGTAAACCCAGAGAGAAAGTCGTAATAGAGAATCCTGGACCTGATAGTGATATCAAATACTGGCGTGACAATAAGAGTGTACACCATGTACCCAAGCGTTCACTTGACGATTTGATATTAAACTTTTGAAATAGTAGGAGATAATGATTAAAAGCCTAAAGGCTTAATTCCATAATTTTATGGTAGGAGGATTACACAGATGAAACGATTATTTGTTTTTCTATCTATAGGAATGATTTTACTATCTGGTTTTGTTTTCGGAGAAAGGATTAATAGTATTCGGGGTCAGACCTTGAAATGTGAAAGTTTGTTGATGTGTGACAAAAGAATCAGAACCGTCCACATTCTTTTTACTCTATATACTTTTCACGAATCGCTTTGATTACATCATAAATTGAAAAGAATGATTCAATAACTCCAGGGTCAAACTGCTTCCCCGACTGTTCCTGAATATATTTTAAAACATCTTCTTCCTGCCAGGCATCTTTATATACCCTCTTAGAAATCAAGGCATCATAGACATCAGCCAGAGCTGTTATCCTGCCTGTAAGAGGAACCTCCTCTCCCTTGATTTTTCCAGGGTAGCCCGCACCATCCCATCTTTCATGATGATTCAGGCACACTTCTGCTGCCATTGTATCCATTTCTGAACTGCTGTTCTTGAATAGCCGTGCACCCATTACACAATGTAATTTCATGGTAGCAAATTCCTGTTCATCCAGCTTTCCGGGTTTTTTCAAAATAGTATCGGAAATTGCAACTTTCCCAACATCATGCAGCATAGCGGCGATTCTCAGATTATCTCTGAATTTTTTAATCTCCTGCTCAGATATCCCCTGGTTCCTTGCCCATTCCTGATACATTTCAATAGAGTAAGCCCCGACACGATTTACATGGGCACCTGTTTCTTTGGGGTCTCTCAGCTCTGCCATATTAATCATTCTTAAAATTATTTCACGGGTTATCTGTGCTCTTTCAATAGCAACCGCCGCGTGGTTTGCAAAATGATTTACAAAAAGTTCATCCTCTTTGGAAAAAGATGTAGCCTGATTTCTGCTATCCAGTCTGTTAATAATCTGAAGTATACCCACCATGGTTCCCTGGCTGGTTTTCAGAGGTATTGTGAGGATAGACTTACTGCGGTATGAGGTTTGTTCGTCAAAAGAAATATTGAAAGAGTAGGGATGTTCAGTCGGAATTTTATAAACATCGTCAATGTTCAACGGTTTACCTGTCATGACGACATAACCTGCAAGAGATTTTTCATTGATTTCTAATTCGTGGCTGGTATACAGATACTTGTTGCTGGTTTTCTTTCCTTTAAAAAGCGAGTCGTTCTGAACATAACGAAATTTGAGTCTGTTTCCTTCCATGAGATAAATTGAACCTGCGTCAGAGTGAGTGAATATCCTTGCCTCAAACAGGACTCTATCCAGCAGTGCGTCAATATCTTTTATATGGTTTATCTGTTCAGATACGTTCAGTAGTTCCTGAATGTTTTTGTCGTATTTACCCATAGTTCTAAAGTTAACGCCCCGATAAATCGGGGCGGCTACCGATTTGTAAAATTCTGCGAGATGTTTATATTATAATACTTGCTTTATAATTTGTCAAGTTTTTAAAAATAGGTTGACTTTTTAAAAAAAATATTTTATAATAATAGCATCAATGCAAGTGTTGTTGTTCTTTCAGATAGTTTTTTTCGGGATAAGAAGACCCGAAAAGCCAAACTCCGAGAAATCGGGGGACGGAAAACCAACGAGCTAAAGATGGTTTCTAAAAAAATGTCTATGCTGACCGGGTTGCCGATAATGCTTATTTAAACAGAAACTATTTATGCTGGCCGGGTTGCCGAAGGTCAAAATCATGGTGTCATTCTGACCCCGCCGTGGCGGGGGAAGAATCTCATTATAGACTTGAATTTGATTTTCGGTAGCCCGGTTTTTTATTATGGAAAGAGGGGTAACAAAATGAAAGAAGATAGTAAAAAAGATTCAGTTAAAGAAACGATATTGTTAGTTGAAGATGAAGAATCTATAGGCGGTATCATGAAACAGGCATTGACAGAAAACGGATATCGTGTCATTGTCGCGAGAAACGGCGAGGAATATGATAAACTCATTTCCGAGAATCTACCCGACTTGGCGATATTTGATGTAAAATTGCCTGAAGTAAATGGTTTAGAACTTATTAGAGAATTAAAGAAAAAATATCCGGGTGTACCTGTAATAGTACACTCTGCTTATGATAGGATTGATGGTTATGATGACGTTAAACAACAGATAGAACACTATCTGGTTAAACCTACTCCGCTGACAGAATTAAAAGCCAAAGTCAAAGAAACTATGAGTAAGTATAAAAAATTAAAGAAGACGACTATACCTATGAATATAATAGTAGTAGACGATGAAAAAGAAATATGTGACTTTTTAACTAAATATTTCATGGATGAAGGGCACAGTGCAAAAAGTGCATTAACAGCCAAAGAAGCGATTGAACTGGTTAAGAAAGAATATTTCAATATTGCGTTCCTAGATATTGTAATGCCGGAAGTTTCGGGCATGGAAGTTTTAATTAAAATAAAAGAAATTTCGCCTGACACAAAAACAATAATGATAACCGGTAAACTCAAAGATGCAAACTTTTTTAAACAACTGAAACAAAGTGGTGCCTCTGAATGTTTGGAGAAGCCTTTTAATATGAAGGAAATACAAAAAACTCTTACTTTTCATGGGGACGCTACTTGAAATTTGCTACTTTTTGAAAGAATTAGAACCGTCCCCATACTTTCCGTCCCCATACTTTCCCCATACTTTCTATGAAAATAAATTTAATTTCTTTAGGTTGTGCCAAAAATCTTGTTGACAGCGAAGTGATAGCAGGAATTTTAAGTAAAGATGGGCACAGATTTACAAACGATCTGTCCAATGCCGATGCCATAATATTGAATACCTGTGCATTTATCGGACCGGCACGTTCAGAAGGTAAACATTATATAAACAGAATCAGTAACATTCTAAAGAAACGAAGAGCAAAATATCATACCAATAAAAAACCTCTGTTTATATTAAGCGGGTGCCTGCCGCAACTTGAAAAAGACAGAATTCTAAATGAATATCCTGAAATTGACGCTGTAGTCGGCAGTTCAGATTTTACGAAAATTCCCGGAATTATAAAAGACAAGATTCTTCTCCCGCAACGGCGGGATCAGAATGACAAAGTGGGGCGGCGGCAACAGTCCCAAATCTCATCTATAACCAGACCGGAATTTATTTATGATAGTTCATATCCAAGATTGGTTTCAACGGGGAATAGTTACGCTTATATAAAAATTGCTGAAGGGTGTGATAATGGATGTAATTATTGTCTGATTCCTGAACTGCGAGGCAGTTACAGGGAACGTAAAATTGATGATATCGTAAGTGAAGCAAGAAGGATTACTGACACCGGAGTAAAAGAGCTCATTCTTATTTCACAGGACACGACTTATTACGGGACTCAACAATACGGAAAAAAAATGCTGGACCAATTGATAAGAAAATTAGCCGGGATCTCCTCACTAAAATGGCTCCGTATTTTATACACACATCCCGGACATTTTACCGATAAACTCATAAATACAATCGCTGAAGTTAATAAAGTATGTAAATACATAGACATTCCCATCCAACACACAGACGATGATATTCTCAAAAGAATGGGCAGACCCAAAGGCAGGGTAATATTTGATACCCTAGACAAGTTAAGGAAAAGAATCAATAATCTAGCTCTGCGTACGACGGTAATGGTGGGGTTCCCGGGTGAAACAGAAAAACATTTTAACAAACTCCTCCGTGATATCAAAACACTGGAATTTGATTCATTAGGATGTTTTATGTTTTCCATGCAAAAAGGAACGAATGTATATAGAACAAATGGCAATGTTCTTAAGGAAATAAAAAAACATAGATTTCACAAAATAATGGCCACCCAACAAAAAATTGTATTAAAGAAAAACAAACAACATATTGGTAAAATTTACGATGTGCTGATTGACAGTTATAATTATGGCCATACAGAGTTTCAGTCACCCGAAGTAGATGGAAAAGTGTTTTTTAAGTCGTCGCTTGTCCCGGGTGTCTTTGTTAAAATTAAGATTCTCGGTTCAAATGGAATATATGATTTGCAAGGGGACGCTACTTGAAATTTGCTACTTTTTAAAAGAATTAGAACCGTCCCCATTCTTTTACTTGACATTAAAAAAGATAAAATGTATAATTTAACAAATTTTTCAGTTATTAAAATTTTAGAATGGGGGTAGTAAAACTTATGGTTAACATGCAGGAAATTGCTGACAACCTGATTAAGGGTCAGGCGCCAAAAGTCAAGGAATTGGTTCAGAAAGCAGTTGACGAGGGGGTAAAACCAAGTGAAATTTTAAGTGAGGGACTTATTGCAGGGATGAATGTTGTCGGAACTAAATTCAAGGCAAACGAGTTCTATATTCCGGAAGTCCTTATTGCAGCCCGCGCAATGCATGCAGGAATGGATATAGTTAAACCCTTACTTTCTAAATCAGATGCCAAATCAACAACTACTATTCTCCTCGGGACAGTGAAAGGTGACCTTCACGATATTGGCAAAAACCTTGTGGGGATGATGATGGAAGGTGCAGGGTTTGAAGTTATAGATTTGGGAATAGACGTGACTCCTGAAAAGTTCGTGCAGGCAGTAAAAGATAAGAATCCGAATGTAATTGCTATGTCAGCCCTTCTGACAACTACTATGACATCAATGAAAACTACAATTGAGGCACTGAAAGCAGCAGGAGTAAAGGACAGGGTAAAGACAATAATAGGCGGCGCACCTATAACCCAATCCTATGCAGACGAAATAGACGCTGATGGCTATGCACCCGATGCAGCATCTGCTGTTGATAAAGTAAAAGAGTTAGTAAACGTATAATATAAATATTTTTCATTATTAAACCCTCCCAAGTAAAATCCTGAAGGATAAAACCCGTAACTATTCACTGAACCGTGTTTAAGGCAAAAAAACGCATTTATTGACCCCGATTTATCGGGGTTTTTTATTTTTTTGGCAGATGAATAACCTGACGCTTCGGCCTTTGTTAGGTATCATCCAGCACTTCTGTCTCAGGAATTTTTAACTTCTGTTTAATCTCTTCTGATAATTTATGTGGCAAAAATAAGTCTATTTCGTTTTCGTCATGAGCAGAGTTTCTTTTGGTACATTCTTCAAAATAGTAAATAAGATAAGATCTTGGAGAAATTCTGTGAAGTAGACAAGTTTGTATTATGGAATGCATTGC
>MNXB01000102.1 GCA_001871125.1 Elusimicrobia bacterium CG1_02_37_114
TTTTTCATTTTCCGAACCTTAATTCCTGCCATCTGTTTAGATAAATTATCTATCATTTTTTCTTTTTCTCTGGAAGAGGAAGATAATTTAGAGAGATAATGGATTATAAAATCATCTCTTATTTGGATTTTATTTATTTTGAAGATATTTTTTAGATACTGAGATATCTCATTCAGGTTCAAACTTTCTGTTCTCGCACCATCATAAAGATAAATAAAAGACGGTAAATCCATATCGGATTATTTAAGCTTTTCCAATACCACTTCTGCTGCTTTTTTACCCGAAAGTAACATTGCCCCAAAGGTTGGTCCCATCCGGGGAAGACCGTAGGTTGTGGCTACAGCCATACCACAAACAATTAAGCCGGGATGTACTTCTCCTGTATGTTCCACGACCAGGTCTTCTGACCGCTCTACCCACATCGCTCCGAAACCAACTGTTTTTACCAGACCGCGTTGTTCTAATTTTTTCACCACTGTAGCATCATGACCGGTTGCATCAACAATAATTTTTGACTCAAGTGCAACAGGGTCAACGCATGTTATCTGTCTCGGCAATGCTTCCACCGGTGTCCAGTTAATAACTGCACCTGCTACACGATTATTTTCGCGCAATACCACATCATCAAACACAGTCATATTTGCAAATTTAACTCCTGCATCACAGGCAGCAGCAATGAGTTTTGAACAAGCATGTGGACCGTCTGCAACATACAGACCTTTTGAAACCTCTTTAAATGGAATACCTAATTCAGAAAGGACTTCCTGCCCCGGGGCTCTCACTGTCAATTTATTCATCAAATAGCCGCCAATCCAGAAGCCACCGCCTAAATAATTGTTTCTTTCTACAATCAAAACTTTTAGTTTCTTTTTTGCTAATTCTTTACCCGCCATTAGACCTGATGGACCCGCTCCGATAATCAAACAGTCAGTCTCCACATACTCAGAAAACTGTTTTGCAAACTCATTAACAATTGCTCTTGTAACTTCTTTTTCACCAACAGCACTGAAAATCTTCTTTTCCATCCCTCCACCTCCTTAATTAGCGAGGCTAAAGCCTCGCACTACTGAGAGTTTTGTATCCTAAAATTGTGAGTATAAACATTCATTCGTTTACCCCTGACAAAACCGATCAGAGTTACTTTCATTTTTTCAGCCAGACCAACGGCTAAATCCGTAGGTGCTGCACGAGAAATAATGACACCACCTCCCTGCTTTACTACTTTGATTAATATCTCTGATGAAATTCTTCCGCTGGTTAGAATAATTTTATCTTTGGTAGCAATGCCTTTCAAAAAACATTCGCCAAATATTTTATCAATAGCATTATGACGGCCCAGGTCTTCAGCAAAGATTTCTATTTTATTTAGATTGCATAATGCAGATGAATGAACACCACCTGTTTTTTTGAACAAATCAGATTTCTCCTGAAATTCCTTCATCAAATCAAAAATTAGATTATAACTTAACCGGATATCTGACTCTATTGGTTTACAATCCTCAATATCTTCAGGATTATAAAAAGAAGCGCCCCTGCCACAACCTGAACTGATTAACCTTTTTTGGAAGAATCCCTGCGGGATTTGGAAATCTTCGTCCAGATCAACATTGGCATAATGTCCATCCTTACCTACGTTTATACCTTTTATAATACTGTTGTTTTTAATTAGACCTTCTGATAAAAGAAAACCCACTGCTAAATAATCAAGTTTACCGGGACTGCACAGAAGAGTTACTATTTCCTTACCATTAACTAAAATTGAAAAAGGAATCTCTCTTATAACCAGGTCCTTTTTTGTATTCATTGTCCCGGCACTGACTCTAACTATATCTAATTCTCTTGTTTCACTCATTTCTTTCCAAAACCTCATTCATACTTCCTGTTCTGTATCCCTGAAGGTCCAGGGTTACATAGTGATAACCAATTTCCTTAAGTTTTTTAACTATTTTCCTTCGTAAATTTATGGAAGTAAGATGCTCTATATCTTCCGGAGAAACTTCTATTCGTGCAATATTATTATGGTGTCTTACCCTGACTTGTTTAAATCCTGACTTGAATAAATAATCCTCAGCTTCGCCTACCATTTGAAGTTTCTTTTTATCAATTGGCGTACCGTAAGGGAGTCGGGAAGAGAGGCAGGCAAAAGCTGGCTTATCCCAGGTATCCAGGTTCATCTTGCGTGAAAGTCCACGAATCTCTTTTTTCGTCAAGCCGGCTTCTCTTAAAGGACTCCTCACTCCCAAGGCCTTTATAGCCTCCATCCCCGGACGAAAATCTTTAAGGTCATCGCAATTCGTTCCGTCAACAACGTAATCTATACCCTTCTCCAAAGCAATCTGTTTAAGTTCGGTAAATAGTTCTTGTTTACAATAGTAACATCGGTTTGCCGGATTGACAATAAAACGTGGATTGAGTAATTCCTTAGTAGTAATGACTAAATGCTTTACTTTCAATTTCCTGGCTATTTCCTTTGCCTGCTCATATTCTCTTTTTGGATAAGTTTCAGATTTAGCAGTAACTGCTAAAATATTATTTCCTATAGTGTCCTTTGCTACTTTAATTAAAAAAGTAGAATCCACACCGCCTGAATAGGCAATAATGACACTTCCCATATTCTCTAAAATGCTTTTTAATTTCTTTAACTTTGAATTCAGCATATCCGCAGGATTATCTAATTTATCCAACCACCACCAATGACTGTATCGCCGTCATAAAAGACAACTGCCTGACCGGAAGTAATCGCTCTCTGGGGTTTATTAAATTGGACTTTGACTTTAGTATCACTTAAAGGCGAAATTACAGCATCGCTTTCCCGGTGTTTATATCTTATCCTCGCTTTTGCTTTGATTGAATCGTTTAGTTTTTTTCTATCTATCCAGTTAACTTTTTCTGCAATTAACGTATCTTGATAAAGTTCTTTTTCTTCTCCAATTGCAATAGTATTTTTTTCTTTATTAATACTAATAACATAGAAAGGTTTTTTATATGCTCCTATTCCTTTCCTCTGGCCAATGGTATAAAAAGCAATTCCCCGGTGTTTTCCTAATATCCTGCCGTTTTTGTCAACTATCAAACCCGGTTTGAATTTGCCAGTAATAAACCGTGCTGTTAGAAATCTTCTATAATCATTATCCGGAATAAAACATATTTCCTGACTGGCAGGTTTATTATGCACTTTTAGACCGAATTCTCTGGCTAATTCTCTTACCCGGCTCTTTGTATAATTACCTAAAGGAAAAAGAGAATGAGCTAATTGTTCCTGTGAAAGTGAAAATAAAAAATATGATTGGTCTTTTTCTATGTCTTTTCCTTTTTTAAGAAGATACCTTCTGTTTGAGTTGTCGTATTCAATCCGGGCATAATGACCTGTAGCAATATAATCTGCACCAAGACCTTTGGCTTTTTTAAGAAGACTTCTGAATTTTATTTTCTCATTACAGATAATGCAGGGATTGGGTGTCCGGGCATTCATATATTCCCGGTAGAAATAATCAATTACTTCGTTTTCAAATTCCTTCTCATAATTAAGTGCATAGAAGGGAATTCCTAATTTCTGCGCAACATTCCTGGCATCATCTATTCCCGCTACACCACAACAACCGGATTCAGAAACTTCTCCTGTATCAGGCAATCTCATGTTTATCCCGATAACTTCATATCCCTGTCTAATCAAAATACCAGCAGCGGTTGAAGAATCTACTCCGCCACTCATCGCCACAACTACTCGTTTTTTAATCTTGATATGATATTTATTTATTCCTTTTTCCTCTTATACAGCGGCGACATTGCCCGTAACCGGGATATTATCTCCGGTAAAACTTCCAACACATAGTCAATGTCTTCTTCTGTATTATCTTTGCCTAAACTGAATCTTATTGACCCCTGGGCAACTGCCGGGGCAACTCCCATTGCTTTCAAAACATGAGAAGGTTCCAAAGAACCAGAAGTACATGCAGAACCGCTGGCAACAGCCACTCCTTTCATGTCTAAGTTAAGAATTATTGATTCTCCTTCAACAAATTCAAAACTCATATTTAGAGTATTGGGAAGTCTTTTCCTGGAATGGCCATTTAAGTAAACGCAATCTATTTTCTCGCTGATGCCACTGCACAATCTATTTCTTAAATCAGTCAAATAAATTGATTCCTTATCAATAGAAGTTTTGACAATTTCTATTGCTTTACCTAATCCAGCAATACCCGGGACGTTCTCTGTCCCTGCTCTTCTGTTTTTCTCATGATGTCCACCATGTATTAAAGGTTGTATTCTTGTACCTTTTCTAATATAAAGTGCGCCTATCCCTTTGGGACCATAGATTTTATGTGCTGATAATGAAAGTAAATCAACGTTCAATTCGTTTACGTCAACCGGGATTTTACCTAACGACTGAACTGCATCGGTGTGAAAAATTATTTCTTTTCCTTTTGCTATTTTTCCTATTTCGGAAATTGGTTCTATCGTCCCTACTTCATTATTGGCATGCATAATTGTGATAAGAATCGTTTCTTTGTTTATTGCTTTCATCATATCGCCGGGGTCAACAAAACCATATTCGTCAACCGGCAGATAAGTAACCTGGAAACCTTGTTTTTCTAAATATTTACAGGTATTCAAAACTGCATGATGTTCTATTGATGATGTTATAATATGTTTACCTTTAGATTCATTGGCATATGCTATGCCTTTAATGGCAAAGTTATCTGCTTCAGTCCCACCACTGGTAAACACTATTTCTTCTGGCTTAGCGCCTATAAATTCAGCCAGTTTTTCTCTTGCTCCGTCAACTGCTTTCCTTGCCTGTTGACCAAAAAGATGTATGCTTGAAGCATTGCCAAAAACTTCTTCAAAATAAGGCAACATTTCTTTAACTACTTCAGGATGAGTTGGCGTAGTGGCATTATGGTCTAAATATACTCGTCTCATTATAGTCCTTCCTGTAATCGATATTTGGAAATAAGTTAAATCGTCCCGACAACTATTATATCATATTCTGCATACTGAAGTATCTTTCCCCTGTATCAGGAAGAATAACAACCACTTTCTTTTTTCTATCTAATTCTTCTGCCACCTGTAAAGCTGCAAAACATGCTGCACCGGACGATATTCCGCAGAATATCCCTTCTTCCCTGGCTAATCTTCCTGCCATATTATACGCATCACCATCTTTTACAGGAATAATCTGGTCAATAACATCCCTGTTTAATACAACAGGGATAAAACCTGCGCCTATTCCCTGTATTTTATGGGGGCCCCCGGTTTTTCCCGAAAGAACCGCCGAACTCTCTGGTTCAACCGCAACTATTCTGATTTCAGGAATTTTCTTTTTTAATACCTCGCCCACTCCTGTAATTGTTCCTCCTGTCCCCACGCCGCACACAAAGACATCCACTTTACCATTCATACATGTCAGTATTTCCTGTGCTGTAGTCTTACGATGGACATCAGGATTAGCCGGATTTTCAAATTGTTGAAGCATACAGGAATTCTTGTTTTTCCTGACTATTTCTTCGGCTTTTTTTACCGCACCCTGCATTCCCTCGGTTGCCGGTGTTAGTATTATTTCAGCCCCGAAACTTTTCAATATGCATCTTCTTTCTAAACTCATTGATTCCGGCATTGTAAGAATGCATCTGTATCCCTTGACAGCGCATATAAGAGCAATTCCTATGCCGGTATTACCGCTTGTCGGCTCAACAATGACAGAACCCTGTTTAATCCTGCCCTGCTCTTCCGCATCTTCAATCATACTCAAGGCTATTCTGTCTTTCACACTCCCTCCGGGAGAGTAGGATTCAATCTTGGCATAAACCTCGGCTCCGTTACTATCCACAATTTTATTCAGTTTTACCATCGGAGTGTTTAAAATCAAGTCAAGCACGTTCTGCGCAATCTTTGTGCCAACTTTTTTCTGTTTTCTCTCGTCCATTGAATTCCCTCCCCTCATATATATCGTTGCTAATGGTGGTGATTTTACAGTTAGTAAAGAATGGATAGGATTTTCTATTTGAGAAGTCCTTCTCTAAGAATTTGATGCTTTTCGCAAACGGTCCATAATTGTTAAACCAAGACCCCGCAACCCTATTCCTTCAGCAATAATAACATCAACTTTTTCTTTATCAAAACTTCTCAAAATAGAAAAAA
>MNXB01000088.1 GCA_001871125.1 Elusimicrobia bacterium CG1_02_37_114
TTTAGATTCTGGATCATAAAGCGTTCTTTTCCAATCAAAAATTATTGTGTACATAATTAATTTACTGCTGTATTAATACTAGTTGATGATGCATGAATAAAATCAGTATTTTCACAGCCAGTTGCCTTAATTGCTATTAACTTTCCATCTTGACCATTATTTGTAACAGCGAAATATGGAGTCAAACGAATGCGGGCTGTCATAGGCATTTCACTTTTTTCATCTTCTGATTCGTAATTCAAGGGAATGTTTAAGCCCTTTTTAAATTCCTGAACAATATGAAGTCCTGTTTTATCTGTTTCTGCCTCGTGTAATAATTGAAGAGTTTTTTCTGTAGATTCTCTTTGCAAAAAATGGACACCCTCTTTCCAAGAACTATTTTCTGAAAAACCTGAAGACTTTAAAACATAGGCGCGTTTTGATTTGGAAAGATTCGCAAGTTCAATGGACGATGATATATTATTCGGCATTCCCGGAGCAAAAAATTGTTCTTGACCCACAATCCAAGTTGGTGGAATAACAGTTTTTAAATGCTTAAATGATGCGACTCCCAATTTTATTCTTAAATATTCTTCAAAACGTTTATCGTAGATCAATGATAAAATTGCCTTTTCTTCCATATATGGAGTTGGTGAAGGAATAGTATTGTCATTATTTGTAATTTGTCTATCAAGTAAAATTTTTATTGCAGGATCGGATAGATATTCATTTAAATAAAAACCTCGATAAATATTTGAGTTATTTTGAAGAGTTATATTATCAGCGTCTTGAGATTCCCAGTGACGGCCGTCTCCAGAAAAAACTTTATCTGCTAAAAAAGTTATTTGACCTGAATATGCTTGAGTTTTTTTACTGTAGACAATATTACCTTCAATAGGGGTATTTTGCCTTACTTGCTCGGAAAGCGCACCACTATCAACCATTGTTTCAAAACCTTTATTTTGATAAGCTTGGTTTAATATTTCGGCCAGTGCTAATCCGAATGGAGACGTCTCAACTTCACAAATAGAAAAACCACCTTCTGTGATAATAAGATCTGGACGAGCAAATAAATAATGTGCTAGTTGATCAGCAAGAAATATCTGAGGTTTGCCTGTATCCAAAATATTCCGTACCCCCCCCATATTATTAACATACATTTCATCAACTATATGGAAATAACACGAAATATCTGAACCTATATTTTGAATATCAATTTTTTGTTCTTTTGATAAATAAAGAGGGCGTGGAGATATTCGGAAGGGGATTTTTTTCCCGGTATCAAACTCTTGCCTGCGGGCTGAATATATACTGTGGTTTCCAACGACTGCTTCGATCGCTTCTCTCATATATTCATGATATCTTAATCATGATTTAATTTTAAATGCTCTTCACTAATATGATGACCTAAATTTGCCGCTTTTGATCTAAGATCGCAAGCAATAATTTCATTATCAGGTTGGATGTGAATCTCAACTGGTTCGACTTTAATTCCCGCCGATTCAATTCCAGCTATTTTTGCTGGATTGTTTGTTAGTAATCTAACAGACTCTATCCCTATATGTTTTAACATTTCTCCAGCAACATCAAAATCACGAATTTCAGAAGGTAGGCCAGCGTCTCGATAAGCTCGATCAGTATCAATTCGCTCTCCAGTTTGCTGATCCACCCTTTGCAATATCTTTGTACCCCCCCCATCCCATTCGAACATTCCATTTAATTGATGCATTTTTCCTGAAATTCCGGTGCCCCTACCTTCTTGTTCTAGATAGATTAAAACACCTCGGCCTTCTTCGGAAATTAATTTCATTGCTTGATGCAATTCTTTTCGACATTCGCAGTTGACCGCATGATAGACTTCATTTGTACGACAGGCAGAATGAATTCTAGTTAAAACGTTTTTACCGTCACCTAATGAACCACTATCTATGTTACCGAAAACCAAAACTTCATGATGACTTCCTTCAGTTCGATCGCCAAAAGCATAGTATGTCCAGTCGCCAAATTCGGTAGGCAACGGTGCTCGACCTAATTCGACGACCAAAGGTAAACCCTCACTTCTTAAAATATCTTTATTACGTTGAATAGAATTCCACGGTTGTTTCCAACCAAAATTTCTTTGAGCAATTAGAAGTTCTGCTTCAGCTCTACTTGCAGGAATCGATTCTCTTAAAGCCATATTTATTAAATATAAATTGTGCTAAAATGTTATTTAGGTTGCTATTATATCAAAAAATATGAAGAAAATCAATTTATACAACTTTAAAAAAGACCGATACAGAAAGGCAAGGGGAGGATATTCGAGGTTTTTAAATCTATATTGTACTGGGTGTAAAAGTTTTCTTCTTTTATATCAAAAAGACGGCCCTGGGATTTTAAAAAGACTTTATATGGATAGAATATTTGCTCCAGTGGAACTAACAGATCTTCAAAAAAAAGATTATAAAGAAAATTTAGTTTGCAATCACTGTAAAAATATTATTGGCTTTTCAATTATTTATGAAAAAGAAAATAGAAAATCTTTTCATTTGAAGCAGGGTACTTTCACTAAAAAAGTCACTAAGAGGAAATAAAAACCTACTCTTTTTTTACTCCAAGACTTTGGGAAAATCTAAGTAAGTATCCACTCGGATCCATGATAAGAATTTCTCGATGACCATGAAACGTGTCATTTACTTTATACCAACTTTCCTTCACACCTCTTTTTAATGGATAATTATTTTTGGCAAGTAAATCAATAATTTTTTGTACATCTTTAGTTTCAATTTGAAAGTTGACCCCTCGACCATAAGGGTATTCTGGCTTACCGTTATGCCACTCTTCATCATCGTCTTCCTGTTGAATCATTAACTGGCTTCCTTGATACGAAAGAAAAGCAAATAGGGGATCTAATTGCTCATACTCAAGTTTAAAATCTAATATTTTTGTGTAAAAATTTAAACTTTTTTGAAAGTCTACGACGTATAACTCAGGTAGAATATTATTAAATCTCATATTTAAATAAATTATATCACTTATTTTAAACCAACCTCGAAACCTATACAATCCAAATCCTGCCACGCCAAGACAATACCCACACAACAACCAAACTGTCAACAAGACGATGACAAGAATTGGCTCATACAAAGAATGAAAGGCAAATGAATATTAAACCTCAACGAACCATTAACATATTTACGAAATTCCCACTTACCTTCTGGGGAAAAAACAGAGTCATAACTTTTGCCATATTTAATTAATTGTTCTAATTATCTAAATATAAAACTTCATAATATTTTTTTGAGTATTTCGGTAAAAAGTCCCAACCCTCATTTCGGTTAAATTCATTATACACCCAGTCATAATAGTAGTAACTTTTTTCACCATTCCAACCTAAAAGCCTTGTTTTTTTAAATCCCTCCCGATAAATATCACCAGTAGAATTAGCAATAAGAAAATGATCTAAACCAACGTCGGCGTTATATTCATCCAAGAAAAAAGCCACTTTCAAAAGATAATATTCCCGACCGGTAACTCCGATTGATTGAGAAAAAGAGAGCCAGGGAAGATTTCCAGAAGTCGCAATCCAAACTAAATTTTCTGCTTTATTTTCCCCATCTTCAAAATAATAAGCTGTAATTTCAACCCCAAAACCTAATCCGGTAGCAAGAGCATATTCATTTTTGAAATAAGAAAAAGAAACGGTAATCGGTCCTGAAATATTTGATGCGTAATAATCAGTTTCTACTAATTCCAAACCACCCAAATTAGAAATAACCAGTCCGTACACTTCATGAAAAGTTGAAGGAATACCAGGTAAATCAAATCCTTGTTTCTTTCTGAAAGAATAGTCCTGAGTAAAAAGAAGCCAGCCATTTAATTTTACAAAACTACCGGCTGTCTTCCAATCCTTCCTTTGCTGATCTGTAAGAGCAACCCACGACTCTTTAACCTTTGGTAAGTATGTTTTTCTTTTAAGTTGATATTTTGCCTGCCTTGAAAAATGAAAATTTCGGAAAGCCCAAACAGGATATATTGTATTATCAAAAAAAGCCAATACCCGGCCAAGAGCCGGACGAACGGAGCCTGGGATATTTAATATTGCCACTTTTGCCATAGCTTTATTTTACTATCCTTTACCTTTTACTGTCACCGACCAACCCAAAACCAAATTCCACCTATTGCGTGTCCAATTCTGGATATAGAACTTGCCCATCTAAACACTAACCAAACTGTCACCTAATAAATATACTGACTAAAGAATGAGACTATTTTAACTGTGAAATAATGAAGATAAAAAAAAGAAAACTATCAAACAAAAACCAAACCCCAGCCTGTCGAACTGTGAGACGTTTTTATTTCAGAATAAGGAAATAATGTTTTGATATTAGACCAAACAATGTCTGCTTCCGTTTCTCGATTATGAAAAAGAACATCATGAATCCCAACAATTCCTCCCACTTTCACAAAATCCCTGTATAAAAGCCAATCCCTCTCGCAAGCAAGACGGCTATGGTCACCATCAATGTACAAAAAATCTACTTTCCGATCACCTAAAATTTCCTTGACTTTATTGACCGTTTCTAAATTATTTGAATTCATATCCCAAAGATAATGATAGTTTGGCCTAACAATTTCAATTACCTCATCCGGCTTTTTCACTATATCAATACCGATTAAAATATCAGGCTGAAAAGCTTGACTCCAAATCTTCATTGTTCCGCCTTTATCCATCCCGATTTCTAAAATAACCTTTGGACTATAAAAACTTAGAATCTTGAGTACTAATTTTATATCACTATTTACTTGATTAGCTTTCGCTTCCGTGACAATCTTTTCTATATCCATAGTTAAAAATAAACTTAAAAACTCTTTGGCCTTAAAAGAAATAAGATAAACAAAACTCCGAGTATAAAAAAGACAACATTCATTATATTAAAGTTTTTACTTTCTGGGCAACGTCTTCACCTAAAATTTTTTCTGCTTTCTCGCCGTCTCCATGACTTAAATGATTAGCATATAAAAGGGCAGAGATTTTTATTAAAAGAGCCTCAATGTTATCAAGCTTTTTCCCCCAGACATAAAGAAGAACCATAGCTAAAATGAAAGTTCCGCCAAAATCTATAAAACCTTTTAAAGCATTTAAGTCCATAAAATAAAAAAATAATAGCTAATAAAAAAGGGATTGTCAACATAAACCAATATATTATCTTTTAAAATTTGGTTTAAAATTATAATCTCCGAATACTAAAAAAGAACAAATATTAATTAAAAGGTTTCCAAGCTTCCGGAGGTGGATTGGGATAACCTTCCCAATGTTGACCTTTAGTTATCAAATAAACACTCACCCATAGAGGATAACCTTGAATAGCAATAGTATCTTTAGCATAAAATAGACCTAATAAAATTGCTAAAACCCTTGTACTAAAAATGGCTCCTCCGACCGGATTAACAAAAGCAGAGACAATCATAGCGCCGGGAACTAATAAACAAATAGGCTTTAAAGCAGAAACAACAGCCGCTTTCTTCCATAAATCTTTCGTTGTTTGGGATAGCTCGGTCTTCCAAATATGAGCTGCCATACGAAAAAGTTTTTGTTGAAAATTTAAGTCGGCATAAAGAGGTAGAAAAAGTATATATTACAGACGATGGTAATATATTTTTGGACACAAACCCCGCTAATTTTCATACCACCATTTGTGGCGGCAAGGCGGAAACCTTTGATAGAAGCATATTAAAAAAAGCTGAAGCTCCTAAAGCTCCAAAAGCTCCTGAAGCTCCAAAAGCTCCTGTAGCTTCAAAAAAAGTAAAAAAAGTTACTAAACCCCAAACCCTTAAATAATAATGTTACCAGATTTAAGAATTACCAAAGAATCAGGCCTTGGAAGGCGCTCAGCCAATACCGATGCCATAGTTGGAATGATTATGCAGGGAGTAGCCACGGTATACTACTCCCCAATCTTAGGACAGAATTCTTAACATTCTTAGGCAATATCTCAGGACTT
>MNXB01000089.1 GCA_001871125.1 Elusimicrobia bacterium CG1_02_37_114
CACCGATGGAGAAATTTGAAAAACTTTTGGAACAAAATCTTGTTTGTCTATAATATCCCTAACTTGTGATATTTTACGAAGTAATTTTTCTACACAACCTGCCTATATTGTACAATTAATCTCTATACATATGTAGGTAATAATCCAGTGGGGTTTGTGGATCCAATGGGGAGGGAGAAGGCTTTAATGGTGATAAATATGGCATATGACCTGTTTGTACGAAAGCAAACGGAATATTCTTTAATGAATAAATTTGGAGATTGGATTGATGTATTAGATAGTGGCATTGCATCCACTGGCTATAACACTCAGATTACCATGTCATTTGTTGCTACTGGTCGTCTTAATTACGGTGCTTTGGCTATAACACTCAGATTACCATGTCATTTGTTGCTGATACTCTCTTATGAGAATCCAATATTAAAATGAGAGAGGATTTTTGAATATATACAACCAACAGAATACAAGATAAAGCAATAATTGAACAATACTGACATGCTATATGATGAGAAGTATATTACCAATGAAATAAGATATATCTGGCTGATATTGGGAATATGATATTTGGATTTAATGCGAACAATATTTGATATAGTAGAAGTTTCATGACAACAGGACAATATACGGAAACATTCCTTAAATTTGCATGAGATATACAGAGTACTCTGAAAAATGAGGAAGATGACAAAGTGCTTATAAACGCTGGATATACTTTATGAGCCATGTCCTTTTGACAAGTTTTATCGAAAGATGATTTTATCAAAACACTACTTTCTGCATCGATAGAAGCAGAAAGAATAAGAATTAACCAAAGATAATTATGAATAAAGTAAAGATTTCCTATATAAGAAAAATTATCATATCACTTATAGTATTATCGGTAATATGATACGGTTATTATCTCTACCACTACTCACTTCCTTGAAAAGATGACTTTCAGGTGAACGGTGAGCGATATATGGAGATAGTGAATTTACTAAATACTGATGAATATAAGGATGTAGTTTCTATATGAGGAAATATGAAATGCCTTGAATTTATAAACTCAACACCTTATTATTGTCAAGAAAATATACAATATGAACAAAAATATATTGATATCATGGATACGGTGGCTAAAATTAAAAATACCTATTTCTCCAAGTGTCCTAATGGGGTTATTAAAATTTCCAAAGGAGGATGGATAAATAGAATATTTGAGGTGGTATATGTGTATTCAAAAGACGGATTCCCCGAACTACCAGAATATATGAAAGAGAAAATAAACAATCAGTTTATAACCTACCTTAACTATGATGGGACTTATTCGGGTTCAAATGTTTGTAGGGTCAAGTAAATTCAAGCTCTCTTTCTCTTGCGATGCAACGAGTAATATTCTCGGAAACGGTCATGATACCTATTCTTACGATTCGTTAAACAGGCTTACGCAAGCCGGATACGAAGCAACGCAGAACAAGAAGAGTGTTGCTGAGTCTTTCAACTACGACCCAATGGGCAACCGTCTCACTTCTCTCGCAACACAGACAAAAGAACAAGAGAAGAACAAAAAAGATGACAAAATCAAGACCGATACCACCAATTATATGAGCAATATCCTCAATCAGTATACCAGTGTAGACAAGACCAAACTCATCTATGACAAAAATGGGAATCTCGTGAATAACGGAGTATTCCGGTTCTCTTACGATTACCGAAATCGACTCGTAGAAGTAAAGAAAATCTGAGAGAAGGGAGATGAAAATGAGGAAAAAGACAAGAAAGAACAATTTATGGCAAAGTTCTCCTATGATGTACTCGGAAGAAGAGCATCTAAGGAAGCAAAAGAACAGATAACCAAATACACCTACTCCAACCAAAATACTATCGAGGAAAGTGAATATAAGAAAGATGATGGAAAGATGGAACTCACAGAAACCAGAGAAAACATCTATGGGCAGAGTATCGACGATATTATCGCAACTCTCCGAACGAAGTATGAAGATCATGAAAAAAAGCAAAAATCCGAGACCTATTTTTATCAAAAGAATCAGCTCGGAAGCATTACAGCTATTAGTGACGACAAGGGAAAGGTGGTTGAGGAATACAGATATAATGCCTTCGGAAAGATATATATTCGAGATGGAAAGAGTGATAATTGGAGAGAATTTAAGGAAAGTAAAGTAGGAAATAATAGACTTTTCACAGGAAGAGAATATGATAGTGAAGTTTGATTATATTACTATCGAGCACGATACTACTCAGCTGACCTCGGAAGATTTATTTCGAGAGATCCGATTGGGACTGCTGATAATGTGAATCTCTACAGCTATGTCGGAAATAGTCCAATAGGGTTTGTGGATCCGATGGGGAGGGAGAAAAAATTTATTTTAGAACATGATGCAACATTATTGCTATCAAATTTCATGCAAGAATCAAAAAATAGTATAACAGCATCAGATTTTCCATGATTTACCTTAACTGCAAGAAGCTTGTTTCAAGAAAGCGAATATAATATTAAATATAATCAGGATTTTTTGAAACTTTGATTCAAAGAACCTGATAGTAATTTGTTAAAAGTTTTTGTATCTGGAGAAAAAGTAGCAATAATTGATCTTTGAAATTTTTTGATAGGATATAATTGATTTCAAGCAGGCTTTACTCTTAATAATCAAACATGAAGTCCTTTTAACGATATTTATCAGGCATGATTATTTACTGAAGATATTATAAATAGAGGAAATTATGCCAATGACCCACTTATTTATGCTGATGCAGTAAATGATGAATTAAAAGATAGACCATGGTATAATGCAGGTTTTCAATATGCAACAACTGAAAAAACATTAAGCAATAGTAATATTTGAAATAAGATAAATGTAAATTATGCAAGCTTGTTAAAATCTTTTATTTCAAATTTAAATTAAATAAATTATGAAAAAAATATCTAAAATCTGAATATTTATATCAGCACTATTGTTAGTAGTAGTCATACTATCATGATTACTCTTATGATATATAAATATATTTCCAGCTTATGATAATTTTAAATCAAATGAAAAAATTTATAGTAACCTAGTGACATATCTTAAACAAAATAAAATAAGAGAATTCATAACTCCTGATAAGAAGAATTGAACATTTTGTATAAAAAATAAATGTACTATAGATGGACATGATATGTATGATTTAATGAAGAACTTAAATATAAGTTATATTGATAGCAGATGAATAGTGATTGATAATATTTGAACCATAGATGAAAGTTGATTTGATGTGACTTTATCATTACAAAAGCCATTTTGGACAAGAAGAACATCTATGTATTTATATAGAAATAATTGATTTATATCAAAGTATGATTGAGAAAAACCAATTTGGGATAAAGATATAGTTGTGTATAAAAAATTCAATAATAATTGGATTATGTTTGATTATATTAACTAGTAATAACTATTGATAGAAAAGCAGAAAACACAAACCAAACAATACTTCTACCAGAAAGACCAACTCGGAAGTATCATTGCGATTACTGACCAATCTGGGAAGTTAGCCGAAGAATACAAATATGACGAATTCGGAAAAGCCTACACTCGGGCTGGAAAGTCTGAGAATCGGAAGGTATTCAAGAAATCGGACATTGGAAATACGAGACTATTTACGGGAAGAGAATATGATGGAGAAATCGGACTCTATTATTATCGAGCACGATACTATTCGGCTGATTTAGGGAGATTTATTAGTAGAGACCCTATCGGAACTGCTGATAATGTGAATTTGTATAGTTATGTCGGGAATAGTCCAGTGGGATTTGTTGATCCGATGGGGAGGGAGAAGAAATTAGCAACACAATATGATGCAACCGATCTTATTTTAAGCCTCTTTAATAAATCATGAAATTTCATGGATAGCCTACAATATGCTGATCCAAGTATACTAGCTCCAGATGATTGGCATGTGCAAGATTGAAGTCCTATACTCATGGGACTCTTCTCATACTATACACTGGGAAAAACTGATTATAATATAAAAGTTAATCCCATATTTATAGATCCAGAGCTATGAGTGGCGACTACTATAAATTGACAAAAATTTCTCTGATTTAATGGAAAATTAGTTAGTTTAGATTCAATATGAAATCTGATATATTGATATAATGGGCAAAAGATTGGATTTAACTATGATACAGTTGAATGATGAGCATATACAGCTACTTTATTGAAATTCCCAAATGGAAATAATGCTCTTCTTAATGAAATTCCAGATAGGATTCTCTATAGAGCTGGATATGAATTATGAAACAATACCTCAATTGGAGCTCTGACAAGGGAAAATATATCTACATACTTAAATCCCTCATATGATCTTTCAAGAATCATAGAAAGAGATTTACATTCCCCAATAGTTAATCTGGAGCAGATACAAAATCGAGTTCAGAATTTTAATTCTCACTATTAGTATATGAAAAAGTATTTTTACGATGCTTCTTCATGGATATGGAGAAATAAGGGCAAGTCAATATTTTTAGGATTATTTATTTTTGGTGCAACTCATATCTTTATTGATTTTTTGAGACTTCCGTGAAAAATCGATTTTTGGATATATTGAGATAGATATCAAAATGTAATTCGGATATTTGAAGAAAATCCGAATATCAGCACTATTAGTTATGAAAAAATAGCGTGAATAAACTGAAAAAAGTGGTGTTCTAACCCATCGCTAAAATATGAGGATTTCCCAAGAACTACCCGTGAAACCTTTTGAATATCAGAACCATGCAACGTTACATATAATTATATATTTGATGCCGTAAAAAAAGCTGATGTAGCATACTTTATGCGAGTTTCTGAAAATGATAAATCAATTCGAATTCTCACAAATAGTCTCTATTCAAGAATATTGGATACCTCATACATCTATTCAAAGTGATTTTTTAAAAATCCAGATAATTTATGAAGAAATTACCTTCAAATTCTCAATGAAGACTGGTGAGTATATCAAGATCTCAATTAGTTGTGCTGACTTACTCTTACGATTCCGCTACTCTCGATTCTCTCACTCTCGCCAACGGAGTAAAAACCACGTACGGATACGATTCACTCCTCCGACTCAAGGAACTCACAAACTCCATTCCGTCATTGCGAGCGGAGCGTGGCAATCCAGGTCAAAATACCATTCTCAACCAACTTACCTTCTCTTATGATCAAAATTCTAATATCCTTGGAAATGGTCATGATGTTTACTTGTATGATTCATTGAACCGACTCACACAAACAAACTATGAACCATTACAGGATAAAAAGAATATAACCGAGTCTTTCAACTACGATCCCATGGGAAGTCGTCTCTCTTCTCTTGTAATACAGACGTATAATGGTTGGCTGATCTTGGAAATTTGCTTTATTGATATAATGGGCGTAGAGCTTGATTTTCTTATGAACATATTGAAAGTGCGGCGATGACTGTAACTCAGGCTGCTGTGATTGATTGAGCCAAGCCAGAGTGAGCACTGGCAAACGAATTAGCAGACCGACCATTTTACTTAGCTGGTTATAATTTATCAACAACAAACAATATTACTGCGAGTGATATTATCAATGCTCTTTCAGGAGTTATCAATGGTAATTCAGTTTACTCTTATAGAAAATGATGGTAATTTTATTATTTTCTTAAAAAATATGTTAAGCTATATTTTCCCATTTTTATATATAAGAGAAATTTTCGGATCAGAATTTTCTGGAATAAGTTTCTTGATTTTTAACAGCCATGTAATTATTGCTTTATATATAATATTCATTCTACTTTTTCGCAAAGTTCTAATTTATTCATATCGCCTATTTTACTTTAACCTCTTAATAGGAATTATATTAGCTGTACAATATAGGCAGGTTGTGTAGAAAAATTACTTCGTAAAATATCACAAGTTAGGGATATTATAGACAAACAAGATTTTGTTCCAAAAGTTTTTCAAATTTCTCCATCGGTGTCAGGTATTTAATACCTCAGTGTGGTCTCTTGTAGTTGTAAAAGGTAAGCCAGTACATAAATCTCATATTGAAGTCCTTGTGCGAAGTAAATGAGTGTTTGTAGAAGAAGTTATCGTTTATGAGTCTCCAGAATCTTTCTATCTTCCCATTGGTTTGTGGTCTTCGTACTCGTGTGTATTTATGAATGATATTCAGTTTTTGAAGCAT
>MNXB01000055.1 GCA_001871125.1 Elusimicrobia bacterium CG1_02_37_114
TATAAACAACTTTTAAAACATCTAGAAATTCTCAAAAAAACATATATCGTTGATCTGGTCAGACCATATTCGACTAACAAAAGAACAGAATTAGTGAAAAATCCCAAAGTTTATTTTTTTGACTTAGGTTTTAGAAACTATCTTTTGGGAGATTTCCGCTCTTTTGACAAAAGACAAGATATTGGCGCACTGGTTGAAAACTATATTTTTACAAAACTATCTAGTAATCAGAAAATCACAACGAGAATCAATTTTTGGAGAACAAAAAGTGGAGCAGAAGTCGATTTTATTATTGAAAAACAAGGTAACATTATTCCCATCGAAGTCAAATATTCATCTTCTCCAGTCATAGGAAAAAGTTTATATAGTTTTTTTAATAAATATCAGCCAAATAAGGCCTACGTGATTACAAAAGATATTGAAAAAGAAGTAAAAATTGGAGGAGTGAAAGTATTTTTTATTCCAGCTTATCGATTTTCTATTTAAAATATCCAAGACAAATTAACAGTTCCACCGAAGCGGTGGATTGGTAGCAAGACAAAAAATTAGTACTTGACAAAAGATAGTAAAATTGTTTATAATTCTGAAAGTTAGAAAGTTAACATTATAGAAAATGAGTCGATTACAGATTCAAACACAGGCAGAATGGTTGAGAGTTCTTGGAAAAGGAATGCTCACTATCCCAAAAACGTGGAGAATGGAGTTTGGAATACAAGAGGGAGAAATGGTGCAAGCGGAAAAAACAAAAGACGGTATCTTTATTCGTCCTTTGAAAAAAACTGCACCTTATAGAATATATTCAAAGAAAGAATTGTTGCAGTTTGTCAGTGATGACAAATTATGATTATGACTAGAACATTAGTTTTTTTTGATACTTCTGTTTTGTTTTCTGCTTTATATTCATCAAAAGGAGGCTCTTATGTTCTCATTGAACATGTTAAAAAAGGAATAATTCAGGGAATAACAAGCCAAACGGTGATTGACGAATTGAGCACAAAAATAATAAAAATAGACCGTGTCTCCCAAACAAACATTAATAATCTAATTATCAATAATCATTTTATTGTTTGTAATGATATTCCCTATGAGGACATTCATCCGTGGATAGGAAAAGTTGAAGAAAAAGATATTCATGTGCTTGTTGGTACTTTATCAACTAATTGTGAATATTTAGTTACGCTTGATAAAAAACATCTTCATACTCCAAAAATACAGTCCCTTTGTAAAGAAATGCGTGTGGTTACACCAAAAGAGCTCCTTGCAATGATTAAGTAAGACATATTGACTGTATATACAAATTTGCATTTTATTTAATGTATTTTAAAAAATAGAAACTTCGCTTGATTTTCGCAAATAATCTTTCTTTAATTGATTTAAATTAATTCTATAGGATATGGGAGAGGAAATAAAATGCTATTATCATAAAATATAAACAACCCACGAGCTTACGCTCGGGGTTTTAAATAGATTACAAGTTAAAACTTGTCCGATGTATACACATCGGAATTAACTTGCCTCCTCGGGCTAACGCCTGAGGTTTCAAGTAAAGTATTATGAAACCTGAGATTAGCGCAGTTGTTTTAGCTGGCGGATTAGGTAGTAGAATGAACGTTCTAACAAAAAATTGCCAAAAAAGCATGCTTGGAGTTGAAGGACAACCTATTCTCCATTATATTTTTGAAGGTCTTCAATCTGAATTTGGATCTGCAAAAGTTGTAATTGCAACAGGATATAGAGGTGAGGATATTACAAAGGCATTTGGTAATCGATATAGAAATATTCATTTAGAATATGTTCATGATTCTAGACATCTTGAAGTTAGAAAACGTTTACTTTTAGCTGATGGTTTATTAGAAGGACCATTTTTTGTTATGGGAACAGATGTTATTATACATTCTAGTCAGTATTCAAACATGGTACAAATATTTAATACAGCTCCGCCAAATGAGATATATGGAGTAATATCAGGTGCGATTGATATTAAGCCTGCTCCAACACACGCATTAATTTCTACAGAGGGCAACAAAGTTATAGAAATTCAGACTTATCCCCCGTTTGATTATACAAATCCATCCCTGCTCCGCGACATGAGTCTTTGGTATTTTGATCAGAGGACCCTTCATCTTCTGAAAGAAGTGCCTTCTTCTGAATTAAATATTTCTCCTGTATTAAATGAGGCGATTAAACATGGGGTTGAATACATGATAGAAAAATATCATGATAATTGGTATCATTTTGCAACACCTGAAGACCTACAAGTTCATATAAATTTTCACGGTATAGTTGACGCAAAACGAAATGTCCGTTTTTGTCATTCCCTCGTAGGAGGGAATCCAGACACAATATACATTATAAATAAGGTAATTATAGACTAGATCCCGTCTTTACGGGGATGACATTTTGTTTTGCGGTTACTATAACAATATTAAACATCATGCCTAAAATAAAAAAAGACTGTCTTATATGCAATAGAATTTCCCTTATAAAAAAAGGAGAGAATCCATATTTTGTTATAGAACTTAAGTCAAGTTATGTTGTTTTAGGAGATAATCAATTTTATAAAGGATACACTTTAGTTTTATCTAAAATCCATTCGTCTGAACTGCATTTGCTTCCTAAGAGTTCTAAACAAACACTGCTAAAAGAAGTAAGTGTTATTGGTGAAGCCGTATATAAGACTTTTCATCCAAAAAAACTTAATTATGAATTGTTAGGAAATGAAGCGGAACACGTTCATTGGCACATATTCCCTCGATATAAAAACGATCCAAACCCGACCATGCCTGTTTGGATTGTGGATAAAAGCATAAGAAACTCAGAAAAATCAATACCAACTAAGGGAAAACTAAAAGAATACAAAAAGAGATTGCTGCTTACAATTAAAAACATTTATCAAAATAATATTTCATGAAAAAAATCGCACTAATAACAGGGGCATCAAAAGGGATAGGAGCGGCCACAGCAAAAACACTTGCGCAAGAAGGTTTCATTATAATTCTCCATTATTTTCAAGGTGAGAAAGAAGCCTATTTAGTTAAAAAAGAAATCGAATTAAAAAATGGAAAAGTATATTTAATACAAGGAGATTTGAGTAAAGAAAAAGATATTAAACAAGTTGCGTAATAATATATTTTAAGAACATATCATCCCGCATTGGCATTAATAAATATTATGAAGCAAGGTGATAATTCCATAAACCAGCACAAACAAGGGTCATAGTATCATCTACAAAAAGTTTTCTATTTCGATAAATATCTGCGGCTGCTTTGTAGCGTTTCATACCATTTATGGCATGTTCGGCAAGTATTCGGATACCAGAAATTAATTTGTTTTCTTGTTTTTCACTCTCGGTAAGTGGATGTTTTTTTGTTTTCTTTCTGGGCATCACGGTATTATGATGATCTTTCTGTATTCCCATGAAGCCAGTATCTGTCCAAATGGTTACGGTATCAGGAATACTCCGTGCCAAATGAGCTTTATCAACTAATCGCTTATCATGGCGTCTACCGGACTTTGTAATGGTTAATACGCCAATACGTCGGAATTCGTCCGATACGATGAGATTCTTTCTTGTGGTTGTTTTTTTCTTTCCCGAGTATAGCTTGTTTCGTTTCTTGATTAATACGGGTTTTTGAGTTCTTCGTTCTGTACCATCAATAAAAACATCTTTTACGTCTGGAAACAAATGGAAAAATTCTTCAACAGAGGTAATCTTACGGGTAGGAAGAACAAGTTTACGACGTAATGTTTTTTCTAGAACCTTTAAGTATAGATGGATGTCACGACAGCTATTACTGCGATCGAGATTTAAAATGAATCCCATAACATCAAATGTTGGATAAACTCTTAAGTAGATAAGAACAGCCGTAAGTTTGTGTGCAGGTGTTGGTAATTTTCCTTTTGGACCAGCTCCTGCTTTTCGTATTCTGTCAGCTCGTCGTGTTACAAGGTATTCAGTAAGATTCCAAGTAAAATCAGGGATAAGCTGTTCAAGTTCATCTATTGATAATCCGGTTAATGCCTTACATAACCGGTTGTTACGGGTAAGTGATAATAGATTCATATAAATGAGTATGAACCTATTTGATCAATTACGCAACAGGTTTAATTTAGAAATTCTCGTCGAGATATGTCATTAGATATGCGCCTCGTACGCGTTGGTTTACTAGGATTAGTTATTGCTATTATAGGTCCTCTATTCTTTCTCAAATATGAGCTGGCATTTTCTGCATTTGCTATTATTTTAAGCGTGTTAGGATACTATAGTGAGCACAGATCCGAAGCACTTTTAGCACTTGGTATTGAAACTTATGCAACTCTCGCCTCAATTTTTGTTCTTGCCCAAGTTCTTGCACATTCAAGTATTGGAATAGGCAATTCTATTCAACATTGGCTTTTACAATCCGGTATGAGTGTATGGGCAATTGCCGTAGCTTCTTATGTTGGTACACTTTTAACTGAGGCTGCTTCATGGGCATCCGCCGCAACACCAATTGTGCACTCCCAAGCTCCTACTCACCTTGCCGCTTGGGCACTTGGTTCCGGTATTTTCGCAGGTAGTTCTAGTTTAGTAACCGCCGCCTCGGCAGGAATTATTCTTGTTCAGGAAACTAAAAATAATCCTGAAGGTTCTAAGATTACTTTTGGTTCTTATGTGATTTTCGGATTACTTTTTAGTTTGTTTATGTTAGGCTATTATATAGTAGTTCTTTCTTTACTTTTTCGTTGATATATTTATAAATTAAATGTCAGGAGGGAGGTGAAAATTATGGCTACAAATCAGGAAGAAACAAAGAAGGAAGAAAAAAAAGGACCACCACCGCATGACTTACCACCTCATCTTTTGAAGGAACTATTTGATCTAAAAGAAAAGGTTGGACGATTAGAGGGACAAATGGATGTCTTACTTCGTTTGAAAGATAAGTGAGGTTCCACGAACTTACACCCATAACATCTTTATATTCATGGGCAAATTAAAAGATGTTCTCATATCCACCGCCACGGGTGGATTGGGAAATTAAAATTTGCATTTTATATGTAATGTATATTATGCCGCTTTCAGATGAAATTGCAAAAAATTTATTTTATCTTTCAGCAAGATAACCCCTCGTATGTTCATTTTAAGTTGCAAAATGAACTGCGATGGGTATATAATTAACTTAAATTAATTCTATAGGATATGGGAGAAATACTAGAAGCGCCTGGACAAAAAACGCCAAATATAATAAAAGGGCCTGATGGGAAACCACAATTTAGTCGACGATTTGCTTTACGGGTAGTTGGTGCCGCCGTTCTAGGGCTCGCATTATCAGGTTGCGCTCTTCAACCAACTCCAGTTGCCGCACCTGCTGCAACCGCTGTTCCAACTGCGGGTGAATCTGCAAGGCAAGCTACCGCTAAACCAACAATCGCGCCACAAGCTGTGCTTGTTAGTCCCGAACCAGCCAAACCACAACGTCCTCCGATCACGGCGAATATGCTCAAAAAAGGATTAACTGGAATTGGTGGTCCAACAGGCGTGGAACCGATTCTTGTTCCAACACAAGATCCTCCTCCAACTGAAGTCCCGACGGCAGAAAAAGGTGTAGATATTTTTAGCCAAGCAAGAATCCTTTTCAGAGCTAGTCCTATTGATTTTGCCGTTCCACATGGGGGCAAAGATGCCGAATTTCAGCAAATAAATGCAACTGGTTTAAACGCTTTAAAATATATTGTTGCTGAACTATCAACTTATGGAATGGAAGGTCTTAATATTGATTTAGAACCTTCTTTTTTAAATAATCTTGATCTTTTAGTTGCTCGTTTAAAATTGGGCAAATTAACAATGGGAGAAGTTTCTCCGCCATCTTTAAAACTACAATCTCCAGCAAATGGTTTAACAATTCACCGTGACACTAATATGACTATTATTGGAGAAGCAAATACTCACGCACTTGTTTCTTTCAGTGACTCCACTCGCGGTGATAACTGTGAATTTATTGCTCTGATTGGGCAAGAAGAACTGGCGGATCTTCTTCGCCAGAACGGCTACCAGCTTGCAGGAAATGAACAAGGCGGT
>MNXB01000052.1 GCA_001871125.1 Elusimicrobia bacterium CG1_02_37_114
AGATACGCTGGAGTCAGATACGCTGGAGTCAGATACGCTGGAGTCAGATACGCTGGAGTCAGATACGCTGGAGTCCCGAACTTGTTCGGGTTATGTTGTTGTTGATATTGTTTTGTCCATTTCTGCACAGTAAGGAAATCAGTGAAATTATTATAAAAGGCAACATCAATGTAAAAGATAAAACCATTCTCAAACAGCTGAAATCAAAGGAAGAACATTTGTATTCAGAGGAAAATCTAAAAGTTGACATTTCAAATATTATGGAATTAGGATATTTTGATGATGTGTCTATAGAAGTGGATACGGGCACATGGAAAATAACATACACTGTGGCGGAACGCCCGCTTATAAAAAAGATTGAACTCAAGGGCAGAAAAAGAATTGGCAAGGGTTCCATTCTTGGTGAAATAAGCAACAAGAAAAACGAGCATTTTGATAAGAGTAAACTTGAACTGGACAAGACTAAAATAATTGGCCTTTATACTGATAAAGGATATGCTTATGCAAAAGTTGAGTGTGAACCGATAATTAATGAAAAAGAGAATGAAGCAGAACTGATATTTTTTATCACCGAGGGGAAAAGGGTAATCGTTGACAGGGTGTCGGCAGAAGGCACAAAAGCATACAAATCCAAAAAGATACTGGGATTAATGTCCACCAAAAGAAAAAAAATATTTAAAAAGTCAATATTAGAAGAAGACATTAATAAAATAACGGACTTCTATAAAACCCGTGGTTTTGAGGGTGTAGAAATATCAATTCCCACAATTAATTACAGCGAAGACAAATCATTGGTATATGTAACTTTAACCATTTCTGAAGGGCCCAAATACAGGTTTGGCAGGATTAGTTTTGGGGGTAATACGATATATTCTGAACCCGAACTTCGCAAAGAGATTACCATTAAGCCAAGAAAATTATATAATCAGGAAAATCTTGATGAATCAAAACAGGCAATTATTGACATCTACACTGATAAGGGGTATCTGAGGGCAGAAATAAACGAAGTGCTTGAGAGATATCCCGAGACTGGAGTAATTGATATAAAATTTGACATAGTAGAAAACAATATAGTTTATGTTGACAGGATTTATATTGACGGCAATATAGCTACAAAAGAATTTGTTATCCGCAGGGAGGTGTTGTTAAAAGAAGACGAACCATTCAGCGGAAAAAAATTGAGACGCAGTCTTGAAAAAATATATAATTTAGGTTTTTTAGACGATGTAAATGTCAGCATGCAGGAAATCGGACTGATAGATAGGATTGATGTTCTGATTGTAGTAGCAGAGGGTAAACCGGGTATGCTATCCGCAGGCGCCGGTTATTCAAGCGTTGATGGGATTGTAGGTACCTTACAGGTATCACATATGAATTTATTCGGCCGTGCCCAGAGGTTAAACCTGCTGTGGGAATTTGGCGAAAGGCGACAGAATTATCAAATAGGATGGACAGACCCCTGGTTTATGCAAAAACCAGTTTCGTTTGGAGTATCAATATATGATTTGTTACGAACACGGGAATATAGCTACAGCGGAATATACGTACCTAATGCCTACGACGAACAGCGTCAGGGGTTTGACCTTCGTGCAGGACCGAGATGGACAGAATACCTGAGTTTACTTTTTACATATTCTTATGAAAAATACACTGTAGTCAGAAGAGATCTGGATCCGATTATTTTTAGTAGTGAATTGAGAGAAAAAGGACTTAGTTCAAGTTTTACGGGCCAGGTAATATATGATACGAGAGATTATATCTTTGATGCCTCAAGAGGAACGAAGGACTCTTTTGCTTTACAGATTGCCGGTGGTCCATTTGGCGGCGATACAAATTTTTATAAACCTGTAGCGCGGACAAGCTGGTTTTTCCCAACTTTCTGGAAGTTTGTATTTTCCGCAAACGCCAATTTAGGTTATGTTGAAGGTTTCTGGGGATATAACCTTCAGCCGTATGACAAATTCAGTGTGGGAGGAGCCGATACAGTCCGCGGATATCAGTATAGTGAGTTAGGTCCCGCTGAAGGCGGCGGTAGATTAATGTTTGTCGGTAATCTGGAGTATAAATTTCCGATTGTTACAGAAAAGAAACGGACTATATTACAGGGTGCAATATTCTATGATTTTGGCGGTTCGTGGAATAGTTTCGGTGATTTTAAACCAACAATTGGTGCGTCTGATGATTGGACAAGTTATTATAAATGGGATAACCTGATGAAATCGGGGTTTGGATTTGGAATAAGGTTTACTACTCCGGCATTTCCTATTAGATTGGATTGGGGATGGGCGCAGCAACCCCGCAGTGGTTATGACCCTCTGCAATTTTATTTCACGCTTGGCCAGATATTTTAGTTTTCTTGAGGTGGAGAAAATGCATAAAAAAATATTAACTGAAATTTGTTGTTTGATTTTTAACATAACTATCTGTTATTCGGTTGAAATACCGCTTGGAAAAATAACAACTTCAGAAAAAAGCGGTTCTGTCGGTTATGTGGATATAGAAAAAGTATTTAGCCTGCATCCGAAGATTCTTACTGCAAAACTTGAATATAACAGGATTTGTGCAGAACTTAACGAACAGTTGTATAATAAAAAACAGGAAATAGTAGAGATGGAACAAAAGATAGATGAACTAAAAGAATCCATAGATGAACTAAAAAAACAGTTAGAGGTTAATGTTTCGACAGGCAGTAGTGATGTTTCTGTCTCATCAACTACAGCACAGCAAATAGAAGCGTCAACAATGACCGCAAAGAGTGACCAGGAAAAAACGCAAAAAGACCTTGACGAATTGCAGAAACTTTTTGTAGAAAAGAGTACAGGGATTGAACTCAAAAAGAAAGAATATGAAGATATGGAGAAAGAGACTGAAACTAAGTTGTTTGATTTTGAGCAGAGCAATACATTAGGTTTTATGGGTGAGATGTACAAAGTTCTTGAAAAAATTGCAATTGAAAATAAAATATCTGTGATTATTGATAAACCAAGCATACTTTACGGTGAACCCGGAATAGACTTTACTGAAGAAGTGAAGAATAGATTGAGAGGTAAATGAGGGGAGGTTTTTTAGGTGGACAATCAAAAAACAATATCTAAAGAAGTTGTCCTTTCGGGTATCGGACTCCATACAGGTTGTATGACAAAGATGGTATTAAAGCCTGCCCCGCTGAATTATGGTATAAGATTTGTAAGAATCGATTTACCTGAAAATCCCATTATACCCGCCGTACATACAAATGTGTTGGGGGTAGTAAGGGGGACAACTATAGGTTTGAATAATAATACTACTGTCTATACCGTAGAACATTTACTTTCTGCATTGTATGGTTTGGGTATAGACAACCTGGAGATACGGGTTGACAATAACGAACCGCCGGTATTTGATGGCAGTAGTAAAACGTTCGTTGAACAAATACTTTCAGCAGGTATAGTTGAACAGAAACAGGAAAGGATATATTTTATCCTCAAAGAGCCTGTCAGATATGAACAGGAGGGTACTGAAATTATTGCTTATCCAGCAGATGATTTGAAAATCACCTGCGAAATAACCTATGACCATCCTCTTATCAGCAGGCAAGAGATAACTATGAGTATCAATCCTGAAAATTTTATTAATGAAATATCATCAGCGCGTACTTTTTGTTTTGATTATGAAATTGAATCCTTGAAAAAGAAAGGCTTGGCAAAAGGCGGTGGACTGCATAACAGCATAGTAATAGGCATGGACCGCGTTCACAACAAAGAGAAAATGCGGTTTGAAAATGAATTTGTACGGCATAAACTGCTTGATTTACTCGGCGACCTGTATTTGCTGGGGAGACCATTAAAAGCACACATAACCGCTAAAAGGTCCGGGCACAGGCACAACATAAATTTTGTAAAAAAACTTTCCCGCTTAACGAAAAACCGCCAGCTTGAAATTGAGGAGATAAAGGATAATATTCCTCACCGTGACCCCATGCTTATGATTGACCGTGTCCTGATAGTTGAAGAGTTAAAAAGTGCTATCGGTTACAAACATATGACGGGAAAGGAAGATTTCTTTAAGGGACATTTTCCCGGTAATCCCATAGTGCCGGGGGTTCTTATTGTGGAAGCACTGGCACAGACAGCCTGCGTATTGGTGCTTGCCCGGCCTGACCTGGGTGGTAAATTTCCATATTTTTTATCAATACAAAACGTCAAATTCCGCAAGCCGGTATATCCCGGCAGTATCCTTGAATTGAGAATAAATGTCGTACATGCCAGGGAACGTGCAGGCAAAGTTGAAAGCAAAGCATATGTTGACGGAGAAGTTGTTACTGAATGTGATTTTGGATATATAGTGGTTGACGGACAGAAAAGATGAAAGGTATGATACACAAGACGGTAACTATAAGCAAGACAGCAAATATTGACCCGTCGGTTGAAATAGGTCCTTATTCAATTATTGGTGAAAATGTAATAATTAAAAAAAACACCGTCATTGGTCCTTATACATTTATTGAGCACAGTGAAATAGGAGAAAACTGTAAAATATCCAATCATGTATCATTGGGTAATCCCGGACAGGATGTAAAATATAAAGGACAGAAAACAAAAGTCGTTGTCGGTAATAACTGTATTATTCGTGAGTTTGCCACGATTCACCGCGGTTCAATAACAGAAATGACAAAAGTTGGTAACGATTGTTTCCTGATGGCTTATTCACATGTGGGCCATGATTCCAGGATAGGTAATGGTGTTGTTATGGCTAACTGTGCTTCCTTGGGTGGACATGTGGTAATAGAAGACAGGGCAATTATTGGTGCGCTTGCAGGAATGCACCAGTTTGCCAGAGTAGGCAGGCTTTCAATTCTTGGCGGCGGGACAATAGCTTCACAGGATGTAATACCATATACTATGTCCCATGGTAACCATTCAAAACTATACGGACTCAACAGGATAGGTTTGGTAAGAGCAGGTTTTTCAAAACAAACAATAGATAATATTAAATATGCATACCGTACACTTTTTCATTCAAAATTGCCTTTCCAGAAAGCATTGTCAATACTTGAGGGAGAAGTAAAACAACTCGGTCCCGAGGTAAAACATATGCTGGATTTTATAAGAACCACGCAGCGAGGTATCTGCCACCCCCCTAAAAAATGACCCCGATTAATTTCATCGGGGTCACCCTAAATATTTGTTACTTAACGAGCCTTAATACATTCCGCCCATTCCGCCGCCCATTCCGCCCGGAGGCATAGATGGCATAGATTCTTTCTTTTCAGGAATATCCGATATCAAAACCTTGGTTATTAACAGTAAACCTGCAATTGAAGAGGCATTTTCAAGTGCTGTACGGACGACTTTAGCCGGGTCAACCACACCGTCTTTTATAAGGTCGCCATAAACACCGGTTTCTGCATTGAGTCCAAAATTTTGTTCTTTTGATTCGCGGACTTTTCCCACAACAATTGAGCCTTCAAAACCGGCATTTTCAGAAATTTGTCTTATCGGTTCTTCAAGTGCTCTAATTACAATATTTATTCCTGTCTGTTCGTCAATATCTGTGCCTTTCAATCCTTTAAGTACTTCAATACATCCAAGTAGCGATACTCCTCCACCAGCAACTATTCCTTCCTCAACTCCTGCGCGTGTTGCGTGCATGGCGTCTTCAACCTTGAATTTTTTCGTTTTCATAGCTGTTTCAGTTGCACCACCAACATTTATTACTGCAACACCGCCAGCAAGTTTTGCAAGCCGTTCCTGAAGTTTTTCCTTATCATAGTCGGATGTCGTATCTTCAATTTGTTTACGGATTTGAGCAATGCGTTTTTCAATATCCTTTTTATCACCGCCGCCACTCACTATAATAGTATTTTCTTTATCAACAACAACGCGTTTTGCACTGCCCAGTAAATCTACCGTAGCTTTATCAAGTTTCATACCTGCTTCTTCGGATATTACCTGTCCTCCGGTAAGTGTCGCTATATCCTGAAGCATTTCTTTTCTTCTGTCACCGAATCCCGGTGCCTTAATAGCCACGCATTTCAATGTCCCGCGGAGTCTGTTAACCACGAGAGTAGCCAATGCTTCGCCTTCAACATCCTCTGCAATCAGAACAAAAGACTTTCCGCCCTGTGCAATTTTCTCAAGCAAAGGCAGAAAATCGTTCATTGCAGAAATTTTCTTATCAGTTATAACTATGTACGGGTCATCAACTACCGTCTCCATCCTTTCAGCGTCAGTGACAAAATAAGGAGATATATAACCGCGGTCAAATTTCATCCCCTCAACAACATCAAGAGTTGTCTCAGCAGATTTGCCTTCCTCAACGGTTATAACACCATCTTTACCGACTTTTTCCATAGCATCAGCAATCAAGTTCCCAATCTCTTTATCATTGGCTGAAATGGTGGCAATCTGTGCTATTTCTTCTTTTGTTTTTACCGGTTTTGCAACTTTCTTAATTCTCTCAATAACTGATTTAACAGCTTTGTCCATACCGTTCTTAATGTGCATAGGATTTGCACCGGCAACAATGTTGCGGAAACCTTCAACTATTAATGCCTGTGCGAGCACGCATGCAGTTGTTGTTCCGTCACCTGATACATCGTTTGTTTTTGAGGCGACTTCACGAACCAACTGTGCCCCGATATTTTCATTCGGGTCTTCAAGATCTATTTCCTTGGCAATGGTTACGCCGTCATTTGTGATTGTTGGAGAGCCAAATTTCTTTTCAAGAACTACATATCGTCCGCGGGGGCCCAACGTAACTTTAACTGCATTTGCTAATTTATCAACCCCGCTTTTTATTGCTTTAACTGCATCATCGCTATATACAAGTTGTTTAGCCATTATAAAATTCACCTCCTGATTTTTTATTCTATTGTCCCGAGTATATCATCCCGGTTCATAATTAAATACTCTTCACTGTCAAGTTTAACTTCATTCCCGGAATATTTGCCGAAGAGTATCTTATCTCCGACCTTTACATCCATAGGTATTTTTTTACCATTATCATCAACTTTCCCTGGTCCTACAGCGATAACTTTTCCTTCCTGTGGTTTTTCTTTTGCTGTATCAGGAATGATTATACCGCTCTTCTTTACCTCCTCTTTTTCAATTACCTTGACCAGCACCCTGTCTCCAAGTGGTTTAAGTTTCATCTCTATCTCACCCCCTTTCTGATTGAATTCAAAATTAGCAGTCTAATATTGCAAGTGCTAATTATAACATATCTGAAAATTCTTGTCAAGGGGGCGGCTGAAAAAAATTTTTAACACAGACGGACTGGTAAAT
>MNXB01000043.1 GCA_001871125.1 Elusimicrobia bacterium CG1_02_37_114
AATATTGTAATACTGTGAATTATGCATAGAACCCAACAAGTAGACTATCCTCTTATGTTTTTCTTCGTCTCTTTTATTATCATCATCCTTGGATTATTCTCAAAACTTTCATTCCAGAAAGGGCCAGAAACAACAAGGGAAATGAAGCGAGTGGTTGCTACCCCGCAATCTAAAGACATAAACGCAAAAATAAAAAGCCTCAATTACAATAATCCCATTCAGTGTAATTTTTCCAGTGTTAATTCAACCATTTCAGCCCAACTAGAAAACACCTCTATCGCAGTGATAATGCAAAATAGAATAGGAACAAAAAAAATAATAGTTCAAGGGGACTGCATGTATTCGTGGATTGAGAAGGAAAAGGTCGGACAGAAAAAATGTGGAGTTGGACAGTACGTGTCGATTGGGAAACAACTTCTGGGATCCGGTCTTGCCTCGGCCGATTCCCTCGGCACACTTGCGAAACAAATGGGAAAAAGTCTTCCCTTCGATATGGGGGCCATTCTTGAGTCGTGCACTAATGTGAAAGAGGTAAAAAGGGAAGGATTTGCGGTGCCGAAGGACATTGAGTTTACAGTTGAAAAAAAATGACCACTTCGCTATAATTGCTCTTGTCCTGGTTATTGAAGCGATTTGGTACCACCCTTTCCCATCCCGAACAAGGTCGTGAAACAAGTCAGCGCCTATGATACTTTTTGATCCAATCGAAAGGGAAAGTAGGTCGTAGCCCGGACATTTTTTTTTGGGAACTTCTCCTATAATCTAGTATAATAAAGACATGTCACAGCTTGAAGAAAGTCATTCCACGCTTCATTCTCTCTGTGTGCGGCCGAATGTGCAGTTTGATAGTCAGAGAGACGATGAAACAGTGCTTTTAAGCATGCGAGCTCACCCCGTGACCCTTGTCCCCGCATTTTTTAGCACTATAGTCTTTTTTATCCTTATTTTCTTCCTTAATTTCGTTATTTCACAGCTTATTTCAGTTCGCTCAGTCTTGTACATAAATATTTTTTTTATCTTCTTTGTTTTCGTATATTTATGGATGCAAATAGTGAATTGGTATTTCAATATCGGATTGATAACCAACATGCAAATTATTGATGTGGATTTCAATATCCTCACCTTTAAGGAGATTACTCGCACAGAACTTGCCCATGTGGAGGATATTACGGTTAAAACCAGTGGGTTTATTTCAGGTATTTTTGATTTTGGAAGCATTTATATCCAAACCGCAGGATCGGAGATCAATAGCGAGTTTATCATGATCCCTCACCCTGCCCGTGCGGCAAAAATTATCGAGGATATTCTCAAACAATATGGAAATTCTTAATACATTATTCACAGTACAACGGATAATCCAAATAGGAGGAGCGGTATTTTCGTTTCTTTTTATCGTTCTTACCATCCAGATGTATGTACAAGTTAGATCGGTCAGCAAAACGGTACGAACCCGAAGGAATGGATATATACAGATGATTTCATTTATACTGGTTATTATCAGTATCCTCTTATTTTTGGCAGCAATTTTCTTTTTGTAACGTATGGACACAGAATACTCAGTATATTTAGGTCAAGAACAGAAAAATGGCTTTACCGGCTTTCTTTCGGAACAAAACTTCTTTTGCGTAGTGGAAATATTTGACGGGTTTACCAACGAACAGGGAGAGCAACTCATGAGTGCCTTGGCGGAAGTTGGGGCTGCTCAGTTTAATAGTTTGGGAGGATTTGATGCTTCAGTTACCGGTATCTTGAAACGGCTCAACACTCCTATGGATACTTCAATTGCCCTTGGATACAAGAAAAACAACTTACTGTATCTCAAGACCGTGGGAACTGGAGAAATATATATCAGTCGGGGAAAATCGTTTGAGACGATTGTAAAGGGCGATAATATCGCCTCAGGAAAGTATCATTCAAAGGATATATTCACATTTACTACCTCTTTTTTTACCGAATCCCTGAAAGGAATCACCCATATAAAATCTCTTCTTCATAAACACCTCACGATACGGGATTTTCCCGAACACATCAAGCAAACGATTGGGACAGAAGACGATACGGGGGCAGTTGCCCTCTTTATTTCATTTGGGGCACATACGGAAATAGCACAAGGAGAAGAAGCTCAGAAAGAAAATTTTATTGCGAAACTGAGAGAGTCGGTCCAGTCAGGAATGAATTCCGCACTATCGATGGATAAGCGAAAGAAAATAATAATAGGGCTCATTCTTCTGATATGTATCGGTCTTTTTGGGTGGAATGTAAAAAGAAGTGTCACCGAAAATGGGGGTATACGCATTGGGCAAGGACAGTCTTATGATGAAAAAAAATCACTCATAGAAACCACTTTGGAAAAGGCAGGAACCAAAACAGATGCAGTTTCCGAAGGACTTCAACTGCTCCAAGAAGCAAAAGACAACTTATCATCTCTTAAAAAAACCTCCCCTCAGAACAAAAAAGAAGAACTCACTACTTTAGAAGTGAAGATAAAAGATATAGAATCATCTCTTCTCAAGAGAGAGTCCAAAGACGCTCCAGAACACTATGACTTTGGGATTGAAGAAAAGGGAGCGACCGGAACAAAAATGTATTTATTCGAAGACAAGGCATTCGTACTGAATCCAGAAGGGAAGATATATATATTGGCACTTGAAAAAAAAGCACTAGAAAAGAGAAAGCTATCAGGCAAGGTAAGTGAAGACTCGTTGGTTGCTGGATATGAAAAAAACGCCTTTGTATTAAACCCAAGTGAGGGGATAATTCGTATTGATGAGGATGGAAAAAGCAAGATTGTTATCTCGAAGGAAACCCAATGGAGTGATATTGTCTCCATGCAGGTATATAACGGTAATGTCTATCTTATCGATGGAGGGAACAATGCGCTGTATAAATATTCAGTAACAACGGATGGATATGGTGATAGGGTTTCCTATTTCAAGGGTTCCTATAACGAGATGGATAAAAGTTCGACGTTTGCGATAGATATATCGGTATATGTATCCAATTCAGATTCAGTCACCAAGTACACCGCAGGCCTTCGGGATGATTTTAAACTCACAATTCCTGGAGAAAACATTACTGTGTCCAAAGTAATAACCCATAGCGACCAAAAAGAACTCTACATATGGGACAAAAAAAACAACGCCCTGTATATCACCACAAGAGATGGTACATACGAAAGACAAGTGACAGCTTCGCTTTTAGGCCAGGTGTCGGATGTGGAGGTGTATAATGACAAGGCGTATCTGCTAAAAGGCGCAAAATTATACAGAATAGATTTATGAGCGGGGAAGAAGTCACGGTAGACATCATCAACAAAATCAGGCTCGGAAACGAACGAGCGCTCCTTTTTTTATACAAAAAATATTACCTTCGGTTATTTCAGTTTATTAACAGACAGATCAAAGACGTGGGTATTGCGGAAGAGATTGTCCAGGATGTCTTTATGGGATGTATTGAAGGGATTCGCGAGAGCAAGGAAATAAAGTCTTTTTCCGCATATATTTATACTATTGCCCGATATAAGATAATCGACCATATCAGGCGAAAAAGAATAAAAAAAATCTTTCTTTCTGCGTTACCTGAGAATATTGTGAATAGGTGTGCCGCCTTACTGTTTAACGAAACAGTTCAAAAAGATGAAATCACTGACATGCTGGAACGGGTATTTAAATATCTTCCGCATGAATATGCTCTTATTATACGACTCAAGTATATAGACGGATTTACAGTGAAGAAGATTGCATCAAAACTTGCGATCAACTTTAAAGCCGCAGAAAGTATGCTGTTTAGGGCGCGGAAAGAGTTTTCAAAACTGTACACCGATCTTAATTCATGAAACAAAAAACAAGACAGTTACAAAAACATCTGAAGGAAATATATGTCGTAGAGCCGAACGACTTAGGGTTTCCATTACTTACCTTTATTTACAGAAAGATAAATATCTTCTTTAAGAATGCCCCTTTTATATTCTTGGTCCCTCTTTCCTTTATAGGAGCGACTCTTATCGTCTATGTATTTGGATTGTTAGCAGTGCGCCTTGTTTCACTCCTTCAATATGGTTTCTGACACAGTCTCATTCATCCTGTTCCTTCGCCGGGCCATTGGTCTTATATTAACCCCGTACGCCACAATGAGGAAGATAAGCTTGGAAAGCTCATGGGGAGAATTGGTATGGATATATATTTTGACGATAGTTTACTTTCTCATTACCAATGCAGTTCGTTTTTGGATCAATGGATTGTTGGGTGCACTAGGCCTTTTCGTTATGAGTATTTTATTCCTATCCTCATTGCCAGCAGGTGGGTTATTTCGGGAGCGGCTAAACAGAATGTTTATGACATGGACTTACACGTTACTTCCCACCCTTATATGGTTTTATACTACATTATTGTTTTATTTTTTGATTCCTCCCCCTCGGACAACTTCATTTTTAGGAAAATCATTCAGTATTTTTTATATAGCCCTTTCAGTGAGTTTGTTACTATGGAAATTGATCCTTGTTTATCTCAGTATTCGTTTCTCTTTGCGAGTGCATTTATATCGTGTCATTTACTACATGTTGATTTATCTTGTACTTTCCATTCCTTTGTGGCTGTTTCTCTACAATAATGGTATTTCTCGAGTTCCGTTTGTCTGAATGATTTCACCTTTCCCCACCGACTCAATAAGGTATGAATGTCGCGAAAATATATTTAGCCTCACCTCGAGGGTTTTGTGCGGGAGTGAGTAGGGCCATCGACATAGTTGATGTGGTACTAAAAAAACATGGAAAACCCATATACGTTCGCCACCATATCGTTCATAACGACCATGTTATTAAAGGTTTTGAAAAAAGAGGAGTTATATTTATTGAACGGATTGAAGAAGTTCCTCAAGGATCGGTTATTGTATTTAGTGCACATGGAAGTTCTCCTGAATTATATAATCTGGCGAAGGAGCGAAACCTTACGGTTTATGATGCGACATGTCCATTGGTAACTAAGGTTCATTTGGAAGCGAAAAGATATGCAAGTGAAGGATATTACATTGCCTACATTGGTCACAAAAATCATCCAGAGGCTACCGGGGTTATGGGAGAGGTTCCAAAGGATTCAATTATGTTAATTGATTCTCTAAGGGATGTAAATAATCTTAAAGTATCTGCCAGCAAAAGGATGATAGTACTGACACAAACGACCCTAAGTGTGGATGATACAAAATTAATAGTTAATGAGATTCGAAAAAAATATCCACATGCAATACTTCCTCCTGCCTTTGATATCTGTTATGCAACTCAAAATCGTCAAAATGCAGTTAAAGAATTAGCAAAAAAAACCGAAATAATATTTGTAGTAGGCTCAAAAACAAGTTCAAATAGCAATAAACTACGAGACGTAGCTGTGAAACAAGGAATTGAAGCGTATCTTATTAATGATAAAACGGAGATTGATCCAAAATGGCTAGAGGGAAAATCAATAGTCGGGGTCACTGCAGGCGCTTCTGCACCTGATGAACTTATAGACGAAGTTATTAATTATTTATCAAATAAAAAAACAGTTGTTGAAGAAATCACAACTATTAAGGAGTCTATTATTTTTCCATTACCAAAAAATCTATGAAACACCATGTGAAAAAAATAAAATACCAAACAAAAAAATTTATTGACTTTATTGATATTACAGAAGACGCTGCTACCTTTGCAAAGGAAAACAATATTACGAATGGTTTTCTTACCGTATT
>MNXB01000073.1 GCA_001871125.1 Elusimicrobia bacterium CG1_02_37_114
TTACTGATTTTTTCAACGGCTATTGACTTAATTAATAATTTTTTGTATACTGAAAAACTACTTAAGATATATAATATTATATTATATTTCTAAAATACGCTAAAGTTTAGCAAAACTTGATAAAATAAACGACTAGATATACACACTGAGTTATTAACAACTGTTGATAACTTTGTGGATAACTTAAATCCTATGGATATTCAACAAATATGGCAAAAAATAGCTAAAACACTTGAAGAACAGATGCCTCAGGAGTCTTTTGACCTGTGGATAAAACCTATCCAGCCAGTTGAATTAACTGAAAAAAAGTTTACTGTAACAGTACCAAACAAGTTTTTTTCTGATTGGGTAAATCAGCACCAGAAGGCAAATATTGAAAAACTGCTTTCGGAAAACCTGGATAGGAAAGTATCTTTGAATTTTAATTTCCTGCAGGACCTTGAGGCTATACTGAAAACCACCAAGGAAAATATTGAACCTGTGCCTGAAGAAGAAATTAAAACCATACTTGAACAAGAATTTAACCCAAAATATATCTTTGATACATTTATTGAAAGCCACTCTAATAGATTTGCCAAAGCGACATGTCTTGCTGCAGCTAATAACCCCGGTAAACAATACAATCCAATATTTATCTATGGCGGAGTTGGTCTCGGGAAAACACATTTGTTGAATGCCACGGGTAACGAAATTCGCCAGAACAACAAACAGGCAAAGTTGTTGTATGTAACTGCTGAAAGATTTGTCAATGAATTTATTGATTCTTTAACGCATAACATGAGTGCGCTATTCCAGAATAAATTTCGCAATCTTGACTGTCTGCTGATAGACGATATACAATTTTTGATAAACAAAACTAGCTCTCAGGAGTCTTTCTTCTATACTTTCAACGAACTTTTTGACCACCGTAAACAGATTATTATAACTTCCGACAGACCACCCAAAGAGTTGTCTAATATTGAAGAACGGCTTATCAGCAGATTTGAATGGGGTATAATTGCTGACGTAAAGCCCCCTGACCTTGAAACGAGAATAGCGATACTTCGCAGGAAAGCTGAGGGAGAAAGGCTATTCGTGCCGGATGATGTGATACTATATTTAGCAAGCCAGATAAAAACCAATGTCCGCAAAATGGAGGGTTCATTAATCCGCATAGTAGCATTTTCTGCCCTCACGGGCACACCTCTCACCATTGATACCGCAAAAGAAATACTGAGCGATATTATCCGGCGGGAAGAAATAGCCAAGCCAATTACCATAGAACGTATCCAGAAAATTGTTGCCAAACACTTCCATATTGATATAAAAGATATGAGGTCAAAAAAACGTACTGATGAAATTGCATTACCAAGACAGGTTGCAATGTATCTTTCCCGGACACTAACAGAAACGTCTACTATAGCAATTGGTGAAGATTTCGGTGGTAAAGACCATACAACCGTACTGCATGCATGTAATAAAATAAAAACGCTTATGACTTCTGACCCGTTTTTTAATGCGAACATAAACAAAATAATTCAGGAGATAAAATCTGAATAACCGAAGGGTCTAATATTGTCAATAACTATTGAATAACTCAGTAAACTGGTTAAAAGAGTCGCTTCGTTGTGAGTAGTGTAGATAACTCGGTACCTTATTAACTTAATTTTGCACTTTAACTTTTACAAATAAACCGTTGATTTTAATCATAGATTTTAAAAATTTCTTTATCTATCCACAAAATCACTGAGTTTATTATGATTATAATTACTATATATATAGGAGGTATTAACAATGGAGCTTGTGTGTAAGAAGGAAAACCTTATCAGGGGGCTACAAATAGTTGAAACTGCAATTTCAACAAGAACGACATTACCTGTATTGAGTAATTTTCTAATGGAAACAGAGGATAAAAAGATAAAGTTAATATCCACAAATCTGGAAATCGGCGTGCAGTGCTATATTGAAGGGAAAATTATATCTTCAGGTAGTGTTACTATACCCGCTAAACGTTTCATTAATATTATTAAAGAATTGCCTGACGGAGAAAACATACAGATAAAAATAGATGAAAAAACACAGATTGATATAAAATGCGGAAAATCACATTTTCTACTTATGGGTATGCCTAAAGAAGATTATCCGATTTTACCTGAATTTAAAGAGGAAAAAGCAGTCTCAATAGATACAGAAACCATAAAAGGAATGATAAAAAAAACTATTTTTGCGGTATCAACAGATGAAACGCGTTATGCATTAACCGGGATATATTTTATTATTGAAGATGGAAAGATAACGTTTGTATCAACGAACGGACGGATGTTAGCGTATATATGGCGGGGGGGAATTAATGAAAAAACTTCAAGACACGCAATTATCCCCGCCAAGACAATAAATGAATTAATACATATTTTATCTCTTGAGGATGGTTCAAACCCCGATATGAAATTACAGATAGCAGAAAACCAGATGTCTTTTAAAGTTAAAGACATCACGCTTATTTCTAGATTAATTGACGAGACTTTTCCTAATTATGAACAGGTTATACCAAGAAATAATGAAATTAAGGTTACAATTAACAAAAAAAACCTTCTCTCGGCAACCAAACAGGTATTCCTGCTTACACAGGATAAAGGTGGAGCGGTTAAGTTTTCGTTTAATAAAAATCTCCTGCGTTTGTCTGCTTCTGTCCAGGGTCTTGGCAGCGGTGAGGTTGATTTAGATTTGGATTTTGCCGGGCCTGAGTTTGAAATAGCATTCAACGCGGGCTATGTAGTGGAGATATTGAAAAACATGAGTGAAGAAAATGTTGTCTTTGAAATGAACGGAGCACTTGATTCTACTCTTATAAGAGCAGCCGGGGATACTGATGGTAATTACCTTTGCGTGATTTCGCCGATGAGGATATAGTGTGTTTACGAAATCTTCCGAGATTATATCCGCCCTGCTTAAAAAATATGGTATAACCGAAGAAAACCACAGTCTGTTTGATATCTGGGAGAAAGAGACCGGTAAAATGTCTCAAAAAATGAAATTAGTCGGTAAGAAAGGTAAAAGTCTGATAGTGGAAGTCCAGAATCCGACATACCGTCAGGAATTGAGGTTCAGAAAAAACGAACTTATAAATAAAATAAATGACCATTTTGGCAAAAAGGTCATCAATGAGATAAAGACTGTGTAGAGGCATATTTTATGCAAGAAGAAGTTTATGATGCGAGTAAAATTCAGATTTTAGAGGGTCTTGAAGCCGTAAGAAAACGTCCTGCTATGTATATAGGGTCAACGGGAGTAACAGGGCTCCACCATCTTGTCTATGAGGTAGTGGACAATTCCATAGATGAGGTACTCGCCGGATATTGTAAGAATATTGATGTAACCATTCACACGGATAATTCTGTTACGGTGATAGACGATGGCCGCGGTATACCCGTGGAACCGATGAAAGATGCCAAGGACCCGCGGTATAAGAATAAACCTGCACTTGAAGTTATAATGACAACACTTCATTCAGGAGGCAAGTTTGACAGGAAAGCCTATAAAGTCAGCGGCGGACTTCATGGCGTAGGAGTGTCTGCTGTCAATGGATTGTCTGAATGGCTTGAAGTGGAGGTCTACAGGGATAAAAAAATATACTACCAAAAATATAGCAGGGGCAAACCTGTTGAGGCAATGAAAGAACGCGGCAGTACAGACGATATAGGAACAAAAGTCACTTTTAAACCTGACAGCGAGATTTTTCCTACCCTGGATTTTTCATTTGATGTTCTTTCAAATAGGCTCCGTGAACTCGCATTCCTTAACCCCGGTATCAAGATTACTATTATTGATGAAAGGGAAGATAAAGAACATACTTTTAATTATGAAGGCGGGATAGTGACTTTCGTCAAGTTTTTAAACAAGAACAAGGACGTTCTCCATGCACAGCCGATATATTTCTCAAAAGAGAAAGACGATGCATCTCTTGAAGTCGCATTGCAATATAACGGTAGTTACAGCGAACAGATTTTTACTTTTGTCAATAACATAAACACCGTTGAGGGGGGAACACACCTTTCGGGTTTTCGTTCCGCATTGACCCGTGTTATTAATGATTATATAAAAACAAAAGGATTATTAAAGGACGGGCAAAATATCGGCGGTGACGATACCCGGGAAGGGCTCACCGTTGTTATATCATTAAAAATTTCTGACCCGCAATTTGAAGGCCAGACAAAGACCAAACTGGGGAATTCAGATGTTGAAGGTATAGTCAAGTCGCTCGTCGGCGATTCCCTGTCAATTTATTTTGAAGAAAACCCTTCTATTGCAAAACAAATAATCGATAAAGTAGTAGTAGCTTCAGAAGCAAGGGAAGCTGCCAGGAAAGCGAGGGAGCTTACAAGGCGTAAAGGCGCACTTGATACGGCGTCATTACCCGGTAAACTTGCCGATTGCTCTGAACGCGACCCCCAGAAGTGCGAACTGTATATAGTCGAAGGCGATTCCGCCGGCGGGTCAGCAAAGCAGGCTCGGGACAGGGTCTTTCAGGCAATTTTACCAATTAAAGGCAAGATTATTAATGTGGAAAAATCCCGTCTGACAAAAGTTCTTGCAAACGATGAAATAAGAACACTGATAACTGCAGTCGGCGCCGGTATTGGCCAGGAAGAATTTGACGTAAACCGGGTGCGTTATCATAAAATCATAATAATGACTGATGCTGATGTGGACGGTGCACATATAAGGACACTGATTCTGACATTTCTTTACCGCCAGATGCTGCCGTTAATTGAAAATGGATATATCTATATTGCACAGCCGCCGTTATATAAAATCAAAAAGAATAAGAAGGAAATGTACCTGGACAGCGAAGAGCAACTGCAGAAATTCCTTTTGAATGAAGCAATCGGGGATATCGCTATTTCGCACATAGAGAGCAAAAAAAAGTGGACAGATAAGGAAGCCCAGTCTTTATTGAAGGATTTAATCGGGTTGGATTCGTTGACTAAAAAACTCAAGAAGAAAAAAGTTACCTGGGAAGATTATTTAATGTTTCACAAAAAGAAAAAAATCCCGTTGTATCGTGTTGAGATAAACGGAAAAGTAGAATTTCTTTACAGTGATAAGGAATGGAAGCAATTCAAAACGACGTATCTCGGGAAAGAAGAAAATAATGAAAATGGACTTGTTAAAGACGTAAGGGATTTATGGGAACTTCCCAAGATAGAGGAACTGGTGAATAAAATGGAAACAGGGGGGTTCGGTTTGACCGATTACGATGGAGCACAGGAAAAACCGATATACAGGCTGGAAACTTCTGCCAGGGACATCCATGATTTATTTAATTTCCAGGAGATAGTAGATAATTTCTGGGAGATAGCCCGTAAAGAAGTGACGGTGCAGAGATATAAAGGGCTTGGCGAAATGAACCCCGAACAGTTATGGGAAACCACAATGAACCCCGAAAAACGCAAATTATTGCAGGTTAAACTTGAAGATACAGTTGAAGCAGATAACATATTCACAACACTGATGGGGGACAAGGTTGAACCGCGAAGGGATTTTATAGAAAAACATGCTTTGGAAGTGAGAAACCTGGATATATAATTATGGATAAAACACCGGAACAAGAAAAACTACCATTAGAACCGCCGCAAAACATCATACCCCGTAACATTGAAGACGAAATGAAGACATCATACATAGATTATGCGATGTCTGTCATTGTCGGGAGAGCATTGCCTGACGTGCGGGATGGTCTCAAGCCCGTTCACAGGCGGATACTTTACGCTGCGAAAGAAATGGGGTTGAGGTATAATACGGCATACAAGAAATCCGCCCGTTTAGTTGGAGACTGTATGGGTAAATACCACCCGCACGGCGATACGGCGATTTACGATTCTATGGTTCGTATGGCTCAGGATTTTTCGCTACGCTATACTCTCGTTGACGGGCAGGGTAATTTCGGTTGCTTCACTAAAGAAACCGAAGTTAAACTTACAGGCGGTCGCAACTTGAGCTTCGAAAAACTAATAGAAGAATACAAAAAGGGCAAAAAAAACTACGCTTATACTATTAATAAAGAAGGCGAAGTAAAAATATCCGAAATACTGAATCCAAGATTAACTCGAAAAAACGCAGAGGTTATTAAAATAATTTTAGATAACGGTTCAGAAATAAAATGTACTCCAGACCATAAATTTATGTTACTAAATGGTTCGTATAAACAAGCCCAATTTCTTGAGGCAGGAGATTCCTTAATGCCCGTATATCTTAGATTATCTGATAGTAAGGACGACCTTAAACCTAAGCTCAGAGGCTATCAAATGATTTATGAGCCATTGAAAGACAGGTGGACTCCTTGTCATATTCTTGCAGATGAATGGAATATTAAACACGAGGTTTATACCAGAAGTAATGGAAGAATAAGGCATCATATTGATTTTAATAAATTCAACAACAATCCCTGCAATATTAAAAGAATTCAATGGGAAGAACACTGGAATTTACACAAGAAAATAGCTTCTTTAAAACACCGGGATAATGATTACAGAGAAAAAATAGCATCAGGGAGAAGAAAATTCTGGTCACAAGAGAAAAACAAAGAGGCTTATTCAAAAAGAATGTCGGATAGAAATGTGAAAAACTGGAAAAATGTAGAATATAGAGAGAAAATGATAAAAACATTAAGCGAGAGCACCAAAGAATATATAAAAAGAAATCCGCAAGTTAAAGGGATCCTTAGCAAAAAAGCTTCGGAAACACTAAAAAGGTTATGGGTGGACCCTGTCTACAAAGCGTTATTCCATCAAAAAATTGTCGAGTCAAATAAAAAGCGTATAATAAACAATACTGGTAGGAAAAAGTTTTTAAAGATATGCAGCTATATATATAAAAACCACAATGTTCTTTCAAACAATCTCTATGAGAAAACAAGAAAAGATGTTTTTCAGACAAGTTTTCCTTGTTGGGAACTCGGGATTTCTAAATATTTTAATAACGATATTAATCAGGTGCTATATGAAATAAACAAAAATCATAAAGTTATTAAAGTGGAATTCATAAAAGAATGTACAGATGTCTATGATTTAACTATAGAAGAGACACATAATTTTGCATTAGCAGCAGGAGTCTTTGTTCATAATTCGATGGATGGGGATCCGCCGGCAGCAATGAGATACACTGAGGTCCGGCTTGAAAAAATTGCCGAAGAACTGCTTGGTGATATAGACAAGGAAACAGTTGATTTCGTGCCTAATTATGACGGTTCACTTACCGAACCCGTTATTTTACCCGCAAGATTACCCAACCTGCTCGTAAACGGTTCAAGCGGTATTGCGGTAGGTATGGCAACAAATATACCGCCGCACAATTTAAGCGAAGTAATTGACGGGTTGATTACATATATTGACACCCCTGATATTGAAACAAAAGAACTGATGAAAATTATTCACGGACCCGATTTCCCGACAGGAGCAATAGTCTGCGGTAAGAGCGGTATAAAAGATTATTTTGAAACGGGTCGGGGTTCGTTTATTATCCGGGCAAAGGCAGAAATAGAGGACATTAAAGGCGGGAGACAGGCGATAATTGTAAGCGAGATGCCTTATCAGGTCAATAAAGCACAGTTACTGACTACTATTGCGGAACTTGTAAAAGACAAAAAACTCAGCGATATCGGAGATTTACGCGACGAGTCAGACCGCGAAGGCGTGAGGGTTGTTATTGAAGTAAAACGTGACGGGAATGCGAATGTCGTATTAAACCAGTTATTCAAGCACACGCAGATTGAAGTGTCTTTCGGCGTTATTATGCTTGCTCTTTTCAACGGTGAACCCAAAGTCCTTTCTATGAAACAGATGCTCGGAGCCTATCTGAGCCACAGGAGAGAGATTGTCACAAGACGGACGAAGTTTGAACTTACAAAAGCTGAAAAGAGAGCGCATATAGTTGAGGGATTGCGTATCGCTATTGAGAATTTAAACAAGATAATAAAAGTTATAAGAGAATCAAAAGATACCGACACCGCACAGATGAAACTTATGGAAGAGTTCGGTCTGTCAAAATTACAGGCACAGGCAATACTTGACATGAGACTACATCAACTCACCGGGCTTGAACGAAAAAAACTTGAAGACGAGTATCTTGAACTGATTAAGACGATAGAGCGGCTGAAATCAATTCTTGCTGACCCTAAAAAAGTTATGGGTATTATAAAAGACGAACTGAAAGAACTGAAAGAAAATTACGGTGATAATAGAAAAACAAAAATTCAGGCACAGATTGTGGAGCAGGACATAGAAGATTTAATACAGGAAGAAGATGTCGCAGTGACGCTTTCGCACGCAGGTTACATAAAGAGAATACCGGTATCCACTTACCGTTCACAGCTTCGTGGAGGCAAGGGCATAACAGGTGCTACTATCAGAGAAGAAGATTTCATAGAAGACCTGTTTATCACAAGTACCCATGCATATATGTTATTCTTTACAAACAGGGGGAAGGTGTATTCACTCAGGGTATTTGAAATACCCGAGGGTTCAAGGATTGCAAAAGGCAAAGCGATAGTTAACCTTATCCCGATGGGACCAAACGAAAAAATCACTGCCGCCATAACTATAAAATCTTTTGAAGAAGAAAAAGAATCATATCTTATAATGGCCACTGAATCGGGGCTTGTAAAGAAAACAAAACTTGAAGATTACAGCGATATACGCACTACGGGTATAATAGGCATAAAACTCCACCTGAACGATTCTCTTGTGGATGTAAAACATACCGACGGTAAAAGTGAAATACTGATTGCTACAAAGGAAGGAATTGCTTTAAGATTTAAGGAGACCGGTATAAGACCTACGGGACGCGCGACCCAGGGCGTTCGCGGAATAAGACTTGATAAAGGCGACATAGTTGTTGGTATGGAAGCAGTAACAAAAGACGATATAATACTCTCGGCTTGCGAAAACGGTCACGGGAAGCGGACAAAAGTTTCTGAGTACAGGTTGCAGTCCCGAGCAGGTAAAGGCGTGATAAATATAAAGACAACGGAAAGAAACGGCATTGTTGTAGGCATAAAGAAAGCAAACTTCGGCGATGAACTTATGTTAATAACATCCCAGGGTATAACGATAAGATTACCCATTGATAACATTTCAGTTATAGGACGCAATACTCAGGGAGTCCGCCTTGTCCGCCTTGGCGAGGGTGATAAATTAGCGAGCGTAGCCCGGATTATCAAAGAAGCCAACGGCAACGGTAATAACGCTAACAATAGCAGTAATACCGCAAAACCAGAATAGTAAAAATAAATTTGGAGACGAGATGTAAATATTATTACACCTATGAATAAGACAATTAATTTAGACAATTCCCCCGACCTTTTGAATACTCACCAAGCCAGTATATGGGCAAGCAAATTTTTAAATAAAAACGTTACAGAATCCAATATTTCATATCTAGTCCAATATGGCAGAATAAAAAAAATAGGATTTAACGGCTCTTTTCTTATCTCTTTAAAGGACCTGAAAAGATATTATGAATCATATTATGGTAAAAAAGAAATAGATTGGAAAAATAAATTAGGCTCTGATTTAAATTGGACGTTATCTTTTGACTATCTTAAAGAAGCAGATACCACAAAACATGTCCACCGTTTACATCCTTATAAAGGTAAATTTATCCCCCAACTAGTAGAATATTTTCTTGATAGTCACACAGATGAATTCAAAAAAGAAATATTTTTTGATAAGAGCGATATCGTTTTAGACCCATTTGCAGGAAGTGGAACAACTTTAGTACAGGCAAATGAATTAGAAATGCATGCAATCGGTGTAGATATTTCAGCGTTTAATTCATTGATTGCAAACATAAAAATAGAAAAATATGATTTAGAAGATGTAGGAAAAGAACTGCGAAACATTACGGCCGCTCTAAGAAAATATCTATCGGGTTCTAAAATAGTAGAGTTTGAAGAAAATTTATTACTTGCTCTATCCGAATTTAATACAAAATATTTTCCATCTGATTTTAAGTACAGAGCAAATCGTAGTGAAATAAACAAGGATGTTTATGGGTTAAAAAAAGAGAATGAGTTTCTGCCTATTTATAAAAAACTTGTAAACAAGTACGGAATTAAATTAAAACAGGATAAATCGGATACTTTTTTAGATAAGTGGTATCTGGAAAATGTCAGGAAAGAAATAGAATTTGTTTTTGAGCTTGTTAAACAAATAAAAAATATTGGCACAAAAAAGATAATAAGTATAATTCTTAGTCGTACAATGCGATCCTGTCGAGCGACTACCCATGCAGATTTAGCCACTTTGAAAGAACCGGTAACGGTTACGTATTTCTGTGCAAAACACGGTAAAATATGTAAACCCCTTTTCTCAATATTAAATTGGCTGGAAAGATATGGCGAAGATACAATAGAAAGATTAGAGAAATTTAATAAGTTGAGAACAAATACATATCAAGTTTGTTTAACAGGGGATTCAAGAACAATTGATTTCTTTAAAATATTGGATAAAAGGAATCCTGCCCTTGCTAAGTTAGTAAGAAAACAAAGAATAAAAGGAATTTTTTCAAGTCCGCCATACGTTGGTTTGATTGATTATCATGAACAACATGCTTATGCTTATGATTTATTTGGATTTAAACGTAAAGATGATTTTGAAATAGGTCCTATGTTTAAAGGTCAGGGCAGAGAGGCACAAAAATCCTATATTGAAGGCATTGTTGAAGTTCTTACTAATTGCAAAAAATATTTAGTCGAGGATTATAATATTTTTTTAGTAGCAAACGATAAATTTGGTTTATATCCGCAAATAGCTGAAAATTCAGGGATGAAAATTGTAAATCAGTATAAACGACCAGTATTAAACAGAACCGAAAAAGATAAGGGCGCATATTCAGAAATCATTTTTCACCTTAGACGGAAATAAAATGGACAACGAAAAAGTAATTTATTCATTATGCGTTGAGGATATTCTTACCGTAATAGAAGAAAATGACATGAAGATTGAATTAGACAAGCAGGATATCAAATTTATAGAAGATAGAATTGGAGATATGATTGATTGGAGAGGAGCGATTGAATTTGCCTTATTAGACCTAAAAAGTAAAAGATAATCCAAATGCTGAATAATTCTCAGAAAGAATATATAATTGATGTAATTAAAACCTGCCTAAGAAACAAGTTTCAAAATTACAAACCAGAATCTAACAGCATGCCTTTTCATTTTCGTTTATTGGGAAAGGACAGAATGGCTTTATACTCTTTTATTCAATCACTCAACACTACATTCGGAACATCAATCTTTGAACCTGTTGCAGTAGCATTAGCAAAAAACAGATTTCAAAATGCCAAATCGCAATATGTTTTGGGAACAACCATCAGTCAGGGTTCGCAAAATACCATTCAACAAATAATGAACGCTCTTACGACTGGCGCTAGCCCCGATAAAGAAGCAGAAATCAAAGCAATCAGAAAAGGTTGCCAGCAAGGGAAAACGAATCAATTGAAAACGGTGAAATATTTCTTTTTGATATCAAAACTGCAAAGCCCAATATCAGTAATTTCAAAGATTTCAAAAGAACATTGCTTGAGCGGGTAGCCATTGTTTTTTCAATAAATCCAAAAGCTAAAATAAATACTTTAGTCGCTATTCCATATAATCCTTATGAGCCAAAACCGTATGAAAGATGGACACTAAAAGGAATGTTGGATTTAGAAAATGAATTGAGGGTTGCAGAAGAATTTTGGGATTTTTTGGGTGGTAAGGGAGTTTATCAAGATTTGTTGGATTGTTTTGAGAAAGTTGGAATTGAATTAAGACCAGAGATTGACCAATATTTCAAAAAATTTAGCAATAAAAAAATATTTTGAAAAAATTCACACCAATTGACCATACGGCAGACTTAGGCATTGAAGTATACGGAAAAACATTAAACAAACTCTTTGAAAATTCTGCCTGCGGGATGTTCAGTTTAATAACCGACATAAACAAGGTAAAAAATTCCAAAACAGTTAAAATCAAACTCGACAGTCCTGATACGGAAACCCTCCTTATAACCTGGCTTAACGAACTCCAGTATTATTACAGCGTCCAAAAAATGTTGTTCAATAAATTTAGTGTTGTCATTGTGAGCCGAATGCGGGCTTGCCCGAATTCAGGCGAAGCAATCTCGCTTGAGTCGGAAGTTTCTGGCGAGAAGATAGGCAGACATAGAATATTCCACGACATAAAAGCTGCAACATACCACGATTTAAGAATAACCAGGACTCCGGATGGCTACAAAACCCGCATAATCTTTGATGTATAGAAAAGGAAGGAGTAAACTCTGTGATTATATATGTGGATACTCATACTACGCGATTTGATCTTAATTATTTTGGTGAACAGAACGAACCAGATTCTATCAAAAAAGCGAGGGTATATAAAAAGTTTACTGAGTTAATAATATCACGGAATACAAAAAGAATTACCGATGCAATTCTTCTTGTTGATGAGGTAACCCGTTGTAATCATGACCGGTTTATGGAACTTATCCGCGAGTCATTTTGTGTCGCCGGCAAGAATTATAGTGTTGACAAGAAACACCCTACCTTAAGACATGTGGGGTCAATAAAATCCGATACTCCCGAAAATATAAGATTATGTCTTTGTGATTTACTATCTGGAAGCCAGAACCTAAAAATAAAAAAGCTCAGGTTTTGAACCATTAACGATAGTCGGATACCGACATCTACGGTCCATACCTAAGCTGATATATTTATAGCATATAGTTTTTGTCTTGTCAAGTGATTTTAAATTTTGATACTATGGCTAAAAAAATTGTAATTGAAACTCATAGTGCCGAAGAAACAATAAAACTCGGGAAGAAACTGGCGAAACATCTTAAACCCGGGATTATTTTGATTCTTGCAGGTGAGCTTGGGGCGGGTAAAACGACTTTGATAAAAGGTATTGCTATGGGACTGGGTGTAAGTAAAGTAATAAGAAGCCCGAGTTTTACCCTGGTGAAAGAATACCCTGAAAAGAAGTTTTATCATCTGGATTTATACCGCATTACCCTTGATGAATTCCTGCAGGCAGGGTTTGAGCAGTACCTGTCAAAAGAAAATATCTGTGCTATAGAGTGGGGAGAGAAACTGAAAGGGTTAAAAATCAAAAATTATATGGAAATTCAAATAAAAATGAAAAAAGGAGATACAAGGGTAATAGATTTTGTACCCCATGGAAATTATGCTCCTGGCCATTGATACATCAACAAAAGTTTTCAGTATCGCCCTGGTTGAAAACCGGAAAGTTATTCATGAGATATTTTCTGACAGTCAACAGAGGCATTCCGATATACTTTTCCCCTCCCTTGATAAACTTCTCAAAAAGACAAAAAAGAGTTTGAAAGATATAAAAAAAGTTGCCTGCACAATAGGACCCGGTGGTTTTACCAGTGTTCGTATAGGTATAACATTTGCAAGAACGTTAGCCCAACTGCTGAAATTGCCATTGGTGGGTATATCTACACTTGATTTACTTGCAAGGAGCATAAAGTCGGAAGAAAACTGTATTATTTGTCCCATAATAGTCGGTTCCGGCAGGGATGTATATAATTCAGTATATACCTATAAACCTTTCAAAAAAATAAGAGAGTATAGGATTATTGAAATAAATGAACTGCTTGATGAACTGAAAAAGACAAGAGATAAATGCATAATTTTTACCGGTGATGGTATATTATTACACAGAAATGGAATAAAATCCAAGTTAGGTAAAAAAGCGGCTTTTGTAGATTTTAAAGACGCCCACCCGAGAGCCTCTAAAATAGGATTAATCGCTTCTAATAGCAAAGGGAAAGACTTTTCAAAGATAAAACCTCTTTATATAAGACCCCCCCGTATTTATTAACCACCCCTGAACCGAAAGGGGAACGCTTTATTTTCAGTCAAAAATTTGGTATAATATAGGGTGTTAGTAAAGAACCTACAAAATATTAAAGAAAAGATAACAATTTCAGCAGAAAAAGATAATCGTTCTTTGAATGATATTAAACTTGTTGCGGTGACAAAGAACGTTCCAATTGAAAAAATCAAAGATATAATAGACCTGGGTATAACCGATATAGGCGAAAACCGGATTCAGGAAGCACAGGATAAATTTAATCAGTTACAATCCGAAAACTATAAAATCGGACAATACAAATGGCATATGATTGGACATTTGCAGACAAACAAGGCGAAATATGCTGTCCAAATGTTTGATTTGATACAGTCCGTAGACAGCCTCCGCTTGGCTGAGGAGATAAACAAACAGGCAAAGAAAATAAATAAAATACAGGATTGTCTGGTTGAACTCAAAGTTTCTGAAGAAGAGACAAAGTTCGGTTGCCCACAAGAGAATATTGAAAAGTTGATTAAAGAAATAAAAGATTTTGAAAATATAAGAATTCCGGGCATTATGTCAATGGCACCGTATTTTGATGAAGCGGAAAAGGCAAGACCGTATTTTCAAAAGACAAAGCAGGTCTTTGAAAATGTAAAATCCACTTTTGGATTTGATTCTGCGGTTTTCAATGTTTTGTCTATGGGTATGTCCGGCGATTTTCAAATAGCGATTGAAGAAGGGGCAAACCTTGTGCGTATAGGCACAGCAATATTTAAGGCTGCGTGTTCACACGAATAAGTGTGAACGATCTACGCAGGACGGCGAGTCGGTGAGCCGTCGGGGTATATGAAAAATAATAAAACAATCTGTTTTATTGGTTCTGGCAATATGGGCGAGGCGCTTATCAGCGGGTTACTTACGAGCGGATGGACAGCGAAGGAAAATATAATAGCGACAGATATAAACCCGAAGAGGCTCAGGTATATTTCAAAAAAATATGGTGTAAGAGTTACCATAGATAATGTTGACGGTATAAAGCAGTCTGATATAATCATACTAGCCATAAAGCCACAGATTGTACCGGAACTTTTACCCCGAATTGCCGGAGGTGTCAGTTCGGATAAACTTTTAATTTCAATTGTTGCCGGCATTACCACTAAATACTTTGAAAGACATTTAAACAATGTTCCTGTAATAAGAACTATGCCGAATACTCCTGCCCTGCTGAAGTCGGGTATGACTGCAGTATGCCGGGGGAGATTTTCCAATAAGAGGCATGAGGGAATTGCAGTCAGTATATTTGAATCTGTCGGTAAAGTCTTGAAACTGCCGGAAAAATATTTTGACATAGTAACCGCAGTGTCGGGGTCGGGTCCGGCATATGTATTTTACCTTGCTGAATCTATGATTTCTGCAGCAAAAAAGCTCGGTCTGTCAGAAGCGGTATCACAGCAATTAGTAAGACAGACAATATACGGTACAGGCAGTATGCTTTCAAAACTTGATGAATCCCCCGGGATTTTAAGGGCAAAAATAACTTCACCCGGCGGGACAACCGAACAGGCAATAAAAGTTTTCGAAAGGAAACATTTGATCGATGGAATACTAAAGGCTATAGAACGGGCGAGGGATCGTTCCAGGGAGTTGGCAAAAAAATGATATTAAAAATTCGTATAATACCGAATGCAAAACGCACAGAGATAGTGTCCCGCTTAGGGTCTATCCTGAGAATTAAAGTCGCCGCCCCCCCCAGGGAGAATAAAGCGAACAGGTTGCTTATAAGATACCTGGCAGATTTTTTTGAAGTCAAAACTTCACATATATATCTCCGTCGCGGGTTGCGCGGCAGAGAAAAGATTATTGAGATTGAAGGACGGTCTGAAGAGGAACTGGAGCAGTCATTAGAATCTGTGCCATAGACAACCAGCCATTGCAACCCCGTACACTATGATAAAATCGCTATATTGGAAAAACTCTTGCCTTTATATTCTTAACCAGAAAATACTGCCCCGGAGAATCAAATACCTGCCCTGTAGAAAATATGAAGAAGTTGCTGAATGTATCAGGGAAATGGTCATTCGTGGTGCGCCAGCAATTGGCATAGCCGCAGCGTTTGGAATAGTTCTTGCAGGTAAAGAGAAAAAATTCAGCAACAGCAAATTTCTAAATCAATATATCCGTAAAGCATGTAATGACTTAAAGAAGACGAGACCGACTGCGGTTAATCTTTTCTGGGCTATTGAAAGAATGCAGGAAAAGTTAAAATCATTATCAAAAGAGACCGGGAATATAGGATATATCCAGAAACGGTTGGAGGAGGAAGCAAAAAGGATTCTTGCAGAAGATATTGAGATGAATAAAAAAATAGGTGCCTATGGGGCAAAACTGTTAAAGAAAAACAGTGTAGTAATTACGCACTGCAATGCAGGTGCGCTTGCAACGGGTGGTTACGGAACAGCTATCGGCGTAATAACCAGTGGATGGAAGAGTGGTAAAATAAAAATGGTTTATGTTGATGAGACAAGGCCATACTTACAGGGAGCAAGGCTGACGGCATTAGAACTTAAACAACAAGGAATACCCTACAGATTGATTTGTGACAATATGGCAGGACATATAATGAAGACAGAAAAAGTTTCCGCTGTTATTGTCGGGGCTGACCGTATATCAAAAAACGGCGATACCGCAAATAAAATCGGCACATATTCACTGGCTGTACTGGCAAAGTACCATAATGTAAAATTTTATGTTGCTGCACCAGGTTCAACCATTGACAGAAAAATTTCTTCCGGCAGTGAAATACCCGTTGAGGAGAGAGCAGAAAAAGAAGTAACTACAATTTTTGACAGACTTATTGTTCCAAAAGGCACCAGGGCCTGCCATCCGGCATTTGATGTGACACCATCAAAATTAATTTCCGCAATCATAACCGAAAAAGGTATATTCAAATATCCGTATTCATTCTAGTTAATCCCTCTCTCCTTACTGGAGTAACCTACTTCTGGTTGTGGGAGAGGGAGGGGTGAGGGGGTATTATTTTACGGGGACATAGTTGAACGGGACAACGCTGCGTTCGCAACGCAGAGGTCCGGGTTCGATTCCCGGTGTCTCCACTTAAAAAATAATTAGGGACATATTTCATGGTAAGAAAAAAAAGAAGTAGTGTTATAAAAATAGATAGCTATAAACATAACGGTAAAAAACGCAAAAACAATCCTCCCGTAGGATTGGTGTCAACTGCCACCGATAAACTTAATGGTCGTACTAAATATAAACATGATCCTCATATTGACCCACAGCTTTCCTGGGCAGGGAAATCCGAAGGGACGAGTTTTGAAGTGCAAAATGTAAGTTTACACATTCACGAACGCATTGACCCCAAAAGAATAATAAAATCATTCCTTAAAAAAGATGCAGGAGAAGCACAACCCTCATTATTCCAATTGCCCGATAATGAACTGCCGCTTGCTAAAGCAATAGATTTTTATCGTCACGAACACGATTGGACAAACCGTCTTATAGCAGGTGATTCCCTGCTTGTAATGAACAGCCTTCTGAAAAAAGAAGGTATGGCAGGCAAGGTCCAGATGATTTATATTGATCCGCCTTATGGAATAAAATACAACTCAAACTTCCAGCCATTTGTTAATAAACGTGATGTTAAAGATGGAAACGATGCCGACATTCCGGCTGAACCGGAGATGATTCAGGCATTCAGGGATACCTGGGAACTTGGAATCCACAGCTATTTGACGTACCTGCGGGACCGCCTTTTACTTGCCAGAGAATTATTGCACGAAAGCGGTAGCGTTTTTGTTCAGATTAGCGATGAGAATGTGCATCATGTAAAAGAATTACTAGATGAAATATTTGGAGTAAGTAATTTTGTTGCACTTATTAATTTTAGAAGAAAACTTTCTGTTATGAATCCAAAATATTTAGGTACTGTTAATAATTACATAGTTTTCTTTGCAAAAGATATTAATAATTTAAAGTTTAGGAAATTATTTATAAAATCTACTCCTGACTATGGTGGTACATGGTCTTTTGTTGAGTTACCTGATGGAGAAAGAAGAAAAATGAGTCCACAAGAGATAGAAGAACCCTCAATTTTACCGATTGGTTCAAAAATATTTGCCTCATACAAGTTAGCTCCAGCTGGTTTTAATGCATCCTCTGTATTTGACTTTGAGTATAATAAGAAGAAATACAACCCCCCGTTAACAGGTGGGCAACGAAGTTGGAAAACTAATTTACAGGGAATGGATAATTTGGCTAAGGGAAAAAGACTTTTACCATCTGGAGATACTCTGAGATTTATTTCTTATTTTGAAGATTTTCCTTATTCAGAATTAGATCATTCTTGGAATAAACCTTTTTTTTCTTCAAATAAAAGATATGTTGTAGAAACCGGCGAAGAAATTATCCAGCGCTGTCTCCTAATGACCACCGATCCTGGCGACCTTGTTTTTGACCCAACCTGTGGTTCAGGAACAACGGCATTTGTTGCAGAACAGTGGGGCAGACGATGGATTACCTGTGATACATCTCGTGTAGCGATAACACTTGCAAAACAGCGGTTAATGACTGCTAAATATAACTATTACGAATTAGCACATCCTAAAGAAGGTGTACGAAGCGGATTCAGATATAAAACCGTTCCTCATATAACACTTGGCTCAATTGCCAATAACGAGCCAGCCAAAGAAGAAACTCTATATGACCAACCGTTTGTAGAAAAAAGCAAGGTCCGTGTAACCGGGCCATTTACTGTTGAGGCGGTTCCATGTTTAAGAGTAAAACCTTTTGACGGAAGTGAAAATAAAATAGAAACCACTGGGAATCAACTTTCAAGAATCGGTGAAACCGGTAAACAGTCTGAATGGCGCGATAGATTGAAAGCTACAGGCATTCGCGCTGTTGGAGGAAAGATAATATCTTTTTCAAGAATAGAACCTATGATTGGAACAAGATATCTTCATGCGGAGGGCGAAATTCTTGAAAAGTCGGGAGAAAACAAAAAGGCAGTCATTAGTTTTGGTCCGGATTTCGGACCGCTTGAACAGAGACAGGTTGAAAATGCAGTTAAAGAGGCGAGAGAATTAAAGGCAAAACCTGATTTCGTGATATTTGCTGCATTTCATTTTGACCCTGGAGCGGCGAAGGACATTGACGAAATCAATTGGAAGGGAGCGACTATTCTTAAAGCCCAGATGAGTGTTGACATGCTTACTGCTGATTTAAGGAAAAAAGAAGCATTAGGTCATAGCTACTGGCTTATAGGTCAGCCGGATGTGGAAGTAATAAAGCTTAAAGACAAAAAATTCAAGGTGAAACTAAATGGTTTTGATTACTATGACCCAATAAGCGGAGAAATAATTTCAAAAGACACAAAAAATATATCAATGTGGTTTCTGGATACTGATTATGACGAAAGAAGTCTATTCCCCGACCAGGTGTTTTTCCCGATGGGTGACGGCAAAAACGACTGGACAAGACTTGCAAAAGCATTGAATGGTGAGGTGAATGAGGATTTGATAGTGTCTTTTAAAGGGACCGAATCTCTACCTTTTGCGGCAGGGGATAACAATAAAATAGCAGTTAAAATAATTGATAACAGGGGAATTGAATCTTTTGTTATAAAAAAACTAGATAGAAATGAATAAGCAGGAACTGATAAATATTTTGGATAATTTAAGACAAATAACAACTGAATCCGAATGTGTTGAATTTAAACATGCAGAAAGAGATTTTCATTTCAATGATATAGGTAAGTACTTTTCTGCATTAAGTAACGAAGCAAATCTCAAATGGAAAGATTTTGGATGGTTGATTTTTGGGATTGATAATGCAACAAAAAAAATTGTTGGTTCAAAATATCGGACACAGGGGAAACGTACTCTGGATAGTTTAAAAAAGGAAATTGCTGATAAAACAACAGGACGCATTTCATTTATTGAAATATATCCGCTGGATTTACCGGAAGGTAGAGTGATTATGTTCCAGATACCAGCGGCACCCAAAGGCATGCCTATTGCATGGGATGGTCATTATTATGGCAGAGAAGGTGAATCCCTCGCTCCTTTAAGCATTCAGGAAATTGAGTTAATCCGCAGTCAAAACAAACCAGATTGGTCCGCCGGTGTTTGTGAAGGTGCTACAACAGACGATTTGGATACCGTAGCGATTACTAAAGCACGAAGTGAATATAAAATTAAGTTTCCTGATAGTGTCGGGGAATCCGATACTTGGAATGATATTACTTTTTTGAATAAAGCAAAAGTTACACTTCAGGGGAAAATTACGAGAACTGCAATAATTCTTCTTGGGAAATCAGAATCTGATCAATACATTTCTCCCGCGGTGGCAAAAATAAGCTGGATTCTTAGAGATGAGCGAAATAGCGATAAAGACTATGAGCACTTTTTTCCACCGTTTCTGGTAAATTCAGATAAGGCACTTGCAAAAATACGGAACTTACGATACCGATACCTTCCCGATAACACGTTGTTTCCAGTTGAAATCAACCAGTATGATTCTTACGTTATCAGAGAATCATTACATAACTGTATCGCACACCAGGACTACGAAAAAAAATCTCGAATAAGCATCGTAGAAAAACCGGATGAATTGATTTTTGACAATGCGGGGAATTTCATACCCGGCAGTGTGGAAAAAGCGATTGAACAGGATGCGCCGCCGAGGTTTTACCGCAATAATTTTCTCGCAACTGCAATGGCAAACCTGAATATGATTGACACTCGTGGTGGTGGGATCAGAAAAATGTTTGAACTCCAGCGAGGAAGGTTTTTTCCACTTCCGACATATATCCTTGACCATGTTGACGCTGTGACCGTGAAAATCACCGGGAAGATAATTGATGAGAATTATACAAGATTATTAACAAAAAAGACTGACCTTGATATTAATACTGTTATACTGCTTGATAAAGTACAAAAGAAGCAAAAACTTGAGAAAGCAGCGTATCAACTACTTAAAAAACAAAGGTTGGTAGAAGGTAGATACCCTAACCTTTTTGTAGTATCTGAGATTGCCTCAATTACCGGGAATAAAGCAACGTATATTAAAAACAGGGCATTTGATAAAGAACATTATATAAAGATGATAACTTCATTCATTGAAAAATACAGGAGTGCTTCAAGAAAAGACATTGATGATTTAGTATTAGACAAATTATCAAACGTGCTTAATGATAAACAGAAAAAAGTGAAAATTAATAATTTGCTCTACGAAATGACTAACAAGAAAAAAATAATCAAAAATATTGGTTCTGACGCCAAGCCTGAATGGGTACTTTTTAAGTAGAGTTTAAGTAGAGTTTAAGTAGAGTTTAAGTAGAGTTTAATAAAAATGGCTCAAAAAGGTATAGACAAACTAATCATTAGCAGTCCGTTTGAAGAACCTAAAGAACACTGGCTTTATATTCGTGAAACACAGTCATTTGAAAAGAAACCAGGAAGAAGAAAAGCAGGTTACTGGAGATCTCTTGGTGAAACCAGAAAGGCAGGAGCGGATGATCCCGGCATTTTCGTTCCAATAGAACTTGTTAATCAAATAAGGCCGAGAGTAAAGAAATGGAGAGAGAATAATTATCCAAATATAACAGGAACGACAAGAAAACTACTTCAGTTTTGGTATGATATCGAGCATACCAGAAGAGACAAGAGACTTTTCTGGTGCCAACTTGAAGCTGTTGAAACAGAAATATGGCTTACAGAAGCTAATCCTGCAGAAAAACAAGGAATAGAAATATTAAATGACGGTAGTGACTGGGAACGGCAATGTCTTAAGCTTGCTACCGGGACAGGTAAAACAGTTGTAATGGCAATGATTATTGCCTGGCAATCTTTAAATAAAATTGCCAGTCCGGGTGATGCCAGATTTTCTAAAAATATTCTTATAATAGCTCCCGGCATTACCGTAAGAGACAGATTACAAGTTCTAAAACCAGACAATCCCGATAATTTCTATCAGGATTTTATACTCGTTGATTCATCAATGTGGCAGGATTTATTACAGGCAAAAATAATGGTTACTAACTGGCATACCTTAGCGCCTTATAATGAAAATTATGGGCCGAAAGTTATAAAAAAAGGTCCAGAGAGCGATGAAGCATTTTTCAGGAGAGTTTTGCCCGATTTCGGAGGAGCGCATAATATTCTTATAATCAATGATGAAGCACACCATTGCCACAGACCGCGGGAAGATGAAGTAGAGGATAGAGAAGAACAAGAAAAGGCTACTATCTGGATTGAAGGTATTGATAGGATTAACAGGGCAAGAGGAGTTCTGAAAGCATACGACCTTACTGCCACACCATTCAAACCCACTGGAAAGACAAATCAAGTAGAAAAACTTTTTACATGGATAGTAAGCGATTTTGGACTTAATGATGCTATTGAAAGTGGGTTAGTGAAAACCCCAAAAGTTGCAGTTAGGGATGATTCAATAGCCGGCCCAGATTTGAAATCAAAGTTCTTTCACATATATGAACACGTGAGAGAGGATTTAAATCGCAGAGCGGAACCGAATGAAGGGTTGCCAGACTTAGTCAGAAATGCGGTAAGCATTCTTGGAGGGGATTGGCTAAAGACAAAAGAGGAATGGGACACAAAGAATATAGGTGTTCCTCCTGTAATGATTATGATATGTAATCGTACTGAAACTGCTGCCAGGATAGAATACTCTATGATAAATGGATATTTTGCTGTAGATGAATTAGTGGATAAAAACACATTCCTCCGAATTGATCAGGAAGCACTGGATAAAATTGAATCAGATGAAAAAGAAAAAATAAATAAGGATAAAACAGGAAGAGAACTCGTAGAACAGCAGAGAGATAGATTTAATACTGTAGGTAAAATAGGAAAACCTGGTGAAAACATACACTGCGTAATTGGTGTTAACATGCTTTCAGAAGGTTGGGATGCCAGGACAGTTACTCATATACTTGGTCTGCGTGCGTTTACAAGCCAGTTATTATGTGAACAGGTTATAGGCAGAGGATTACGCAGGATTTCATATGATGTTGTTAAAGAAACAGGACTCTACAATGAGGAATATGTTACAGTTTTTGGGGTTCCGTTTACTTTTCTTCCGGTTGAAGGTACGGATGGACCTCCAAGACCAGAACTTCCAAAGACGAAAATTGAACCGCTTCCTGACAGGATGGAACTTGAAATACAGTGGCCTCATGTTCTAAGAATTGAGTATAAATTGAGTTATTTTCTTGATTTGGAATGGGGTAGACTTGAGAAATTAATTCTTTCACCAGAGGATTCCCCTACCATTGTTGAAGTTGCCCCAATTATTGATAACAAACCAAGGTTTGACCAGATTACCGAAATAGACATTGAAAAACTGGCAGAAGAGCATAGATTACAAAAGTTGAAACTGCAAGCAGCTGTACGGCTCCACGAGAATTTTGGAGAAAGTTGGGAAGGAGATCCCGGTAGTCATATAGGACAACTTATTGAAATTATAGATAAGTTCATTGAATCCCCGAAACTTGAAACTAAATTACCTTTGTTTTATGGCAGAGGGAAATTAAAGAATATTCTTATAGCACTCAACCTGCAGAAAATAACAAATCATATAGGTAGTTTTATCAAGAGTTCCAGTAGCGAGGCGCCCACTGTTGTTCTTGATCCGGTGAGGCCAAAAAGAAGCACGGCTACTGCAATGACATGGTACACAAGCAAGCCCAGTATGCCGGTGAAAAAGAGCCAGATAAGTCATATTGTAATTGAAAGTGGATGGGAGAAGATAGGGCTTGAATTTGAAAGGAACAGGATTCCAGAATTGATTTCATGGGTAAAAAATGACCATCTTGGATTTGAAATATTTTATTTATGGCAAGGACAAACACATACTTATTATCCTGATTTTATTATTAAATTTGGAAATAATCGATATTTAATTCTAGAAGTTAAAGGTCAAAAAACTGATCAGGATAAAGCCAAATGGCAGGCAGCTCAGGAGTGGATAAGGGCAGTCAATATGAATGGTAATTTCGGAACATGGGAATTCAAAGCATTAAAAGACCCAAAAGATTTATTTGAAGAGGTGAAGTAAGTAAATATTTAATTAAGAAGTAGATAAATCCTATGAAGAAAAAATATATCAGTGAAGAGCAGGAATGGTTGAGCCTGACACCAGTACAAAGAATAAAAGAATCAGGTAAATTATGGGAATTATATCTATCCTTAGGAGGTAGTCTTGACCCCGACCCCGATCCCCAAAGTCCTTTTTACTTTCCAGAAGTTCGGAGTAAAAAGTCTTCTAATAGGCGGACAGGCGTGCATTATTTACGGCGCCGCAGAATTTAGCAAAGATTCAGATTTTGTTGTCTTTTGTGATACAGAAAACCTTGCTAAACTTAAAAAAGTACTCCGCTTACTCAAGGCAAAAAATATCTATGTGCCACCGCTAAAGAAAGAATTTCTTGAGATAGGTCACGCCTGCCATTTCAGGTGTTATGCAGAACCTGTAAAAAATCTGAGGGTTGATATCATTGGAAAACTTAGGGGCTGTGATGATTTTGAAAATTTATGGGAGAGGAGGGTCACAATAAAACCTTCCCAGAATAAGATAATTGAAATCATTGGATTAGAAGACCTGGTGCAGAGTAAAAAGACACAGAGAGATAAAGATTGGTTGATGCTTAATCGGTTGGTTGAAAACGATATGGTTTCAACACCCAAACCCTCTTTGAAAAAAATCAAATGGTGGTTATGCGAATGTCGTAATAGTAACAGGTTGATTAACCTGGTTAATGAAAATAAAGATTTAGCAAAAGAATGCACTGCAAAAAGGCCACTTTTGAAGATGGCATTGAAAAAAGATATTAAGCAACTGGAAAAATTACTACATAAAGAAGAATTATCAGAAAGAGAAAAAGATAAAGAATACTGGCATCCACTTAGAGAAGAACTTGAAATATTAAGACACAAGCGGAGGAAAGCATGAGAGAAAAAGTTGAAGAGGCATTAAAGGGAATAAGACCAATGCTCCAGGCTGATGGCGGGGACGTAGAGTTGATTGAAGTTACCGATGACGGAATAGTCAAAGTAAAACTCACCGGTGCCTGCGGCGGATGTCCGATGGCACAGATGACGTTACAAGCCGGTATCGGAAGAGTACTGAAACAGAGAGTTCCGGAAGTAAAAGAAGTTGTTTCTGTATGAAGATATTAGGTATAGCGGGCAGTTGTCGTAAAGACGGCAACACCGACATATTGTTGAAAAAATGTTTAGAAGGAGCAATGTCCTGCGGGGCCAGTGTTGAAACAATATTTGTCAGAGATTTAAAAATTTTGCCATGCAGGGAGTGTCATTCCTGCAGTAAGACAGGTAAGTGCGTCCTGCAGGACGACATGCAGAAAATATATCCAAAATTTGCAGAAGCAGACTGCATAATAGTTTCCTCTCCGATATTCTTCTACAATTTACCATCTAATTTGAAGGCATTGATTGACCGATGTCAGTGTATGTGGGCAAGAAAGTATGTATTAAAGCGACCCTTGTTGCCACAAAAAGAAAGAAAAGGCGTTTTTATTTCAGCAGGAGGAACAAAGGGTGAGAAACTTTTTGACTGTGCGAAGTTAGCAGTTAAATATTTCTTTGATGCAATTGATGTTGCCTACCATAAAGATTTGTTTATAAGAAGCATAGACGAAAAAGGCGCAATAAACAGCCATCCCGATAAATTAGAAGAAGCATCCAGTCTTGGAAAACATCTTACGACACTATAGAAATGAAAGAAAAAGCTAAATTAAAAAAATCAGAAGCCGAATATAATCGCATGGAAAAACAAAAGAAACTAACGATTCAATTGATGGAGCTACTTAATAAATCGGACGAGAAAACCGATGTAATCCGTGAAATCCTTATCCTGATAAAGAAATTTACAGGTTTTGAAGCTGTCGGTGTTCGTTTAAAAGGAAACGAGGACTTTCCATATTACGAAACAAAAGGATTCCCGGCAAAATTTGTGGAAGCCGAAAGGACATATTCACCCCTGAGTTGATAAACTTTTTTGAAGAAATTGGAGCCGGTATAGGAGTAAGTTTTGTGCGTAAAAAGATGGAAGAAGAATTGAGATTGAAGAAAGAGGAAATTGAAAAGTGGAACAGGGAACTACAGAAGAGAGTAGAAGAGGGTATAAGGAAGCAATAGACGTAGGTCTGGTGGCAGAAATAGAATCTATTCTATATTATCTGGAAATGAGGAATTTTGTGCCTGATAACGAGAAAAGTATTATTGATAAAATTATTGAAGAAGAACGCGGTCACTATACTAAACTTTCAGAAATTAAAAAGATTGTTTAAAAGAGACAATAATCTATGCCGTTTATTTATAGTCTGATTGCAACTTTTATAGTGAGTTTGGTGTCTTTTATAGGCGTGGTGAGTCTTGCAATAAACGATAAAATTCTGAAGAAAATACTGGTGTTGATGATAGGTTTTGCTGCGGGTAGCCTGATAGGCGGAGCATTCCTGCACCTGTTGCCGGAAGCCCTTGAAAATAGCAGTAGCCGGACAGTATTCAGCTACACTATTTTAGGGTTCTGTTTCTTTTTTATTTCAGAGAGATATTTCTACTGGAGACACTGCCATGAG
>MNXB01000054.1 GCA_001871125.1 Elusimicrobia bacterium CG1_02_37_114
TAAATTAGGTCGCCTTCGGCGACTGACTTTCCCTTTTTCATTTAATTTTTGCTACAATTATATAATATGGAATACGTTTCTGGCATAAAACTTAGAACAATCTTTTTACATAACGGCAACTGGTGGAAATTGTTTATCAAACATCACAATTTAATCAGAATCGATATCATCACCAATGTCCTGAAACTTCTTGTTTGTCGTACTTCTTTTCTTGGATACCACTTATTTATTTGTCCAAAATGTCATAAAACTATTAAAGTTCCTCATTCCTGCAAATCAAGATTCTGTTCATCCTGTGGAAAAAAATCTACTGACGATTGGATCAAAAACAGATTTGACACTCTTCCAAATACTACCTGGCAACATATAACCTTTACTATGCCTTCAGATTTCTGGGTTTTCTTTTGGTACAATCGTTATCTCCTGAATTTAATTCCTGCTTTAGCTGCCAACATTATTAAAGATCTTTCTAAACGAAATGGATTTTTACCCGGTATTTTCCTTGCCGAACATACTTTCGGTAGAGACCTAAAACGTAATGTTCATGTTCACCTCTCCACAACTATTGGTGGTCTCTCTCTTTCATATGACTCTTGGATTAAAAATGCTTATTTTTATCATGATTCTCTCAAAAAAATGTGGAAATACAAAATAATTACTCTCTTGCGAAATGAATTTAAACAAAATCGTCTCAAACTTCCACCTCATCTAAAATATATCAAAACATACAGTGCTTTCTATTCATGGACAACTCAATTCTACATCAAAACCTGGAATGTCTTCCTGAACCAGCAAGACAATAACATGAAACATAATGTTGACTACCTCGGTAAATATATTAAACGTCCTCCTATCGGTGAAACCAGAATCAAAAAATACGATGCTAAATTTGTCACTTTTGAATTTTTAGACCATTATACCAATACAAAAAATCTAATGACTTTACCTGTCCTTGAATTCATCTCACGATTAATCCGTCATATTCCGGATAAAAACTTCAGGGTTATTCGCTATTATGGTTTCCTTTCCAACAGATTATCAGGAAAACTTTTACCAATTGTCTATAAACTACTGAATATGAAAAATGTTATTACTAAAAAAGTTTACACCTCATGGAGACAGATGATAATGAGCGTTTTTCATTATGACCCGCTCAACTGTCCCTCTTGCAAAGTACCTATGTTATATTCATATTCTGTTTTTCAGGTTTCATCAAACTTAATTTCTATGCACAAGGAGATCGCTAATGGGTATTTTCAACTTATTTAAAAAGAAACAACCTGTTCTAATGCGATGTACCCATTGCCATTACGAACTCGACTATTCACCAAAAGAAGTACGCCTTCTTGAAGGCCAAAACTCTTTTGATCCGGTATGTACTGCCAGAGAACCATGCCATATGTGTCATATCGGATTTATGATACCAGTCAAACACACTGATATGTTCGGCAAACAGTACTTATTCCACGAAATTAAACCAAAAATCAAGAACCTTGACCCCAATACTCTTATGGAGCGTATCTTTGAAGATGCTGACCCAGAAAATATTCGGTTTTTTGGTTTCCTCGACCCTGACTTTGACCCTAATGATAAAAAAAAGACATAATATTGAAATTCCTATACATAGATTTAGTACCAATATAACTTTTAAAATTTTGAAAAGGAGTAGAATTGGAGTTTACAATTTCACCAAATCCCTCTTTATATTTATTTTGGAATATATCCAATTGTTGTCGCTCACTTTTTTCCAAATGTTCACTTGCATAAAATGCATTAAATGAAATCCAAAGTGAAATAAATTGGTCAAATGAATTTGTTTCGTTTTTTGATTTCTCAAACCACCTCTTAATTAAATCTTTTTGATTTTCCTTCATGTATTTTTATACCTTACTTAAAAATTTGGCGATAGACCTTACTTATTTCTCGTGTTATCCCAGCTATTATATACGATATTAAACACATTAATACATTTTATGAATTTTTTTCGTTGATCGTTAGAAAGATCGAAAGCATGGAATACTATATTCCTATATTTTCTTAACGAATCTAAAAACTCATAAGGAAAAACCGAGGGTGGGAAATATTCTTTAAATATTGTTTTCCAATTGTGACTTATTATTTCATAATAATCATCAAAATCGTAATCTATAGGTTCCGAATCAGAATTTGAGTTTCCATATTTTATACTGGAACGTTTAATATTAACTTTAACTTTGCCAGGTATTCCTTTATCCCGCCAGTCTTTTTCGCCATAATAATTCGTTAGGTTTTTAGTTAAAAAAGTTCTCATGTTTTTATGAAAATTGTATATTAAAAACACATCTTTCATAATTGGGTTTTCTGAAAAAAAGCTATTCAAATCACCTTTATTATTTTTTAAGTTCTTTAAATATATAGTCGTTATTTGATTATCAGAAATACCGGATATTTTTATTTTTTGACTTAGACCTATCCATTTTTCATATGCATCAACAAAGTTTCCGTTTACCACATTAGCAAATATACTTGTCAATTCTTCATAGGGATACGTCAACTTTTTTTGTTCTTTTAGCTTATAATCCGCTTCACTTAATGCGTTTATAAATTCATAAATTTCATCAACATAACCATTCTTTATCGCTTTTAAAAAAGAATTATAAGCTCTATCTTTAATATTTTTTACTGCTATGTTATAGTTTGTAAATAAAGATTTGAAATTGCTATCTCCGTTGAAGTAACTTATTAAAAGCTCATCATTAACTTTGTTAATATCATTAATTATCATCAATTTTTCAAACAAGTAAAAGGCATCCATCCATTTTTCATTTCTGTAATATTCTTCAGCTAATAAATAAATTATTTCATAGCCAGATCCAAAATCAATGTCTTCTTTAAAAATGATAAAACTATTTTTATTTATTATATCCGGTAAGATAGAAACGCCCAGAAATTTAATAAGACTTTTTAAACTTACTCCACCCGAAAGATATTCCTTACTAAAATCTTTTCTAAAACCTTCTAAATCAATATCCATCAATCCAAGTAAAAAATTCCTCATTTGCTCAAAATATATTTTTTCCCAACAAAATGTATTTCTTTCTGATATTTCAACTTCAAAAATAAGAAAAAATTCTGATACTGAAAACTCACCTTTTTTCCAATATTTTAATAGAATCGGTATTAAATCTGAATAATCCCGGCTTGCAAATATTTTTAAAAACAAATAACTTATAAATGTATATATGTTGTTAGGATGTTCTTTAAATAATTGACCATAATTATTTATATTATCATTTGATGTGTCAAAAACACAATTACCATTATCATCTTTAATTGTATTTACGTCTAATAATTCATAGATATGCTGAAAAGAATCAGGGGAACCGGAAGAAGGAATATATTCCCCAAACTCATTTACAACAGGATTTATTACAGGAGAAATTAGTTCATCACAAACTGAACAAAAGATATAGGTATTAACCTGATAATATTTATCACTTTTACATTTATGACAAATTATTGAGTCCTTTTCAGGATTTAAATTAACAATATGAAGTCTCTCAGGCATATTAGTATAATGAAACCCTTTGGGTCCCGGCGATAGCCTTCCTTTACTTTTTATTTCTGTTAAAAATGTATGAAAGTCAGAGTAATCAGCTCAAATTCAAAAATCAAAATTGCAATCATTACGACTGGCACTTTAATATATTTGTATTTTCAGATTCTTGAACGACTCAAATACTTTTAGGAAAATCAAAGGAAGAAACCGTTTTCGCCTGAGGCGAATCAGCCTAGGGCTGAAAAAACTTGTATGTTTGACGACCCGAATCGGGGAGGAGTTCTACAAGTTTAGGTTTCTGACTGCAGATTTTACGTTAAAAAAGTATTCGGAGTGAAAGAACTGAAAATACAGATATAATTAAATGGTTGCTGTCCCTATTTTTTCTTTTAGGGCGGAGATTTCTTTAAGGGATTGTTTCGCTGTTTCATAAACAGGGGTTTTCTTTTGCTCTGCAAGGACAATCTCCTGACTGTAACTGACATAACCGATCAATTTCCGGACAATCTGCGAGTTCTGTTCAATAAACTTCAAATCTTTTTCAGAAGTTATCTTATTACCTACAAAAACTATTTTTTCCAATTTTATGTCAGTTGCAAGTTTATATGCCCTTTCTGCTGTCTGGATACTTTTCAATGTAGGTTCCACTACAACAAGCATACAATCCACTGAGCCCGCTGTCCCCCTGCCCAAATGTTCAATTCCTGCCGGCATATCAAGTATAACTATTTCTTCATTTGCCACCAACAAATGACTTAACAACGATTTTAAAAAAGCATTCTCCGGGCAGAAGCAACCCGCTCCGCCTTTTCTCATTGTCCCGAGAATAAGCAGACTTAAACCATTCTTTTTAAGTGAAAATTTCTCGGGGACATCATCTACTTTAGGGTTTAACTTAAAAAAACCTGTCTCCTTATATTCTGTCCTTTCATGGATGAGTTCTTTCATCTCTGATATAGGTGTAACTTTAGATAATTCTTCAGAACTAAACCCTAAACTTAACCCTAAATTACCATCAGGGTCTGCATCAATCAAAAAAACTTTTTTCCCATCACTGCTAAACGAATATCCCAGCAATGCCGACAAAGTTGTCTTCCCTGTTCCACCCTTACCCGTTATTGCTATTTTCATACCTTAATGTCTTTCAGCAACTCCAGTACTTTTGTTGCTGTCTCTTCTGACTTACTGCCAAGTCCACAGGCAGGCGTTATGATACACTGTTTAAGAATCTTCTGTTCCTGTACGCCTTTATCTTTCAAAATCTTAATGTATTTTTTTAATCTTGCGGACAAAGATTCATTTGATTCTTTAGCAATCGCCTCTTCGTTCGTCGGCACAATACCCCAGGAGAGGACGCCTCCGCGGTTGACAAAAGCAATAAGTTTATCAATGTAAAGCACAAGGTTATCAAAAAACTCATACGCATCAAATGAAAGTATGTCAATGTCCGTATCAAGTAAGATTGACCAATCAGTATTGGCGCAGCAGTGAACGCCAATCCTGAGATTATTGGATTTTTTTATACTCCGAACTACTTCCTGTAAAGAGTTTGTTATGTCCTCTCTGGAAATCGCAGTGAATGCACTGCCGTATGCTGCTAAATATGGTTCGTCCAGAAACAAAACTACATCCGAAGGTTTTGGGTTCAGTAACGAAAACCGGTTTAGCTGCCAGAGTGATTTCATTGTTATGTGTTTAATAACGACATCCCTGAGCTGTGCATCATAAAATATGGACTGACCGTTTTCATCCTTTATTGACAGACCAAAAGTGATGGGGCCTGTTGTCTGGCATTTAATTCCATTAAACACTACACCACTGTTAATCAGTTGATGGAATCCGGCAGCATAATCTTTGGAAATCGCAAAATGCTCAAAATCATTGCTAAGGAAATGTTCATAAAATTTTTCAAGTTGTGAATACGTATCTTTTGTAATAATATAAACTTTCTGGTTTTCTTCATCAATGGTTATTCCGGGAAAATTTTCCGAGTACTGCACATACATATTTTCCTTAAAACTTTTTTTGGGTAATTGGGGCCAGGCAGGTAATTCGGGTGTATATTTTAATAAAACTTCACAGGATTTTTCTGCAGAAATGCAGGGCAGACTGCCGATAGTAGTAAGTGTTCCGTTAAACTCCAAATTATTTTTTCTCCCATTTTAATAGTTCACAGACACAACCCAGTGTCCCGCCATTATTTATTTCTTCCCGTATACGGTTTTCTTTTTCCAGAACATCCATCGCACGATTTGTAAATTCAACAATCTTCTCTTTAGGTATGGCTATAACTCCGTCATCATCACCAATTATCCAGTCACCGGGAAAAATTCTCATTCCTGAAACGTTTATCGGTATGTTTATTTCACCAAATCCCCTGGGTTCGCCGGCCTGTGGTGTTATGAGTTTGGCAAACGCAGGAAAACCCATCTTCCGGATTTCTTCAACATCGCGTATCCCGCCGTATATCACAACCCCGGATATTTTCTTCTGTTTAGCACTGTGACTTGCGAGTTCTCCCCATACAGCAGGTTCTACTCCGCCTGCATCTATTACAATGATGTCACCTTCTTTTGCTACATCTATCGCTTCAACCGGTTTTGCCCAGTCCCCGGGATATGTCCTTACGGTAACTGCCTCGCCAACAATCTTTATTCCACCTATTATCGGCAGTAATCCTCTCAACGGTGCTCCCCGATGTAATGCATCTGAAATGTTCGCTGTTGATACTTTTGATAATATTTCTCTGACATCTTTTTCTGTTACGCGTTTATATAGTTCGGTCTTGATTTTGAGCTTCCGTGTAATTGCTTTTTTTATTTCCCGGACAGCTCTTTTTGCATTAGCAGATTTCGTTACCGCTCCGCCGACAATGATTATTTCCGCACCTGATTTAACAGCTTCAGCCGCATTTTCACTGTTTATCCCCCCGGCAATTGCTACGGGTAATTTTATAACCTTTCTGACCTTTTTAACTTCATCAAACGATATCTTCCCGGTCATCTGTTCGTCAACAGGTATGTGTAATCCCACATAATGGACACCCATTATCTCAACTTCTTTTGCACGTTTGGCAGTATCTTTAACTTCCAGAAGGTCAACCAGGATTTCTGCGCCATAATTTGCTGCAGCATCAATGCACTCTTTTATTGTCTCATTGTGTGCACAACCCAGAACAGTCACGATATTTGCACCCGCTTTTGCAGCAGTTTCCACTTCAATTCTCCCGGTATCCATTATCTTCATATCAGCGACAATTTTTATATTTGGAAACTTTTGCCTCAGTTGGCGGATACAAGCCAGCCCCTCAGATTTAATCAACGGCGTCCCCGCTTCCAGCCAGTCACAACCACCGTCTATTGATTCTTCAGCAAGTTTCAATGCACGTTTTAAATCGACAAAATCCAGTGCTACCTGTAAAATCGGTTTCATTTTTTAACCTTTCCACTTAATATCGGTTTCATTGCCAAGTTTATTTTTTATTGTTTTATCTACTTCATCAACTTTATCTTTTATAAATTTTAGAGTCCAGTCCATTTTTTCTTCTGTTTCCTGGTTTTTCTTTCTTATATATTTCGCTATATTCAGGAATTCATCCATTTGATGACTCAATTTCGCCAGTATGATAAGAATTGCTATGAAACATACTGCCGCGACAATAATAGTTATATCGTTCAATGTAATCATCTTCTACTCTCCAATTATTTTTAATAATATTTTTCGGTCTCTCGGCCTGTTATCAAAATCAATGAAAACAACCTGCTGCCAGGTGCCAAGACTCAGACTGCAATCTTCAAAAGGTATGGTTATTGACGGACTGACAAGAGATGCCCTGAGGTGTGAAACCGCATTGCCATTGTTTGTATGAGTGCTGTCATGAGAATATTTATTGCTTTCAGGCACTATCTTTTTGAACAAATCTTTTGTGTCGTTTATAAGCCCCGGTTCATATTCCATAGCAGCAACCGCACCGGTAGAACCGGGTATAAAAACCGTTACAATACCGGTTGATATTTTCGTCTTTTTGAGTTCAGACTGAACATAATCAGTTATATTAATTATTTCCCCGTTACCTTTAGTAGAGAGATTAATTTTCCTGGATATTATTTTCATAATATTTTATAAGTTATATCGGGTTCACCCAACCGCATCTTCCACAAATGCAGCACATTCTTCAGCAGTAGAACGGTTGTCACGGCACCAACGCCACCAGGCACAGGCGTAATAAATGACGCCCTTTTTACTGCATCTTCAAAGACTACGTCACCGACGGTTTTCTTCTTTTGTTTGCCGGTTTTTTCGTCAATAACATCATTTCCTTTTTCATCTTTAACATTAACCCGGTTTATCCCTACATCAATAACAATGGCACCATCCTTCACCATATCGCCTTTGATAAGCCCCGCTTTGCCGACAGCAACAATCAATATTTCTGCTCTTTTTGTATAACTTGTTAAGTCTCTTGTAGCAATATGACACACGGTTGGCGTAACAGATTCAAGTAAAGAAGAGAGCAGCATAAGTGTCACGGGTTTACCCACAATTTCACTATGCCCTACGATAACCGTCTCTTTACCTTTTAGTTCCACACCCGTAGATTTCAAACATTCCACAACAGATAATGCCGTGCACGGTGCAACAACGGGATTTATTCCTGCATAAACAAGATTACCTAAATTAGGCGGTGTCATACCTTCAACGTCTTTATCAGGAGCGACGCTCATCTGTATTTTTCGTGCATTTATGTGGTTTGGGACAGGCATCTGTATTATTATTCCCGTAATCCTGTCAGACTTATTAAGTTCGTTTATTTTCCCGAGTAATTCCTCCTCTTTTATTTTTCCATCTAACTGTTCCATCCCGTATTCAATTCCCACTTCCTCGCAGGTCTGTTTCTGGTTTTTAACGTAAACTTTGGTTGCAGGATTCTCACCTATACAGACAGCAGTCAGGCAGGGTGAACCGTTATGTTTCTTTTTAAGTTTTTCAATTTCATCTCTTATTTCTTTTTTAATTCTTTCAGCAATTGCATTACCATCAATTATCTTTCCTGTCATTTTGCCTCCTATTTTGCGCTCCAAAAGGTAAGTTTGTTTGGCAACCTTCACTGCCTAAACCGACACCTTCCAAGGTAACTCAAAACAAATCCAAGAGTTCAAAAACTGAAAGAGCAGTCACTGTCCCTTTAAGAAATTGAATAACAATAATCTTAGTATTCAACCTCTTGGAACTTAATATCATTATCTTCTAATTCATACTCAATATATTTTATTTGCATACAACAACTATTCTCTTTATTAAATTGCTTAAAACTTTCTATAGTCTTTTTATAATTATCCGGGTTCTTGTTGACCATTTTTTTAGCAATTAAAACTGGTTGAATATCGCTTGGCCTATTAGGCAGATAATACTGTTCAAGCCAATCTACATACCGTTGCAACTGATAAATATTATCAGGCTCTGCTTCTTTGGCTTTTAATTCTATCGCTTCAATTATTTTTGAGTTTGATTTTAATAATGAAATAGCCACATCAATTCTTTGCATACCAACGCCACAAGAAACTTCATTGCCTAACCATTCAGGAGTCAAACCATTAAGCAAACATTCATCTAAACTTTTATTGTTATTCCTCCCGATATTTTGAACTATGTATGCTTGTAAATGTGTTTCAAATGCTTTATTATCTTTATATTTCTTTATTAATCTCGGCAGAATATTGATTTTTTCTTTTCTCCCTGTATAATTATGAACAGTGTTATCCACTTTTATTTCCTGGGACTGAATATCAAAAGTAAAATGCTTCCCTGAAAGGACCTGACGTCTGTTTTTGTCTCGCAGCAACTTAAAAAGTCTCTCGCTTTCATACATGGTAATCATTGTATTTCCACGATTACCTTTTAATTTGCGATAAATTAAACTCCATAACATCTGATTTGGTGATTGAATATGCTTTATTTCGTCTAAAGCATCCCATTCTGTAACACCCTTAGCATAAACGTTAAAAGGTTCTATTAAGATTCTAAATGTTAATGATTTTTCTAAGTTTTGTAAAAGAAATTGATTATCTTTATAAAAAGTTTCTATAAATTGCTTAATTTTCTCCTTATCTTGTCCAGAAGCAAACTTTTTTAACAAGTTATTTTCTTCCTTAATAGTTAAAGCCGTTGTTATTGATGCGATACCATTTTTCATTTTGAACTTGGGCTCGTTCTTTGGATAACCAATATTATAAGTGGAAGATAAATTTAACGGCTGTGTTAGATGAACTAAGTTATCCAAAAAAGGTTCTGTTTTCACTTTAAAGATTCCATAAAATTTGCCATCATAAACCTCTTCATCTTTCTCTTGTTGTAAATAAAAAATAATATAATCTCCTATTCTGATTCTTCCCAAATCAGCCATCATACCAATAAGATTATTTTCGGCACTATGTTTTAGAGAAGTTTCACATGAGGTGTTAAAATCGACACTACTATCCTTTGCACCTGTTCCTGCAAAGAGATATTCTAAATGATACTTGAATGTATTTGTGTCTACGATAAAAACATGTGTTGTCGTCATTTCTTCACCTTCTTAAATAAAAAGATATATTCATGCTTGAAAATATAAAATCCTCCGACTAAAGCCCTATATCTCCAGAGTTCTTTTTGATTCATCTTTCCTTTTGTTTCTTCAAAATTTTTAACTATAATAGACTTTAACATATATCCTCTTTTTAAGACTTCGTTCATAGTGTGAAATCCCAAAGGTATCCATTCACCTTTTGAATATTTATCTCCGATAACTACCGCAAAATATCTGTCCTTGTCTAGAATATCGTAGGTGCTATCTACAATCTTACCAAAAAGATTTAAGAATTCTTCTATGGTTTTAGCATTTGACAAATCTTTATTGTTATTACTGAATTTTATAATATTCCAATAAGGTGGGTGCATTATTAAAAATTGGATAGACCTTATCCCTCTTGTTTCTAATTCTTTTCTAAAGTTTAATTCTGCGCTGTCTCCATTTATCACTTCTATTCTAACATTAAAAATGTTTTTTTCATTAGCAATATTTTTATTTGCTAATTCTACTACTTCGGGTACTAACTCAACGCCTATTCCATTCCTCCCTAATCTCTTAGACTCAATTAAGGTTGTTCCACTTCCTAAAAAGGCATCCAAAACCCACTCACCCTGCTTTGTATACCTCCTTAAAAACTGATTCGGGATTTGTGGAATAAAATTACCCCAATAACCTGCGTTATGTGCGCCAGATTTGTCTCTTTTATCTAAAATCCATAAACTTCCTGTAAGGATATCGTCATATTCTTTCCAGCGATTAAGATTAAAATCATTGATTTTACTGTTCTTAACTTCTGTTAGTCCCTTTTTCAATCGATTAATATAATATTTTGCTCTTTCCAAAGTTTGAGCATCTGCTATTTGGGTTAGGTCTTCTAACAAAATATTTTTTTTAATTTTTGCAGTTCCACCATTAGATGAAATATTTAATATCCCAATATTATCTCTTCTTGGGTTTTGAATAATATCAATAATTTTTTTAGTTTCTAATCTCAGCCTAATGCTTTCATTAATTTCTTCTATTTTTGCCAAAACTTCTAAAAACATATCCTGGTTTATAATAGCCTCTTTTCTCCAATCAACTCTATCATTATCTGGTTGATAAGTGAGGGGTAAAGTTAAACCTTCTTTTACAAAAAGCTGTTTATTTCTTTTTTGCTTATGTTTTACTTTTGTTTTCATCTTTCACCCTAAAGTGTATATATTAAATCTCCTGCACTGTTAACCACTTCTGGTTGCAGTGGATTGTATTGACTGGCTCCGCGTATGTCCCATTCACTGCGAAGATACTCCATGGGTGGCAGGAGTTCAATATCTATCAGGAAATCAGAAATAGACGCCTATTTATAGGCATTGGGATGCCACCTGTCAATCTCCCAAGGATATACGAATCCCCGCTCATGGAAACCAGACGCTACGAGAACCTGTTCAAGGACCCACTTGTGAAGACCCAGTCGGATATTGCCCGGGAAATGGGAATTACCAGAGCCAGAGTCAGCCAGATAACGGCACTTCTTAAACTGGCATCAGAAATTCAACGAGAAATCCTTACATTTCAAGACCAAGAGTCAATCCGATTCTTCTCGGAGCGTCGCTTACGACCACTTCTTAACATAAAAAAACCATCAATACAAATCCAAGAATTCAATAAAATGAAAGAACATTTACTAAAAAATAAGTAAAATTTACTTTTTATCAAAGGCAAACAAGTCTAATGTTTTATATTTATTTTCTTTTTTGTTGTTATTTTTTCCATATTTACCAGTAAATTCTCCTTTTTCTTTTCGTTCCTTAAATGTCTTCTCTACAATATGCTTTGCCATTTCATCATCAGCATCTTTAATTTCAGCTCTATAGTTTTCTAATCTTTTCTTTGAAAAACTAATATATTCATTAGAAATTTCTATACCAATAAAATCGTGTCCCAAAATTTTCGATGCAACCAATGTTGTTCCACTTCCACAATATGGATCAATAATTATTCCTTTCCTTTCATCACTAATTGCATAAATTACTCTAATAGGAAGTGCAAGAGGGAAAGGTGCGGGATGTGGATTCTTTCGTTCTGGAGGAAAACGCCATATAGAAGTTAACAGAGCATGTTTTGATTTTAATTCCTCGCCTATTAGGTTTTTCCCGCTCGGTTTATAAAGCCAATATATTCTTTCTTCTACTTGCCAAAACCGCCATCCTCTTATATTCGCCGCGATCATTCTATCCCATATTATTTCTTGCTTGATTTTCCATTTTGTTTTCGTCAACCATTCTATTGGATGAAACATTGCTCCTCGTTCCCACCTGATTTTATGATTGTAGAAAAAAGAACCACTATGTTTTGTAATTCTAAAAATTTCGTTTAAAACTGCAATTTGATTTTCCTGATATACATTTTCTGACAATTTGTCTGTTGCACCTGAATACTTTACATTTGTAACTAGCCATCCCTTTTTATTTTCACCTTTATTGTAAGGAGGCGAAGTTATTCCTAAGTTAACAATTTCGTCAGGTAAGGTCTTTAGAGCCGTTAAAGTATCTCCCTGAATGATTTTGTTTAAATATTCGTTTTGATTCATTTTGCTTTCTCTACCAAAAACTTATAGAAATCTTTTGATATGCACGTTTCATATTTCGCTAATTCATCTTTACTCAAAAGATAAATAATTTCTAAATTTGGACACTCAATAAAGTCTTTGTAATCAAAATCAGCGCTTCTTAAAAATTGCCCTTTTATGCTTTTACTTCCTTTTAATTTCTCCTGCCATTTTTGTATTTTTTTATTCAAATTATTTACAAAATCCTGAAAGGCAAAAGGGAACTCAATAATGTAAATAAGTTTACCATCAACAAATCCGCTTACCAACATATTCAAGTCTTTTTCATCTTTGTCTTTCGTTAATCGCGCAGGAGTATAGTCTGTAAAATTTCCTCCACCATTTAATTTTGCCGGACTCGTCTTTCTTTCTTTTCTCTTGTATTTTTCAAACTCCTCAGTATCAAAATTTTTAGGCTTTGCTTCACATTTTAGAGTTTTCCCTGAAATAAATGTATCTTGCTTAAACCCATTGTAACCTATTTTACCTTCTTTATGTTCATATCCTGCTAAATTAACTGTTATAAATTCTCTGATTGTTGATGAATTTTTATCGTTTATATACATCGTTAATAAATCAACAAGTGTTCCAATAAGTGTGTCTTTTGACTTCCCTATTAAATAATTGCTCAATTCTTTATGGCTTCCAATTGAGTAGATTTTTATTATACTTGCTAATTCTTGATTCATACTTTTATCCCTTTCAAAGTTAGTTTTTTTCGCATAATTAAAAACAACTATATATTTAAATCCACTACATTTGTTAACCACTTCTGGGTGCAGTGGATTGTATTAACTGGCTCGGCTGTGGCAACCAGAATCTATTCCTGAGTGGAGTTTCTCATTTTCACACTTGTTGATACAATAGACGGTATTTCATTCAGTACTTCAATGAATGTGTCAACAATTTCAGGATTAAACTGGCTACCGCGGTTATTTTTCAATTCCCGAGTTGCTTCCTCAACAGTATACCTCTTTTGGGTATGGCTGGTCCTATAAGGTCGTTCTGAAACCATAGCATCAAACGCATCCGCTACCGAAAGTATTCGTGCACTTAGAGGAATACTGTCTCCCTTCAATCCGTTAGGATAACCCGTCCCGTCCCACCTTTCATGATGGTTTCTTATTATTTCAGAAACTTCTTTCATAAAGCCGAGCGGTTTGAGTATTTTTTCGCCTTTAAGCGTATGCGTTTTTATTTCATCCCATTCGTTGTCTGTAAGTTTCTCAACTTTTGTTAAAATATAATCGTGTACACCTATTTTCCCGAGGTCGTGAAGCATTGATGCCTGTGTCAATAAAATCATATCTTTATGAGACATATTCAGTTTTTTAGCAATAGCGAGTGAATATTTTGTTACGTTATCAGAATGTCCTATATAATAGTCATCTTTTGCCTCCAACACAAGTGACATCGCTCTTGTTATATTTGTGTACATATCTTCAAGTTGTCCGTAGAGTTTTGCATTTTCAATGGCGATAGCAAGCTGATTAGCAAGATTTTCTAAAAGCGTTATATCATCATAGTCAAAAATGTTGCCATCAACCCGTTTTTTGTCAAGGGTAACCAGTCCGACAAGTTCGTTTTTACAAATAAGCGGTATAACAAGAATAGCGCCGATAGAACTGAGTTCTTTCACTAACTCTTCATACACTTTATGTGGAAACAAATTCAATGTAACATCAACAATAAAAGTTTCTTTCTTTGTTCTGAGCCAGTTTAGGATTTTTTCATTAGGAAAATAATCTGTTTTAGATTTATCTATTCCGTATGATGCATGCAGTTTAAAAACAGTTTCATTATCATACTTCTCTTCTAAAAAAACCCCCACTTTCTCCACGCCTATGGCACTGCGCAGAGAATTAATAACATACCCAGACAATTCATCAATATCCAGTATGGAAACAACTGCTTTAGAACAGTTGTTTAATACTTCCTGGTATTCAGTTCTCTTTTTAAGAATAACACTTTCAAGTGCAGAACCAATTTTCTCCTTAACCGGCAGGAGTAGACATAAACCAAATGTCAGGGTAATTGCCATTGTCGTTGAAATTAAATGTGAAATGTTCAACAAAAAAGTAAAAATATAGAAGAAGCCGACAGTCAATGTTACAAGAATTAACCATGTTAGCAGGGACTTTGATATATCACATATTACTATGTCAAGATCGAGTAAATCTTTTTTAGTTATTGCGTAAACGAAAGGTATCATATATAAAAGTGAAAGCGGAGGCATTGCGATAACAAATCTGATTTCACCAAATAGCGGGAGGATGGCTCCAAAAAATATACCGGTACAGGCAAATGCAAAAATGCCCATAAGAAAATAATGAAATTGCAGTTTTTTAAGTCCTTCCAATTTTTTGTAATCTTTAACTATTATGTAAATACACAGGCCTATAAATATTAAAAACCACATTCGGAAAACCAGGTTCAGGGGACCATGTACTACCTGCAAGGGGAAAACGTTTATTACATCTTTAACACCCAAAGGTGTAAATGCAACGATACTCAAAAACGAAGCTACGAGATACATTAATATTACATACAGCGCTCTTATTTGCCTGTCAAAAATAGTACAGATCATTAAAATAGCGGTCGGTACTGTAAAGGACATTATCCAGGTCAGTCTTATCCACAGAGTGTATGCAGGTTTAGAAAGATAGTTTATAACTGCCATGCCTGTAACAAAACACCATAAACCAACAACAATGGTAAAAATAATCATGATAATATTTATTTTTTCTAATTTGTAACTTCTAAGTAATACCACAATACCAAGAAACACATTTATCACAGCACAAACTATGTTCAAGATACCTATTAATGTTTGTATAGCCATTATTTTATTGTATCGGAATTTGAAAGTAGCGTCCCGATTTATCGGGACGATTTAATTTATCTCTTCAGAAACGTTAGTTTTAGTATCTCATCAGAAAGTTTTTTGCTTTCCTGACATTTGGGGTCTATTAACTTATTTTTCATTTCTATAAAATTCTTTTCAGTTATACTTTTGAGATTTATTTCAATATTTTCTTTTGCTGACAGTATTGCTGACTGTAGAAATAAAACACCGCACGTTATATCGCTTACAAGATTTTTATTACCGATTTCCGCAAGTCTTCTTGCGAGAGATAATGCGTCAGAACATATTAAAAACATCCTTTCGGGTATTAACAATGCGGATTTGAGTGAATTTTGAATAAGATTGTCATCTTTTGACTTATAAGCATCTCTTACTCTCATATATGTTTCCACATCCAGGTCAATAAGTCCCGTCAACTCTCTTCGGTACTTCTCAAGCATTTCAATTATGGATTTTATCTCATCCTGGCAGGATTCATATCCTTTTTTGTCAACGGTAAAATTCGCTACCATTAAAAGACAACTGACACCTACTACACCCGCAAGCGCACTGGCGCTGCCGCCACCCGGCGCAGGTAGTTTTGCCGATAAATCTTCTATGTATTTACCAAGTGGCTGGTCAATATATTTAGCCATAAATTTATCCGCAGGATTATCTAATTTATTCTGCTTTACCTAAAATCCTGATATGCTTGGCCAGTCTTATCTTATCAAATATATTTACTCCATAAAATTCAACGCCATAGTAATAAATGTTTTCTACCACCTTTGACCAGACAATTTTTCCTTTGGGTTTTATACATTTCTTATTGGGTAAAAAAATCTCAAATATAAATTTAGTACCCACAGAAAGTTCATCAACAGTTTCTAAACGTATTCCCTTCATACTAATGTCTTTGCTCAATCCTGAACAAAACTCATTTTTAGCAAGCCCGTCGCCGCGGATTTTTACAGGGACTATGATTATTTTCCTCTGTGCTCTTCTTTTTTCTGCAATCTTATCCATAATGCACCCCCCTTCTTAAGATTTCATCCAGAAGTCGTCCAGTTAAAACTGGACGCTACAGCGATAAATCGGGACGATTATTATGCTTCCCCTAAAATTTTAACATATTTAGCTAATTTCAAACGGTCAAATATGTTCACGCCGCTAAATTGGACACCGTAATAGAGAACGCCTTCTATATCTTTTGTCCAGACGACTCTCCCCTTGGGTTTTATACGTTTGTCAGGGAAAGATATTTCAAATATAAACTCTGTCCCAATTTTTAGGTTTTCAGGAGTTTTTAACCGTATTCCCTTCATACTGATGTCTTTGCTCAACCCGGTATAAAACATACCTTCTGATAGACCATCTCCACGGATTCTTACAGGAATGATAATCATCCTTCTCGAAGCGGCTCTTCTATCTTTCTTAAATTCAGCCATACGCACCTCCTATAAGCCGGCTTGAGATAATATTTCTGGAACCTTACTATCCCAGCCCAATGGCATTATATGGATTCCATGGCAATACGGTTTAAGTCCTTTTACGAGTCTTACTGCTATCTCTATTCCGGTCTCCCCTGACTTGGTTTTTTCCTTATCCTTTTTAAGTTCTTCTATGAGATTGTCGGGGACAAATACTCCGGCAACATTCGCATTCATAAATTTCGCCATACCTACGGATTTAAGTATGGTTATACCTGCCATTACCGGTATATCCTTGCCAAATTTTTGGGTTACTATTTCCATAAATTTTACAAATTTATCTACTTCAAATACAAGTTGTGTTTGAAAAAACTCTGCCCCTGCTTTGATTTTCTTTTCCATTTTGAACAACTGCGGGTCAAGCGGCTCTGAACCGGGTGAAACTACAGCACCTATACAAAATTTTGGTGGTTCGCCTTCAAGTTTGTTACCTGCAAGGTCTTCACCCTGTTCTAATTTTTTTACTGTATGTATTAGAGATACCGCATCCAGGTCAAAGACAGGTTTTGCACCGGGATGGTCGCCTAATTTTGTGTGGTCACCTGTCAGCAATAAAAGATTTTCTATACCCAGCCCCGCAGCGCTCAATATGTCAGATTGAAGGGCTATCCTGTTTCTGTCCCTGCATACTACCTGAAAAACAGGCTCCATCCCGCGGTCCTTCAATAAATGACAGGTAGCAAGTGAACCGAACCTCATTACAGAAGATTGGTTATCCGTAACGTTTATTGCAGCCACCCTGCCTTTAAGAAAAGTCTCCGCCTCGTGCAACACATTGTCTATATGACAACCTTTGGGTGGGCCGATTTCGGAAGTGACTGCAAACTTACCGCTTTTGAAAAGGTCTTTGAGTTTCATAAAATCTCCCGACGGCTCACCAACTCGCCGTCACGTGTAGCTCATTGAGATTTATTCATCTCAATACACGTCCTTTGAAATTACTGTTCAATATCATAATAACTGTTCTTCCGTATCTCTGCCGATGGAAACATTTTTGAATAATCCCGTATCTTAACTATCTCTTTCAAATTGTCCAGCCTGTTAAGTTTTTTCAATCTATTATATATCAACTCCCACCCGCAATCAAGTTCCTTATCAATTTCACATTTACCATTTTTGGCTCCTCCGCAGGAACCATTCAGAAGACTCTTTGAACATTTTGTTATAGGACATATCCCGCCGGTTGAATGCAAAACGCAGTCTCCGCATTCAGCACATTTCTCAAGTGATGGCCAGAGTCCCTGGAATCCTCCTACATATATGGAATTATCGGCGGGATATACAAATTTATCAGTGACGGATGCTATTGCCTGCACGCCGACCCCGCAGGTCAGTGCAATAATAGCGTCTGCCTGAGAAATTTTTTCAGAATGTCTGCTGATTATTTTTATCCAGTCAAGGACTTTATTGCACATAAAATCAACCGATGTACACCCTATAACTTCCTTGTTGTTTTTTTCAAGTTCATCTTTAAGTTTCAGACATGCTTCTTCGCCGCCTGTCTTACAAACTTCCGCACACCCATTGCAGCTTATAAGGAAAAACCTTTTATCCTTATTCACCATCCCGAGAATTTCCTCAAAAGGTTTTTGCTGGGAGAGAATCATAAAAGACCTCCGAAACAGTTAATTTTTTATCTCTGAAACAACAATATTAATATAATCCTGAAATTTATCTTCAAGAATTTTTGATATATTCATACCCGGCTCAATCTTTTCCGGTTCAATACCAATTATAACAATATTTTCCGGTAATTTCCCTGAAAATTCCGCCATTTTAAGAGAATCCAGAAGTGAATCGTCATGAAAAGAAAGTTTATTTAAAGACCGCGGGACAGAACTCAAAAATTTATATCCGTCAAGTTTATACACATCACCCGGCCTCTGCCCCGACTTAACGGCGTCAATAATTATCAATTTGTTTACTTTTGGATTATGCGGAAGCATATCGCCAAAATACGACGTTCCTGTATCGAAAAAGGATATGTTACACACCCCGCTGAATTCAGATTCGTATTTTTTTAATTCTTCTACGATATGAACCCCTATCCCTTCATCAGAAAGCAGGATGTTCCCCGCTCCTATTACAACGATATTTTTGTTCACTATATCAGATCTAAACCGTACGAATTTTATTTAAAACCTCACCGTTTATACTTACAAGATGTACCGCACATGCAAGACAGGGGTCAAAAGACCGCACTATCCTTACAATTTCAAACGGGTTATTCTCATCCTTGATTTTTGTGCCGATTAATGCCTGTTCAATAGGTCCGTGTTGTCCCTTATCATCCCTGGGCGATGCATTCCAGGTAGTCGGCACAACACACTGGTAATTATCAATTTTCTTTTCCTTTATCTTTATCCAGTGTCCCAACGCGCCTCTTGGAGCTTCTGTCAGGCCGACTCCTTCGGATTCATCCGGAATTTCGAATTTTTGAAATACGGGCTCGTCCGGTTTTAATTCAAGGACCCAGCCTGCCATTGCATCGGCGACAATTTTTGATTCAATTGCCCTTGCTGCATGTCTGCCTGCAACAGAAAACAAACTTACGGGACCGGTTTTTAATTCACCTAAAATTTTATCAACGATCTCCTTTACGACCCTATCTCCGGAAACATAATTTACAAGGATTCTTGCCAGGGGACCGACTTCATAAACACTGCCGTCATATCTCGGCGATTTCAGGAAAGAATATGCTTCTTTTTTATCCATCTCCGGAACTGTATCCCCCTGTTTCGGATTTCTTCCGGTAGTAGAATCGTTATACCATGAATGTTTTACATCCTCGGTAATCTTCTCGATTTCAACAGGCTGGCGTTTCAGGTCTTTTGATACCCTCCCGGACATTAAGAGTCTTTTTCTATTAACCAGATTCTTCTCTTTACTTTCAAGATCAAACCCTCCATAAGCCAGATAGTTTCCGCAACCCGCACCTATTGAAAAGTAATCGCTGTATTTCTTAGCCACTTTCAGTACATCGGGTAGATATATATTGTCAATGAATTCTCTTATTTCATTCAACCGCCATAGAAAATCCGTAATCTTATCAATCGTGGGTTTTATTGTAACACCGCCGGTAATAATACCGCAGTTATGAGGCGCCTTACCGCCGAATATAGCAAGCATTTCATGTGATTTCCGTCTGATTTCAAGTGCCTTTGCATAATGCATGGAAAACTCCATGTTTGTTTTATCGTCAAACCTATAATCGCCTTCATATCTCGGGAGAAATGGTGCGGGGTCACATCCACAGACAAATTTTTTCAAAGACATAAGCAATTCTTCGGTCCCGTCATATTTGGCCACCTGTGTAACATCCACGTAATCCAGTGCGGCAAGATGGTAAAAATGCAGGATATGTGACTGCAAAAAGTTTGAACCAAGTATAAGATTTCTGAGTATGCGTCCGTTATCCGGAATTTTATCGTCAATACCCAGTGCCGAATCAATTGCCAGCGCACTGGCGGTGGCATGACAGATAGGGCACACGCCGCAAATCCGCTGTGTTATCTGGTTTGCATCGAGAGGATATCTTCCTTTTAAAATAAGTTCAATCCCGCGCAACAATGACCCGCTTGATTTTGCCTCCTTAATCACGCCATTGTCAACCGTTGCTTCAATTTTTAAATGCCCTTCAATTCTTGTTACCGGGTCTATGACTATCTTCTTCATACCATTATCTCTCCTGTTGGCTATTATTCATTGACTAATTTTCATTTAACTAAATTCTCTATTTTCATTTTTTTATACATCGGTGACAGAACGTTTATGAACCCGGGTTCAGTGCAGCCTATACACGGACTTCCGTTCTGAACACACCAGTTCACCTTACTATTCCATGAACGTATCGGACAGTCGGCATTGGTATAGGGGCCCTTACAGCCAAGTTCATACAAACACCCCTCATCCGAGAAATCCTTTGCGAATTTACCTTTATCAAAATATGGTCTGCGTTCACAATTTTCATGCACCAGTTCACCGTAAAATAATTTAGGCCTTGCCAATTCGTCAACCTCGGGTATGCCGTACAATAAAATATTTGCCACTGTCCCGCTAAACCAGTCAGGATGAGGCGGGCAACCCGGAATATTAATCAAAGGGACATTGATATTTTTAGTTTCAAGAAGTTCCTTAACTGACCTTGCGCCCGTAGGATTCGGAGCACCTGCGGGTATACCTCCGAAGGCACTACAGGTACCGAGTGAAATAATAATCTGTGCATTCCTTGCCAGAGATTCCACCCCTTCTTCCATTGTCTGTTCACCCACTTCGCCGAATTTACCTTTTGGAATCGAACCCTCCACAACCAGAACATAACCGCCTTTCAGGTTTTTCTCGGTATCACGCAGAACTTTTATTGCGGGTTCACCGCTCGCTGCCATAATAGTTGTTAAAAATTTCAAATTGATATGCTTGCCCGGCAACAATTCATCAACCAGGATGTTTTTAATATTCGGACTTAACGCATTTAAAACGGAAACAGCGCAACCACTACAGCCTGCACACTGGTACCAGATTACCGGAATTTCTTTTACCATAATGTCTTACCTCATTTATCAAAAATTACCCCTCGCAGTTTTTATCTCAACACCAGATAAAAACTATTCGCTGGGGTAAACGGCACCATGTCCCGAATTACTCGGGACTGCCGTTTAAAACAGTCCGACAATTCTGCCGTCGTCCTCAATGTCAACTTTTGTTCCCGCGGGTATTGACGGCAGTCCCGGCATTGTTCTCATTTCACCGCATAGAGGATACAGGAAACCTGCTCCAATTGATGCACGGATATCCCTTATGGGCAGTATATAATCCTTTGGTCTGCCCTTCCAGGCAGGCTCGTGCGAAAGCGAGAGATGTGTCTTTGCCATATTTATAGGCAGTTTATCAAATCCTAATTTTGTATAAAGTTTAATTTTTTCTTCTGCTGCAGGCAGATACTGCACATCCTTGGCACCGTATATCTTTGTTGCAATAGCGTGTATTTTTTCTTTTATTGGTATGTCAAGAGGATATAAGAACTTAAAATCAGATTTTTTCTCGCAGGCTTTAACCACTGCTTCAGCGAGTTTCTTACCGCCCTCTCCGCCCTTTTCCCAGACTTCCGAAAGGACAGCATCTTCCGCACCTGCATCAATAGATTTCTTCCTGATAAATTCTATTTCCTTATCAGTGTCTGTGGTAAACCTGTTTATAGCGACAACCACAGGAACACCGTGCAATTTTGCATTTTCAATCTGTTTTTCTAAATTACAAATACCCTCTTCAATGGCAGGGACATTTTCTTTAACTAATTCCTCCGGCAGAGGCCTGCCGGCGACAACAGTAAATTTACCCGAATGCATTTTCAGTGCACGGACTGTACATACCATAACGATACAGTTCGGGACAAGCCCGGAATACCTGCATTTTATATTCAGGAATTTTTCCATTCCGCAGTCTGCGCCAAAACCTGATTCCGTAACGACATAATCAGTAAGTTTAACCGCAATCTGGTCAGCAATAATTGATGAATTGCCGTGTGCAATGTTGGCAAAAGGGCCTGCATGTACAAAACACGGCGTATGTTCTGTCGTCTGTAATAAGTTTGGCTTTAGAGCATCTTTCATAAGAACAGCCATTGAACCGCTGACCTTTAAATCTTTTGCTGTTACAGGTTTACCGTCATAAGTGAAGGCAACGACAATCCTGTCGAGTCTTTCCTTAAGGTCTTTTAAATCCGTTGTAAGTGCAAGTATTGCCATGACTTCAGATGCTACTGAGATATCAAACCCGCTCTGTAACGGGACGCCGTCTGCTCCTGTACCGAGTCCGCAGACGATGTTTCTCAAAAATCTTTCGCTTATATCAATAACATATCTCCACAATATTTTGTTCGGGTCAATGTTAATCTGTTTCTTATAATAGGCATTATGTAAGAATGCAGTGCATAAATTATGTGCAATACTGACAGCGTGAACGTCTCCTGTCAGATGCAGATTGAAATCTTCCATCGGCAGAACCTGGGAGTAACCTCCGCCGGCAGCACCGCCTTTTATCCCGAATACAGGACCCAATGAAGGCTGTCTGATTACAGTCATAACTTTCTTACCAATCTTTGCAAGACCTAATGAAACCCCGATAGTGTTTACTGTCTTACCTTCACCAAGCGGTGTCGGCGTAATTGCTGTAACATCAATATACTTTGCCTGCTTATTTTTCTTCACACGGTCAAGAATATTGAGTTTGATTTTTGCCTTATAATCTCCGTACAGTTCAAGTTCGTCTCTTTTTATCCCTGCTGACTCTGCTATTTCCGTTACCGGCTTTAGTTTGATTGACTGCGCGATTTCTATATCGCTTGGTACTTTCATTTTTTTTACCTCTCTTTGTTTCTACAGAAACCTACTGTATAGAATACTCCTTATAAATACCGCCACAGGGATTGCCTATATTTACCAGTACCTTTCTATCCTCTGGAAAAAACATTGCAGAAACCTGCGTTTCAAAAAATTCTCCGTGCCTGCAAATCGTATCTCCGTCACCCCGGGGTTTATTATCATGATCCATAAGTATATTCTTCATAAGATTCATATCAACACTACTCCTGCCATGCAGTAAATCCAGAGATCGGTAATATCTCTTTTCATTGGATTCGTGAATCCTTGTTCCTCTTATTGCTTTCGGTGATTTTTTTGAATAATAAGCATCGGAAGGAATGTCGTACTGTTTCATTTCAGGCGTCTGGAAAAAATTTGTGTTTACCAGAAAACCGTCCTTGGGATAGCGAAGCCCGATATGTTCGGGTGAAATTTCAACTGAAGCCACATTATTTTTTACATCAGCAAGTGTCAATATCGCTCCGTTGGGATACCTGAAATTTCTTATTAATGCAATTGCTTCATCAACTGTAGCGCAATTTTCAAGTATATCCTGGACAATCAAGGTTATGGGTAACCTTGCTTCTGTATATTCTTTTGTAACTCCGTAATTATAGATAACCACCAGACCTTTCTCGTTCATCCCGTCATGTGCCCCTGCAATAGAATGGTATGTAAGGTCAATACTTGAATATTTTCCTTTAGGCTTACTTATTCTTATAATATTGTCGGTAGTAAATCCTTTAATATAATCAAAATTTTTTCCAATCACAAGTTTCTTTCCATTAAATTTCTCTCGCAGTAAAGCTATTGAAAAACAACCCATGACAAAATTCACTTCATTTGATATAACTTCCAGTGCCTGGACACAATAAAGAGTATCCAAATCTGTTTTAGAACCTTCTGACAAACCAAGTATACGGTAAGCCTGGTTAGGAGTAATAATATCTATTGGTTTTTTAACCTTGTTCGTTCCAAATTTTTTAAATATTTTTGCAAACAAAAATCCTGGAAGGAATATCGGCTTAACGAGAGAAATACTTTCCATTTTGAGAATTCTTTTAAATACCCGCTGTATCTCACCCTTAAACTTTTCGCCCTGCTGGAAACCCATATCATAATAACTGCCTTCAGTAACTATAAAATTATGTTGCTGGGCTGTATGCATAGAGTTATATATCGTAGCATTTTTGAGACTATATTTCAACTTTAATTTGTGAAAAAACATAAGTTACGGCAGGGTATCTTAAAATTTTGATCCGAACGACATCTGGTGAGTGTTCCCTATATTACCATAGAATATTTTGTCTTTATTCAAAACCAAAATTAAAAATCTGCATATTTATTTAATTCATCCTTTGTCACCGGTGAAATTCCCAATCTGCTAAACTGTAACGTTCCTGCAAGAATTGCCAGTCTTGCTGATTCCAGTATGTCTTTCCCTTTTAATATAGCTGCACATAAAGTAGCCATCGTCTGATCCCCACAGCCTGTTTCATCCTTTGTTTTACCTGACTTAATGACAGGGACAGGAATATGAACCTGCAGAAACTGATTAAAAAGATATCCACCTTTTCTTCCCGCCGTTATGAATACATTCTCTATCCCGTTTCGCACAAGGATTTTTGCCGCGTGTTTTGCCGTTGCCATATTTTTTATTTCTACCCCTGTTAAGATTTTTGATTCATGCTCATTTGGTTTTATCAAAAATATTTTTTTATTTAACAATGTTCCGTAATCAATTCCTTCATTTATACCACCCGTATCAAGTATTACCTTCATATTATATTTATTTGCTTTCTTTACAGAATAAACAGCTGTATTCAAAGGGAGTTCCATAGAGAACGCAAGAATCCCTGAATTATTTCCTGCATTTTCAAAGAGTTGATTTGATTCTTCTATGTCACGCGGAGAAAAATCATTATTAACTCCAGGAAGCACGTAAATCTGATTATTTCCATTTTTATCTACAGGAATAAGTGCTATACCCGGGAATTTCTTTATTTTTTCAAAAGAGAATATTTTAACGTAGTCAGTATTCACTCCTGCTTTTTTCAGTGCCTCTATCGGAAATTTCCATAAATTATATGGGTCACTGGAAGTTCTTCCAATCATTGCTACTTTATCTTTACCTACCAGACAGGCTATCATTTGAGCAATATTCCGTGATTTACCGCCGGGACCTATCCTTAACTCTCCGCCAGGGTAAGTTCACCTGATTTAAGAATTTTATTAACTTTAAATCCTATAATATCGGTATTCAATCCGCCGGGAACTATTACTGAAATATTTTTTGTTGACATACTTTAAAAATTCCTAACAAAAAATCCTAATCTACTCCATTTTGTTCTATAACATTCTTATACCAAACTGCACTATCTTTTAAGATTCTCTTCTGTGACTTGTAATCACTGTAGACAATTCCGAAACGTTTACTATAACCGTGACTCCACTCAAAATTATCCATAAAAGACCATAAAAAATATCCTGCAAGATTAATTCCTTCAGAAATTGCTCTATATGCCGATGTAATATGAGTATTTAAATAATCAATACGATTATTATCATGTACATATCCATCTTTACTAATTATGTCATTAAAGCAACATCCGTTTTCAGTAATGTAAAATTTTGAAATACCGTACATTTCATGAATTAATTTAAGACCGTAGTAAATACAATCAGGATTAATATACCAATCCATAGTAGTCTTGGGATGATTTTCTGGATATGGAACAATTCGAAATCCGTTAGAACCGCATGTATTATCCGATTCAATCATACTTCCTGAATATATATTAAGCCCCATGAAATCTATAGGAGTCGAAATAATTTTCATTTCTTCATCGGTGATTTCAGAAATACCTGTATTCTTTTCTGGATATTTAGCTTTAGATAGTGGGTCAAACCACCAGGCATTTCCTGATTCTTTATCATTTAAATCCAAAAATGCAAGTTTTGCAGCGGATAAATCTTCCGGAGAAGTTGTCTTGGGAATCTTTACTGCAGGATTATGTGCAATACCAATTTCTGGTTGTTTTTTTGCATTACTTCTTATAGTCTGCACTCCTAATCCGTGGGCAAGTAGCATATTATGTATTACCTGCCTTATAACCTCTGGTTTCTCTTTAAGTCCAGGAGCATGAAGCCCATCTTTGTATCCAAAAACAACCGAACATGGCATTTCATTAAATGTCATCCAGTCCCTAACCCTGTCAGACAAACAATTCACAACTTCTTTTGCATAGTCATTAAAAGCATATGATGTATCTTTAACCCGCCAGCCGCCTTTGTCTTCCAACACCTGCGGTAAATCCCAGTGATACAGTGTAATAAATGGAATTATATTATTCTTTAAAAGTTCGTCAACCAATCTATCATAAAACGCTAAACCTTTTTTATTCACTTTCCCTTTTCCGGAGGGAATGATTCTGGGCCATGAAATTGAAAAACGATATGCTTTTAAACCGAGTTTTGCCATTATAGCTATATCTTCTTTAAAACGATGATAATGGTCACAGGCGATATCGCCTGTATCATTATTAAGAATCTTTCCGGGAGTATGACTGAATCTATCCCATATTGATTCACCTTTACCGTCATTATTCCAAGCACCTTCAATTTGATAAGATGCTGTAGCACATCCCCATAAAAAATTCTTAGGAAATTTTAAAGATTTTTCTGACATATCTATTCTTCACAACTTTACAATATATTTCATTTTAAATATATTTCCTGTCATAACATCTATTGCTGGGCGCCTATTGTTATACCGATACTCTGCTGGTAGGTGGCTGATGTGGTTAATGGCATGTCAAATTTAAACCAGATATTCCTTGACTCTGTCGGCGGGACACCTGTTCCTGTATATGTGCTCCCATTTACTGCATATATATTACTTGTACTCAATGTGTTTGTGCTCCATATTATGTCTTCATTATTGAACTCACTTGTAACTCCTGCTGTTGATTTAAATACGCCTTTTAGGACAAATACATTGTGATCCTGTGTCCCACCCATACTCCAGGGACTTCCTCCTGGTGTTGTTGTGGCACACCTTATTCTGTATGTCTCACTAACATTTCCTGTGTTGTTAACTGTTATTGCTGTAACTGTCATTGTTGAATCACCTACATTTACTACTCCCCAGGTGCTTTCACTGATAATTATGTCTATTCCTACTATTGTGAATTCTGCCTGGGCTGTTGCACCATTTGATATTGGAGACCAGTTCTCTGATACTTCATCTGTTGTCCACATCCTTATATAATATGTTGTTCCTTCCCATAACCCTGTGAGTGTCCTTGTTTGTGATACCATTGGCTGTGTTGTTGTAGTCCAGGTAATTTCATATTTGTTTTTCCAGTCGTAACTACTCACTGAACCGTGTAAAATATTTTACATAATTATTTTTGTAAAAACAAATCAATTTTTTCCATTCTCTAAAATAAACTTACCTAACTAACATTATTATAGCATATACCCCCCCCAGTGTCAATAGCAAAAAATATTTTTTCTTTACCCCTTGCGTTATCCTTATTTTTTTGCTATGATGAAAATATGGAAACAAATTCTACTTCACCAGTAAGTTTTCAAAAAGAATATATATTCCGAGGTCGTAAATTCAATCAAGAAGATATCCAGGTCATAAAAGGAATAGTAGAAAAATATTCAAATGAGAATAAA
>MNXB01000026.1 GCA_001871125.1 Elusimicrobia bacterium CG1_02_37_114
CAGATATTTACAGGCGCGTAATTGATTTGCTCGGCAGACATGCGTTCAGGTTGATACTGGAAAATAGATACGATGAATCAGTTATGATTTTGTCACTTTTAAAGCAGCATGTTTCTCCTGACGTTGAACCTGATAAAGAAAGAAGAGAAATTATAAATGAAACCTTAGTGAAACTCGCGGGTGAGTTTAGTGGCGTATTCGTATCTGATATGAAATCCAATGACGAGAGAAGACAGCTACAGGCAATGAAAATTATTATTATGTTAGGAGATTCTGCAAGTGACATCCTTATACAGATAATAAAGGAAACGGAGGACTATCGTATAAGGAAAAATTCCGCAAGGACTTTAAAGAATATTGGCGAGAAAGCTGTCAGAAGATTTGTTGAAAGTTTAGATTTAACGATTTCCACGAGCACGCTGAAAAGAGCAGTGGATGTTTTTGATGAATTCAGTGAATACGATTTAATGGATAAAGTTTCACTGCTGTTGGAATATCCCGATTCACAGATAAAGAGGGCCTTGTTAAAGTATATCTGTGTCATAGCAATGAGATCCTTCTCCGAAGGAGAAGGAGAGAAAGCCTCGGAATCTAAAAAATTGCTTATCTCAAAACTTAATGACAAGGACGTTGTCATTGATGTAGTAAGGATACTCGGTGAACTTAAAAGCAATGAATCTGTGGATGAATTAATCAGACTCAGTAAGATACAAAACCCAAATCTACAGGAAGAGATTTGTATCGCTTTGGGTAAAATCGGCGAGAGGAAAGGTATGCCTGTATTAATCAAATTTGCCCGGTATAAAAAGTCTATATTTAGTATCATGTCAAAGAAAGCAGTTCCTGCCGGTGTAAGGATGCGCGCAATTGATGCATTAAAGAAATTTTCAAAGTATGGGGACGGTTCTGATACTTAGAATGAAAGGGAAAAAGTTAAAGTCAGTATGGTCGCACAGCGGACAACCCAAAGAAAAGAATTCACATAAGAATCAGAACCGTCCCCATACTTTACGGGAAGAAATCAGGCACCATGACTATATGTACTACGTAATGAATCAGCCGGAAATATCCGATACTGAATATGACGGATTAATCAAGAAACTTGAAGAATATGAAAAAAAATATCCGGAGTCCGTTACCGAAGATTCACCGACACAGAGGATAATCGGGCAGAGGACAAATGAATTTGCACCGGTAAAACACGCCACACCGATGCTGTCGCTTACCAATACTTACTCAGAGGAAGAAATCAGGGAGTGGGACAAGCGCGCCAATAAGATACTCGGTAATGAAAAAAAAGAATATATCGTGGAGCCAAAAATTGACGGTGTAAGTTGTGCATTAAGATATGAAAAAGGCAAGTTTGTCCTTGGTGCGACGCGCGGTGACGGTGAAACGGGGGAAGACATAACCCCTAATGTGAAAACCATAAGGTCCATGCCACTCACACTAACTAAGGTTTCCGAAAGTACCGATATTCCGAATCTCTTTGAGGTCCGGGGCGAAGTGTACATAACTAAGAAAGAGTTTAAAGAATTTAATGAAAAAATAAAACAACGGGGAGGCGCATTGTTTGCTAACCCCAGGAATGCCTCTGCAGGTTCGCTCCGCCAGAAGAACCCTCTGGTTACTGCACAGAGACCCTTGAATTTTTTTGTTCATTCCTATGGTGTAATTGAAGGTAAAAAAGTATTTGATTCCGAGTGGGAGTTTCTCCGGATTTGTAAGAGTTATAACTTGCGGACAATTGATAATACTAAGGTTTGTAAGAGTATAGACGAAACTATAGATTACTGCAAAAAATATGAAAAGGAACGGGATGCTCTGCCGTATGCCATTGACGGTATGGTTATAAAAATTAATTCCATTGCCCAGCAGAAAAAATTAGGTTGGACAATGAAGAGTCCGAGATGGGCGATAGCATACAAATTTTCAGCAATCCAGGCAACAACGACACTAAAAAATATAGTTGTCCAGGTAGGACGCACCGGAATACTGACACCAGTAGCCGAACTTGAACCTGTAGAATGCGGCGGTGTCCTAATCTCAAGGTCAACCTTACATAATTTTGATGAAATAAAACGGCTTGATGTCCGGATTGGTGATACGGTATTGATTGAACGTGCAGGAGAAGTAATCCCCAAAGTCGTTATGGTAGTAAAAACTAAAAGGACAGGTAATGAAAAAATATTCAAATTGCCGGAGAGATGTCCTGAATGTAACAGTGTCATTGTTAAGGAGAAGGAAGAAGAGGTTGCCTACAGGTGTCCGAATCCTTCCTGCCCCGCACAGATTGCCCGTTCCTTATTACATTTTGCAAAAAGAGAAGCGATGGATATAGAGGGTCTTGGTGATGCAGTTGTTGAACAGCTTGTTGAAAAGAAAATGGTCAAAGATTTTGCCGATATTTATTCATTAAAAGAAAATGATTTGGCAAAACTGGAACTTTTTAAGGATAAGAAAATCGAGAATTTAATTAAATCTATCAATGAAAGTAAAAAACGCTCCCTGAGCAGGTTGTTGTATGCATTTGGTATCCGACATGTAGGCGAAAAGGCATCGTCTGTATTAGCTGAGAAATTCGGTACGATTGATAACCTGACCAAAGCATCAATTGAAGATTTAACCTCAATTCCTGAAATTGGGCCTGTTATGGCTGAATCCATAGTGAATTTCTTCAATCAGGAAGAGACGGATAAACTTATCAAGAGGCTTAAACAATCCGGACTTAATATGGAAGAAGAGATTAAGGAAAAGAAATCATCATCTTTAACTGACAGGAAGATAGTGTTTACGGGTGAACTCAAATCAATGACACGCAGTGATGCGGAAAAACTCGTTCATGAACTTGGCGGTGACGCAACTTCAAACGTATCAAAAAACACTGATTTTGTTGTTGCAGGTGAAAACCCCGGTTCAAAATTGACTAAAGCTAAAAAATTAAATATAAAAATTATTTCCGAAGAAGAATTCCTTGAGATTATAAAAAAATCCCCCTCAATCCCCCTTTTCTAAAGGGGGAAGATAAAGGGGATTAGGAGAGAGTATGGCACAGAAATATTCTTTAGGGCTTGATTACGGGACCAATTCGGTAAGGGCATTGCTTGTAAATACAAACAATGGCAGGGAAGTAACCACTTATGTCCATAACTATAAAAGAGGTGTGGACGGGATAATCCTTGACAGAAAGAACCATAACCTTGCAAGACAGGACCCTCAAGACTATGTTGAGAGTATGGAGATATGTATAAAACAGGTTATAAATCAAACTAAGAAAAAGATAAAAAATTTCAGTTCTGGAGAGATTATTGGTATAGGCGTGGATACAACTGGCAGTACTCCTATACCCGTAGATGAAAAAGGGCAACCATTATCTTTCAGGAAAGAGTTTAGAAACAATCCAAATGCAATGGCATGGCTCTGGAAAGACCATACAGGTTATGAAGAAGCAGAAGAGATAACTGAACTTGCAAAGAAGCGAAATGAACCTTACCTTGCAAAATGCGGCGGGGTTTATTCGTCAGAGTGGTTTTTCTCTAAAATCCTTCACTGCTTGAGGACAGATTCAAAGGTTTTTGAATCTGCATATAGCTGGGTTGAGTTAGCCGATTTTATTCCAGGGTTATTGACGGGTAAACAATCTCCTGCTGAACTAAAAAGAAGTGTTTGTGCAGCAGGACATAAGGCAATGTACAACCCGCAATGGGGTGGGCTGCCGAGCAAAGAATTCCTATCTGAACTTGACCCACGACTTGCTGAATTGAGAGACAATCTTTACACCAAAGCCTACTCTGCTGATGTTCAGGCAGGAAAGATTTCTCCGGAGAATGCAAAGAAATTCGGACTGAGAGAGGATGTGGCTATAAGCGTAGGTGCTTTTGACGCACATATGGGAGCTGTAGGTGCTGGTATTAAACCGGGCGTTCTTGTGAAAATATTGGGTACTTCAACCTGTGATATGATGGTGGTGCCGAACAAAGAACGGTTATCAGACATCCCCGGATTGTGCGGCATAGTTGACGGTTCAATTCTTCCCGGATATTTTGGTCTTGAAGCAGGGCAATCGGCAGTAGGTGATATATTCAACTGGTTTACTAAAAATTTCATACCCAAGGAATATAAAGTAGATGTTCACAGACTACTGTCTCAAAAAATGTCAAAATTAAGACCGGGTGAAAGCGGTCTTTTAGCTTTAGATTGGAACAATGGGAATAGGACAATACTTGTTGATGCAAAATTAACTGGACTGATTCTTGGTCAGACCTTGCATACGACACCCGAAGAGATTTATCGTGCATTAATAGAGGCAACTGCTTTTGGTGCCAAAGTAATAATTAACAGGTTTGAAGAATATGGTGTGAAAGTAGAGGAAATAGTCAACTGCGGTGGTATAGCTGAAAAAAATAGACTGCTGATGCAGATATATGCCGACATTCTTGGACGTCCGATGAAAATTTCCCGTTCTGCTCAAACTTGTGCATTAGGTGCAGCGATATTCGGTGCTGTGGCAGCCGGTAAGTCAATGGGTGGTTATGAAACTGTTGAATCCGCCCAATCTGCTATGTGCGGTCTTAAAGATACTGTATATCGTCCGAATCAGAAAAATAGAAAAACATACGAAGAATTATTCACACTCTACAGACAGCTACATGACATATTTGGGACAAGAGGTAGTTCATATAATCTATTCAATGTTATGAAAGACCTGTTGAAAATCAGGGACACATCCCATTAAATTGAAGAAATTATATTTGTATTGTCCGTTGAAGATTGGCCAGTTAATCTTTACAATTTTGAGTTTTTGTTATGGAAGCTAAATTTTAATCCAGTATCCCCGTCTTTTCGTATCTCCGTGGTAAATTTTAAGGAGGGATTTATTATCACTGCTACTGAGCGGCGAGATTGAGGTATAAACTTATGAAAAAACTACCGGATAACCAAATCGCTTTTTATCAATCACCGGACGGCTCGGTAAACATTGAGGTATTGTATGCCGAAGAAAACATCTGGCTTACCCAAAAGAAAATGGCAGAGCTTTTTGATACAACGGTTCAAAACATAACCCAGCATCTCAAAAACATCTATACAGAGGGTGAGTCTGACCAAACGGCAACTTGTAAGGATTTCTTACAAGTTCAAAAAGAAGGGGAAAGAGAAGTCAAAAGAAACACTTCCTTTTATTCATTGGAAGCCATTATTGCCGTTGGTTATCGGGTCAATTCCGAACGCGGTACCCAATTTAGGCAATGGGCGACAGAAATTCTAAAAAACTTCATTTTGCCATCACCGGAAAAACAGCAGCGGAAATTATTCAAAGCCGTGTTAGTATCAAGAAAGATAAGATGGGGCTTACGTCATGGAGAAGATCTCCGAACGGCAAAATCATGCCCAGCGATGTGGTTACTGCTAAAAATTATTGAACTCAAAAAAAACGACCTATAAATAATCGAGGACGAGGCGCAGTTATTACAGTTATTTGACTTCTCATAATGTCATTGGAAATCGATACTTAAAAAGTAGATTTAAAAGTAGTGACTTTCTTTTAACAAATCAGACTGTGTCGTAACCGGATTACCCAACTTGTCCGCAGGATTATCGAATTTATTGGGGCTAAAAAATAACAAAATAAATCAAAACATGACAAAACTTGATAGTACTACCCGAACAAGTTCGGGATTCCAACTCAAGTTCGGGATTCCAATGGGATTACGACACAGTCTGAAATATTAAGAAATCATTTATAAGGAGAATGCCAGAATGTTATTAAAAGACCTTCGTAAAGAAGTGTATGAGATGAACATGGAATTACCAAAAAATAATCTTGTTACTCTGACAAA
>MNXB01000025.1 GCA_001871125.1 Elusimicrobia bacterium CG1_02_37_114
AATGAGCGTATTGGAAACAGCAAAACTTAACGGTATAAATCCAATTGATGTTTTTCACTCACTATCCACGAATTCATTCCCCGCCAACGCGCTGATAGGGGACTCTCCAGAAAACACAAGAGCGCCTTAAAAAGGCGCTCTTATTTTCTCAAATCCCTGTTTCTACTGAAAAACAGGAATTCCTTTCAGTCTGACTTAACTATTACCTAAAGGGTAAATTCCAGGAATTAAGGGTAAATTCCAGGAATTAAGGCTTTAGCCTTTTAGTTCCTAATATTTCTTCATTTTCTTATGGTAACAGCTTTCAGGCTTATATCCAGCCTCTATCCTTCATCGTCTCAATAAGTTCCTGCACAGCCAGAGCCATCGCTGCTTTTCTGTTGGAAACTTTTTTGGCTGAACCCAAGGAAAAAATCTTTTCAAACGTTCCCGTAATTATATCGCTTATTGTCCTGTAAACTTCACTAACCGGCGTTATACTTCCGGATTTTGAGCTTTTCCATTCCATATACGAACCGATTACTCCGCCTGAATTTGCCAGAAAGTCAGGAACGACTATTATTCCCCTATCTTCAAGTATTGAGTCCGCTTCCGGTGTCGTTGGGCCATTTGCTCCTTCTACTATCAGTTTGGCTTTTATAGATGGCGCGGTATCTTTTGTAATAACATTTTCCAGTGCGGCGGGAACAAAAATTTCAACATCCAACCCGATTAGTTCTTCGTTTGTAATTTTATCTCCTCCACTGAAGTTGCACAATTTACTGTCCTTCTCCTTCATATGTTCACAAAGTTTATCCATATCCAGGCCTTTTTTATTGTAAACTCCACCCGAAATATCGGAAATTCCTATTATTCTTGCACCTTTCTCCTTGAGAAAATGAGCTGTCCAACTCCCGACATTTCCGAAACCCTGAACAGCAACCGCAACACCGTTTAAATCCTTTTTGAAATACTTGTTATACGAGTAAGCAACACTTACTGCAACACCGTAACCCGTTGCTTCTTTACGGCCGGGTAGTCCTCCGATACCAATGGGTTTCCCGGTGACACATTCCGGAATATGCAGTTCGCCGTATATAACAGCCATTTCTTTCGGTCCGGTATTCATGTCCGGTGCAGGTATATATATTCCTGAAGTAAGTTCATTCCTTATTAAATGCACGTATTCTTTCACCAGGTTGGTTTTGTCATACGGGGAGAGGACGTTATCTTTTACACATATCCCTGACTTGCCGCCTCCAAAAGGAATGCCGGTCAATGCTGTTTTTAATGTCATTCTTTCTGCGAGGTCAATTGTCTCTTCCAGCGTCACGCCGGGAGAAATTCTCAGTCCACCTTTTGCAGGGCCTCGTGCAGTATTATGATATACTATATAACCTTCACATGACAGCAGTGTCTTATTGTCCAACCACACGCTTATGTTTAGAATAATTTGTTTTTCTGGTTTACTTAAAAGATCTTTTGCATGTGCGGGGACCGGGAAAATATTTTCCAATTCGGCAAAATTAAAAACTGACATACAGTTACCTCCTCCGTGAAATTATGGAATGTGCATATGCATGAAATTATGGAATGTGCATATGCATATTATGGAATTAAGCCTTTAGGCTTTCAATCTTTACTGCTTTACCATCATTTAATATTGATTTGCGTGCAGACTCTACCACCAGTTCGTTAATATAACTATTTGCAGGTGTAGCAATAATTCCTTTCTTATCAACTGCTTTAATCAACTCCTGTCTCTTTTTCAATGCCTTATCCTCAGAAAAAGATGATGCTTCGTTTTCAATCCGATAAATTGTATTAATTATTGCTGCTATTGAATCAAAGCCGTATCCGACAGGTTTATAGCCAGCACCCTCCCACGGAACTAATCGATAGAAATCAGGACTGACATAATTGAATTTTGAACCGGCACACCCGATACTTTCCAGATAGCAATGTTCTACTCCACGGAACTGGTCGTCGTGTTTAATCAAACCTGTTTTACCCTTACCTTCAAAAAACATTGAAAGGCATTGTTCGTTGCTTCCCGCCCCATCATCCGGATATCCCAGTCCGTCTATTACTGAGAGTATGCCACCGTTTTCATATTTCACACGGCCGTTAGCCCATAAAAATCCTTCGTTGCCGTTAGGAAATTTACCTTTGATGCCTGAAACCGAAACTTCAACAGGCTTTAGTCCTGTAATAAAATATACAAGATCTACATAATGGCATCCTATATAAACAAACGGGTCTGTGTTATGGACAAGAAACCAGTTCTGAAAGTTGGAGAATCTATAATAATACGGTTCAATCATCTTTGCTTCACCCATAATAAATTCACCGAAATGTCCCAGTTCATAACTGCGTTTTGCGACAAGGGCTCTGCGGTCGAACCGTTTATGGTATTCTACTCCTACAAAAAGTCCTCTTTCTAAAGCAATTTTCTCAATTTCTACGGTCTGTTCATATTTTAACACAAGTGGTTTGACACAGAGTATATTCTGGTTGTTATTTAATGCCTCTTTAACAATTTCATAATGAAGGTGGTCAGGGACGGCAACTACGACAGTTTGTCTCGGTGACATTTTGGCTATCACTTCCCTGTACATGTCAGGAAAATTATCTTCTGGTGATTCAGAAAGTGATGGATAAGCGGTAAAATCCTGACCCGGAAATGCATTCTTTATTTCCCTGTTTTCTTTGAGATCTTTAAGCGGGACATTGTTCAGTGCACAAATGTTTATATTTCCTGCTACTCCGACTCTTTGCAGATGATAGATTGAAGGTAGGATTAAGTCATTGGTAATCATCCCGCCGCCAACTATTGTAACGTCTATAGGTTTGTTATTCATGACATTACCCCCTTAATATTTCATCACAGGCTTCTTCAAGAACTCCTATTCCTTCTCTTAAAGCGGATTCATTTATCACAAGCGGAGGAGCAATTTTTATACATTCTCCGCCGACACCTACGGGAGCAAACATCAGGAGACCCTTCTGGAAACACTTTTCATTAATTTTTAAAGCAGTATCAGGGTCCGGTTCTTTAGTGCCTTTTTTTACTACCTGAATACCGGCAACAAGTCCCTTGCCCTGTACACAGCCAAGTACCTCCGGGTATTTATTTCTTATCCTTTTCAATTCGGGCATAAGTATTTCACCAAGTTTTTTTGCATTTTCAATAAGTTTTTCTTCCTTAATTATTCTAATGCTTTCCAGAGCAGAAACAACCGGAAGCGGACTTGCAGAATGAGTTGATGTCATTGAACCCGGCGGATAAAGCCCCATAATATCTTTTCTGCCTATGACAGCAGAAATGGGCAGGGATGATGAAATACCTTTACCGCATACAATAATGTCAGGTACCACATTATAGTGCTCAAACCCAAACATTTTACCCGTTCTACCGAAACCGGACTGGACTTCGTCAAATATTGTTATGATATCATGTTCTTTGCAGAACTTTACCAGTTTCTGTGCATAATCATCCGGCATAAAGTCAGGACCTACACCCTGGTATGTTTCAGTAAGGACTCCCGCTATTTCGTCGGGTTTTACATTTTGTTCTGCAATGCTTTTCAAAAAAAGTTCAAAAGAAATATCTTCGTTTTTATATCCGTCAGGGAATGGTACTTGAATAAACATTTTTCCTTCGTCAACTATCCATTTCTTAAGTTTGTCCATCCCGCCTGCAAGTTGAGCACCGAGTGTCCTGCCGTGAAAAGCATTTTTGAAAGATACTATATATTTTCTTTTTGGCCCGTATTTTTCCAGAGCATAAGTTTTTGCAAGTTTTATTGCATTCTCTATAGATTCGCTTCCCGTACTGAGCAGGAAAACCTGATAAAGAGACGGAACGGGCGAGAGTTCCCGAAGCACTTTTGTAAGTTCTGCTCTTTTTTCATGAACAAAAACATACGTTGCAAGAAGTTTCTGGTCTAACATTTTTCTTATTGCATTGATAATTTCCTTCCTGCCATGACCTGCATTGGTTATCAATACACCGGAAGACCAGTCAATCCATTTATTCCCCCACTTATCATATACCTGAAACCCTTCAGCCTTATGCCATACTATAGGGGGCTGTCCCATCATTGATTGCGGCTCGGAATCTATTAAAGTTTTAAATATTTCCAAAGATTCGGGAACAGGGAGTTTTGTTTTGATACGTCTATATTTTGTTTTAATTTTTGGTACTTCAACGGGTTCTAAATTGTATTTAGCCATATATCCTTCTTCCTCCCAAACTCCCAACTCTGAGTTAAAGTTTATAAGTTTTTTTTAGCCAGTCTGTAGGCAGTGTCTTTTATCATCTCTCCTGCCTCGGTCATATCAACAATATGTTTTGCAACAAGTCCTGCAAGCCAGTTTGCATCAACTCTTCTTGATAAATCATGTCTTGCAGGTATTGAGAAAAAAGCTCTCGTATCGTCCACAAAACCTGTTGTATTATAAAGACCTGCTGTCTCTGTTACCTGCTCTCTGAATCTCATCATACCATTTATGCTGTCGTGGAACCACCACGGTGCCCCGAGTTTTAATGCAGGATAATGTCCTGCCAGCGGGGCAAGTTCTCTTGAATATGTGCTCTCATCAAGTGTAAAAACGACCAGCGTTAACCGTGAGTCATTCCCGTATTTATTTAGTAAGTTTCTTAAATTTTTAGTGAATTCTGTTTGAACAGATATATCACACCCTTTGTCAGGACCTAATCTTTCATAAATTTCCTGATTATGGTTCCTGTAACAGCCACAATGTAACTGCATTACTAACCCGTCTTCAATACTCATACCCGCCATTTCCATAATCATATGTGCAGTAAATCCTGAGGTATCTTCATCTGTTAATTTTTCCTTTAAGGCACGTTGAAAAATATTGCCGATTTCTGTTTTTGTCAGTTCTTCCGTCCATGGTGTCAGGATAGCCATATCCGTTGATACGGCACCCATTGATTTAAAAAATTGCCTCCTTTGCCGGAGTGCTTTTATGAATGTCTCATAATTATGAATATCAATTCCTGAAACCTTACTTAACTCTTTAATGTTCTTCTTCCAATTTTCTGTATTTAAATCTATTACTGAATCGGGTCTGAAAGTAGGAATAATTCTACTTTTCCAACCAGAATTCTTAATTGCTTTGTGGTACTCTAAATCTGACGTTGCGGAATCAGTAGTGGCAAGCACTTCAATTTTAAATCTGTCAAACAGTGCCCGGGGTGAAAATTCGGGTGAGTCCAGTTGTTTATTAATTGTTTCATAAATCTCAATAGCTGTCTCTTTCGTAAGTTTATATTCTATTCCAAATACCTCTTTAAATTCATAATTTAACCAGATTCCTGTCGGAGTTCCTCAACTGATTCATAGAGTTCTCTGGCAATTTTTCTTACTTCAGGATTCGGATCAAAAAATCTGTCAGTATCTAAAATCAATTTTTCTTTTGTCATACTTCAATCACCTTTTAGATTCCCTCGCTTGTTAGCGGAGAAATTGTTAATATGAAATTAGCAGAACGAGGAACTTTGTTAAGAAATGGTAATATATTAGTTCAGTTAAAACTGTTTTTTTAACTTTCTCTCTATAATTTATACTACAAAAAACAAGGAATGTCAAATTTACCAATCTGAAAAGATTTATAATAGTTTAACACAGGGCGGAATTTTTCAGCGAAATTGACCTCAAGTTGAAAGGAGAACTACTTCTGGCTCCTGTTTACACAGCA
>MNXB01000020.1 GCA_001871125.1 Elusimicrobia bacterium CG1_02_37_114
TATTTGTCCTGTTGCTCGGCCGGTGCGGGTTACTTTATAGAGAAATTATCTGGGCTATTCTAATTATACTATGCGCATTATCTGCATTTAACACAGTGAGAAAACCCCTCACCCCTCCCTCTCCCTCAAGGGGAGAGGATAAAAAGGAAGGTATCCCGAAAGCCGGCTCCGTTCTCCGAACTAAAAAGGAAAAATTCTCTACTACCGATATGATTCTGCTTCTCGTATTCTTGACAGCTGTATTATTTAATTTGCTCGGTGCACTTACACCTGAAACTTTTTATGACTCGCTCCGCTATCATATGGGAATTCCTGCCCACTGGATTTTGAACCACAAAATAATTACAATTCCCCATGAATGTGAATCATTTTTCCCTTTCAATATACAGATTTTATATACTGTTGGAGTTATGCTTAAAGATGATATAGTAGCACATTTAATGCATTGGTCATTGGGGTTATTAACCTGTGGCGCAGTATTTGTCTTTTGTAAAAAATATTTTAGCCGAAGGACAGGCATTTTAGCCGCGGTAATATTCTATACCGTACCTCTGGTTTGTGCTGTTTCATGGAAAACCGCTATTGAACTCGGGATTACTTTCTTCCAGTTTCTGGCAATATTTGCCGTTATAAATTCTGAACAATCCACCGCTCAAGAAATCGTCCCGATAAATCGGGACGCTACAATAAAATGGGCCATTCTATCAGGTATATTTCTTGGTACTGCTTTGGGCTCCAAATATACCTGCTTTATTTATGGTGCTTGTCTAATGTTTACACTTTTCATATTTATGTTTTTCCTAAAAAAACAAAACTTCTTATTTGAATTAAAAAAGATTATATTAATCGGATTTATCAGCTCAATAGTGTTTTCGCCCTGGGCATTAAGAAACTATACTGAGAAGGGCAATTTTTTATATCCGTTTGCTTACAGCGAAAAGGAAGGAGTGATTTTCAGGCCTGGACTTAAAGAATTCCCTGCTACTGACCAGGCGCCAGTCCAACTCACCCTGAAAAACCTTATTACAATACCATGGAATTTGACTATGGGAAAAATAGGGCAGGAGGGTTTCTCCGGCCCCTTATTGCTATACCTTTTGCCGCTTACATTCATAGCAATAAGAACAAAAAAAATAACGAAATTTCTCGTCGTATATGCAATACTGAACTACATTCTATGGATACTTGTCGCCAGAATATACCTGAGGCATTTTATACCAGTGTTATCTATAATCAGTATTATTCTTGCAATCTCACTGTATGAAACCCAGAAAAATGAGTTATTTAAAAAAATAGTGATTTTGCCGATAGTTTTTATATCTCTGGGAAATATTTATTTTGCCCTTACCATACTGAAATCCAGCCACGACCCAATGGGTGTTGTTTTTGGTTTCCAAACAAAAAAGGAATATCTTTCAACACAGAGACCTTCCTATCCCTGCCCTTATTATCAAACAATTTCATGGGCAAATGAAAACCTGCCCAAAACAGCCAAAATACTCTTTTTGGGAGAAACCAGGGGATATTATTCTCGGAGAAAGTTTGTTACTGCAACAGGCGCTGTATTCAATCCAGTTGTTTTATGGTCAACTGAAAGCAAAAATGCTGAAGAATTACATAGAAAATTAACAGAAGAAGAAAAAATCACCCATATTTTAGTAAACCCACCAGAAGGTCAGCGTCTGGCAGGATATGATAATTTCTGCTGGGAAGACGGAACAGGATTAAAAACTTTTAACGAATTCTGGAATAAATATGTAAGAGAAATATACCGTGGGATAGGGGATGTAACTTTAAGAGATGGCAGACAGGGTTCAAAAGTCCCTGAATTCTGGAACCAGTATGTCCGCAATCCGTGGAGCTATGTTTACCTGTATGAAATTTTACCAATAGGAAAAGAAAATAAACCGGGTCAGGCACACTATAACTTTTTAATGAATAAGGCATGGTATAATCAGGAAAGATGGGAAAAGATAAAAAATATAGCTGAGTTACAACAATGAAAAAACTAAGTTTTTTATTAGGTATATTAATAAGTTTCTTTTTCCTTTATCTGGCTTTCCGCGGGGTGAATATTGCTGAAGTAATTGAAGTCATCGGTTCTGCTAAAATTTCTTACTTAATGCTGGGTCTATTTACTGTACTTTTGGGACTTATTGTCCGGAGTTACAGGTGGAAGATTATAACCAGCCAGTACAAGAATCTTCCGCTAAAAGAATTTTTCCAGGCAACAAACGTTGGTCTTATGACAAACAATGTTCTCCCGTTCAGGTTGGGTGACATTATGCAGGCATATTTTCTGGCATACAAGAATAATCTCAGCAAGAGCACCGTGCTTTCAACTATAGTACTGGAAAGACTGTTTGACCTGATTTTTGCAGGATTACTTATTATCTGCAGTTCTTTTTTTATTCTATTACCAAGACAGATAGGCAGAATAAGAGTTATTGTATTCATGTCGGTGATATGCATTATGGTGTTTTTGATTTTCCGTTCAAAGGAAAGATTCATCGGACTCGTAGAAAAGATTGCTCCCTCTGATAAAATCAGGAACAATATAAAGAGATTGGTGGAAAATTTTTATACAGGTCTTCATCTCGTCAAAGATAAAAAGACATTTATAAATGCTGTGTTGTGTACCGTAGTATTATGGGTTGTATATGTTACTACTGCATATTTATGCATACTGTCTTTTGGGTTAAAACTGACTGTATTCGGGGCAGTCATAATCCAGTGTGCGACTGCTATAAGTGTAATTATACCATCTTCACCCGGATATATCGGTACATGGGAAGCTTGTTTAATATTAGCATTATCTATTTTCGGTATATTAAAAACACAATCTCTAGGTTTTGCGATGGTGTCTCATTTCTTGAGTTGGTTACCTGTAACAGTTATTGGTTTGTTTTTTTTCATAAAAAGTGGCATATCGTTTAAAAAAATTGAAACTCAGGTGGATAATAACAAAATCTCAGCCCGTTAGAAATCACTAAGGTTGACATAGGAAAGTAAACTATAGTATAATATTAGCACTCAAACAGTCAAAGTGCTAATTATAACCTTTACTAAAAGGCTAAAGCCTTAATTCCTGGAATTTACCCTTTAGGGTTTTAAGAACCATTTATGCGAAAAGTTGACTCTGAAGTAGCGGAACAGCGTAAAGAAAAGATTTTACAGGCAATTATTTATCACTATATCCACACAGAAAAGCCTGTGAGTTCACAGATTATAAACAAGGACTATGAAATAGACCTTTCAAGTGCATCTATAAGAAATATTATGGTTCAATTAGAAAAAGAAGGTTACCTTACCACACAACATGTGTCCAGCGGGCGTATGCCGACCGATAAGGGCTATAGATGGCTTGTTGATTCTTTGATGGAATTACAATCCCTCGCACTTGAGGAACGCAGGAAAATTATTGAAGAATATAAATCCCGTATTAACGAGTTTAACGAACTCTTTGTCCGCACATCACATTTACTGGCAACCCTGTCTAACTGCGCCGGTTTTGTTATAGCGCCAAATATAAATAAAAGCAAACTCAAACTGTTACATTTAATGAAACTTGCCGAAGACAGAGTGCTTGTAATTATTGTTACGCATCAGGGGTTTGTACAGCACAATGTTATACTGACCGATTACGATGCAGATGAACATTTACTGAACGATATTTCCCAGATACTCAATGAAAAATTTAAAGATTCTACGATAAGCGAACTGACAAACAAGTTGCCTGATATAATTCATGAAATTGAATACAGACATAAGGAATTGAACAAGTTTATAAAGTTACTTTCAAACCAGTTAAACAGACAGGCCCCTGACGACGAAATATTCCTTGAGGGCATGGATAAAATGCTCCCAAAACTCAAAATAGACGACTATAAACGTTTAGCGTCCTTTATACAACTTATTGAACACAAGAAACTGTTGAGACAGGTGATAGAAGAAGATTTCAGTAAAATGCTAAATACACATGTCACCATCGGCAAGGAACATCATATGCCTGAATTAAACGATGTCAGTTTAATAAAAACAGTATATAAATTAGGCGAAGAACCTGTGGGCATACTGGGCATTATAGGTCCTAAACGTATGGAATATCCGAAGATGATTTCATTGGTGAATTTTGTGGCATCTACAATAAATAAGATATTTAATAAAATTGTAGGCGAGAAAGCCCGATAAATCGGGCAACTCCTGGGATTCCCCAATTTATTGGGGTTATCCAGGAATTAAGGGTTTACCCTTTTATAATTTCCTATGGAAAACATGAAAAAACACGAAGAGAATAGCAGTGATACTCCTATGCGGCAAGAAACTGATAATAACATTGATAAAAACATTGAGAATACGGAACAGCAAACTATTGAAACAGATACGGAAAAATTACTGAAAGAAAAAGAAGAGGAAAACCAGAATCTTTATAACCAATTGCTACGGCTGAGAGCAGAATTTGATAATTACCGCAGACGCACAGAAGAGGAAAAAAACAGAAAATTCATACTCGGGAAAGAAACAATCCTGATTGAACTAATCGGTTTAATAGACATCTTTGACAAAGCTATTGATTCAGCAGATAAATCTTCGGATATTAAAAAAGTGGTTGAAGGAATACATATACTTCACAAGGAATTTGTATCGTTTCTGAAAAAAGAAGGCGTCCAACCCGTAGAAACAAAAAATAGGAAATTTGATACAAATTATCATGAAATTGTAGAATATGAAGAATCTGATGAGATAGAAGAAGGTAGTATACTTAAAGAAGTCCAACGCGGATATATTTTTCAAAACGATGTTATAAGACCGGCAAAAGTCATTGTATCAAAAAAATCAGTAAAACCTGAAACCAAAACGTAATTAATGCATCAAAATAGTAAGGAGATAATGATTAACCCCGATAAATCGGGGAATTCCATAATTTTACGAGAGGAGGATTAACGATTATGTCAAAAATAATAGGTATTGATTTAGGTACTTCTAATTCAGCAGCAGCTTACATGGAAGCAGGTAAACCGACAATAATAGCAGCGGCTGAGGGTGTAAGTGTTGGAGGTAAAGCTTTTCCATCTTATATCGCTTTCACAAAAGACGGACAGTTGCTTATAGGCGAACCCGCCCGCAGGCAGGCAGTATCCAACCCTGAAGGGACGTTTACTGCTTTCAAGCGCAAAATGGGTACAGATCACAAGTTCAAGGCACACGGCAAGGAATACACCCCACAACAGTTGTCTGCTTTCATATTACAGAAGATAAAACGAGATGCAGAGGCATTCTTAGGAGACAAAGTTGAAAAAGCAGTAATAAGTGTCCCTGCTTATTTCAACGACAACCAGCGCCAGGCTACGAAAGATGCCGGAACGATTGCCGGGCTTGAAGTGGTACGTATTGTAAACGAACCGACAGCAGCCTGTCTTGCTTACGGTATAGATAAAGATGCCAGAGAAGAAAAAATTCTTGTTTTTGATTTCGGCGGAGGCACCCTGGATGTCACAATAATGAAATTCTGGGAAGTTGAAGGTGTCCGCAGTTTTGATGTTCTATCAACTGCCGGCGATACCCAACTCGGCGGAACAGATATGGATAACGCTCTGGTTGACTATATAGCGGAACAGTTCAAGAAAGAAACAGGTATAGATTTACGCAACGATAAAATGGCAATCCAGAGGTTGCATGAAGCAGCCGAAAAAGCAAAAATTGAACTTTCAAATGTGTTTGAAACAGACATAAATCTGCCGTTCATAACAGCAGACGCTTCCGGCCCAAAACACTTAACCCAGAAATTTACCCGTGCGACACTTGAATCCATAGTAAAACCTATAGTTGACAAATGCGGTAAATCGATGGACCAGACACTTTCAGACGGAAAAGTATCTCCGAATGACATAGCAAGAATAGTCCTTGTCGGGGGTCCAACCCGCATGCCTATAGTCCAGAAATTTGTTGAAAACCATTTAGGCAAAAAAATAGAGCGCGGTGTGGACCCGATGGAATGTGTTGCAATGGGTGCGGCAATTGAAGCAGCGCTATTTGCTGGCGATGTAAAAGACATCGTGCATTTAGATGTCACACCTCTATCACTTGGTCTTGAGACCCTGGGTAATGTAATGACAAAACTCATTGACCGCAACACCACAATTCCTACAAAACGCTCACAGGTATTTTCAACCGCTGCTGACAGCCAGCCGGCAGTTGAAGTCCATGTTTTGCAGGGCGAACGGCCTATGGCAAACGCTAATGTAAGTTTAGGTAAATTTATTCTTGACGGAATACCACCTGCACCGCGTGGTGTCCCGCAGATTGAAGTAACTTTTGACATTGATGAAAACGGGATACTCCATGTTTCAGCAAAGGATTTAGGTACAAAAAAAGAACAGCACATAACCATTTCCGCGCCCAATAAACTTTCAAAAGACGATGTTGAAAAATATGTCAGGGAATCCGAAAAATTTGCAGAGCAGGACAAGAAATATAAGGAAATGATAGAAGCAAGGAATGAACTTGACAGTCTTATATACCACACGGAAAAAACACTTAAAGAGCACGGGGATAAAATATCGCAGGACGAAAGACTTTCTCTTGAACGGGCATTGAGCGATGCAAAAGAGGCAGTAAAAACAGAAGATGTTCCTCGCATAAAGAAAGTTAAAGATGACCTGACAACTGCATCACATAAACTTGCAGAAGTCGTCTATCGCGAAGCGACTAAGAAACAACAGGAAGAAGCAGGAAAAGGTCCTGAACCCAAACAGCCTCAACCTGAAGAGAGTGCCGGTAAAGACGATAAAAAACCTGACGACGTTATAGAAGGCGAATACAAAGAAGAGAAATGACAGTAAAACGGGACTACTATGATATTCTTGGTGTAGCCAAAAGTGCCTCTCATCAGGAAATAGAACAGGCATACCGTAAACTTGCCATACAGCACCATCCTGACCGTGTTCCGCCTGAAAAAAAGAATGAAGCCCGTGAAAAGTTCAAGGAAATAACGGAAGCGTATGCCGTGCTGTCTGATTCAAACAAACGCAGTCAATATGACCAGTTCGGACATGCCGGTATTGACGGCAGATACACCCAGGAAGATATATTCCGCGGGGTAGATTTTTCAAGCATATTTGAAAACATGGGTTTTGGCGGGGGGGGGTCTTCTCACTTTGAAGACATATTTGAAATATTTGGAGGTGGACGCAGAAGCAGACAACCCAGACCACAACGGGGCGATGATATTGAATATTCACTCCAGATAACTCTGGAAGAAGCATACAATGGGACTGAAAAAACTATGCAATTTTATAATACGGAGACCTGTCCTGCCTGTAAAGGAACGGGGGCAAAGTCCGGCACAGGAATGAAGAAATGCCCTACCTGCCACGGTACAGGTCAGCAATCAGCAGGTTTCGGCGGGTTTTTTACATTTTCGCAGACCTGTTCCAAATGTTATGGTAGAGGAGAAATAATTGAATCACCCTGCGGGGAATGCAGGGGCAGAGGTAAAGTCAAAAAGGGTGAAAAATTAACGGTGAAAATTCCTCCGGGAGTTGATAACGGAACAGGCATAGTAATAAGAGGCAGGGGTGAAGCGGGTGAATTAGGCGGCCCGCAGGGTGACCTGTATGTCGTTACTCATGTCCAGTCTCACCCGATGTTTGAACGACATGGCGACAATTTATATATAGCAACAAAAATACCCTATCCTACTATGTGTTTAGGTGGTGAGGCCACAGTTTCAACTATAGACGGTTTTGTTAAATTAACAATACCGCCCGGCACACAACCCGATAAGGTTTTCCGTTTAAGAGACAAGGGCATGCCCAACATACACAGCAGCAGAAAAGGTGATTTGTATGTGAAAGTTGAAGTGGATGTTCCTACAAAACTTGACGGAAAACAAAAAACCATTCTGCAGGAACTCAAAAAAACATTTGAAAAATAGGGACACATCCCATTTTTTATAATTTACTATGTCAGGTAACCCCGAACAAGTTCGGGGTTCCAAAGGGAATCCTCAACTTGTTGAGGATATTTTATAATTTCCTATGTTAAAAAATTAATGGAAAAAGTCGGAATAACCATTATAGGAGCAGGGGTGGTGGGTTTGGCAATAGTTCATGAACTTGCAAAATCCGGCAGAAAAGATATCTTGGTTGTTGAAAAAAATACACGTTATGGGCTTGAAACTTCCAGCAGGAACAGTGAAGTTATCCATTCCGGAATTTACTATCCAAAAGATTCATTAAAAGCTAAGTTATGTGTCCAAGGCAGAATAAAACTATACGAACTATGTGAAAAACACAAAATTCCATTCAGGAAATCAGGTAAATTGATAGTATCTCTGGATGAAACTGAATTTGAATACCTGCATAAACTAAAAGAAAACGGTCAACAAAATGGCGTGGAAGGACTGGAAATAATGAGTAAAAATATGCTTAATCAGTTAGAACCCAATGTTTCCGGATACGGGGCACTCTTCTCACCCGAAACGGGAATAATTGATTCAGAAAAACTTATGCATTATTTTTACCATACATCAAAAGAAGCCGGGGCAATTATCGTTTTTGATTCAAAAGTTATAGATATTGACAGAATAAATTCCGGATATGCAGTAACAATAGAAAAAGATAACTATAAATTTGAAACAGAAATTTTAATCAATTCTGCCGGTTTGTATGCTGATGAAATTGCGGGTTATGCCGGACTAAACATTGATAAATTGGGTTATAGAATTAAATACTGTAAAGGTGAATATTTTAAGATAAACCGCAACATAAATATAGAACATCTTATCTATCCCGTTCCTGAAAAGGTGAGTTTAGGGACGCATTTAGTCATAGACATGGCGGGTGGAAAAAAACTTGGACCAAATTCAATATATGTGGACAGTATTTCCTACGATGTAGATGAATCTCATAAAACAGATTTCTATGAGAAGGCAGTCCGATACATACCTGATATTACATTAGATGATTTGAGTCCGGATACCTCCGGTATCAGAGCAAAACTCCAGGACGAAAAAGACGATTTCAGGGATTTTATTATAAAAGATGAAACAGAAAATGGATTAGCCGGGTTTATAAATATTATCGGTATAGAATCCCCCGGGCTAACAGCTTCACCAGCTATAGCAGAATATGTCAGCCGGATGGTCAGGATATAAAGCTATTTATTCCTTTAGAACAGACTTGAAGATTTTATCAATGTTCCTTGTGTACGATTTAAGGTTGGTGCATTCCTGAATTTCCTGGGCAGAAAGATGTTCCTTTAACTCCATATCATTTTTTGCAATTGTCCCAAAATCTTTCTTTTCCTGTAATGAAGTATGACTGATTTTCTGGACTATCTTGTAGGCAGTGTCTCTTTTTAATCCCTTTTTAATAAGTCTCAATAAAACATTCTGTGAAAAATATGCTCCGTAAGATTTTTCAAGGTTTGCTTTCATATTTTCAGGATATACAACAAGGTTTTTTACGATATTTGCAAATCTCGTAAGTATAAAGTCTATTACTATACTTGAATCAGGCAGAACCACTCTTTCAGCCGATGAATGAGATATATCTCGTTCATGCCAGAGCGCCATATTCTCTAAACTTACCATAGAATTAGCTTTTACAAGTCTCGCCAGGCCACAGATGTTCTCCGATAGTATCGGATTTCTTTTATGCGGCATTGCAGATGAACCTTTCTGTCCTTTGGAAAAAAATTCTTCAACTTCTGATATTTCAGTCCTCTGAAGATTTCTTATTTCAACGGCAAATCTTTCTATTGCCCCTGCGACTAACGCTAATCTAAGAATATAAACAGCATACCTGTCGCGCGGTATTATTTGTGTTGATACGGGCTCGGGTTTTAATCCGAGTTTGTTACAGACAATCTTCTCTATTTCCGGGTCATTCTGTGTATATGTCCCGACGGTACCCGATAATTTGCCGTAAGAAACGGTTTCTCTGGTAGATTCAATAAGTGCAATGAGTCTTTCTGTTTCAGCATACCATCCGAGAACCTTTACGCCAAATGTTATAGGTTCTGCATGCATACCGTGTGTCCTGCCAATCATCATTGTATTCTTATGTTTAACAGCAAGTTTTTTAAGTTCGTCTGAAAGGGTTTTTAATTTCTTCAATATCAAATCGGATGAATCCCTTAACTGTATTGCGGTAGCAGTATCAAGCACATCTGAGGATGTCAGTCCGAAATGTATCCATCTTGACTCATCACCTAAATTCTCGCTTATCTGGTCAACAAATGCTGCAATATCGTGCTTTGTTACCTTTTCTATTTCTCTAACACGCTCTATGTCTAATTTTGCCTTCTGTTTTATTTTTTTGTAATCAACTTCCGGCATAATACCGGTCTTGCTTAAAGCTTCGCAAACAGCAAGTTCAATTTCAAACATTCTGTTAAACCTGTTTTCTTCACTCCATATCTTTTCCATTTCCGGCAACGTGTATCTTGGTATCATATTTGTTTTTCCCCCTGGATTAAATCTAAAACCTTAATATTTTACTCTTTAATAGATTTTACTTATTTTTTACAGGAATTGCAAGGATATTGTTTTTTTTGTATAATACAAAATAGAAGTTATGTATGAACAAATTTTTGAAGAATTTAACAAGAATGGGATTAAATATATGGTAGTCGGCGGTGTAGCTGTAAACCTATATGGAGTCCCAAGAGCAACTATGGATTTAGATTTATGTGTTATGTGCGATTCGGAAAATCTTACAAAGGCAACTTCAGTACTGAATTCTATGGATTTTGAGATAGTGAATAATATTGACCCTAATGAAGTTGTAAAAGAGGATGTAAGAGAAAAGATATATAAGGAAAAGGGTATAATTGCGATAACTTTTTTGAACAAGTCAGAGAGTGATGCCGGTGAAGTAGTTGATTTAATTTACAGAGTGTCGGATTTTAACAAGTTCTATTTAAGAAAATATATGATTAAAATTAGAGAAGACATTTGTGTTCCACTTATTAGTATAGATGACCTTATTGAAATGAAAACTATAACTAATCGCGTTATTGACCAGATTGATATTGAGGGACTTAAGAAAATAAAAGAAGGATTATGATAGAAAAGAATATTAAAATTGACGATGATTTTATTCAAAAAATCAGAAATTATCAGAAGATATCGCCGTTGCATCGTCTAAACATCCTTGAAAAATATAGAAGGTTCATTACTGAAGCATTAACACCAGAAAAGAAAAACATAATGGATAAATTAAGAAATATGACATCGTGGAATGATGGAAATATTTAAAATCCTAATTTTGAAAGGACTATTTTTATTGCTTCGGGATATATTTTATGCTCCTGCTCAAGAACCCTTTTTGCCAGTGTATCGGGCGTATCGTTTGGTAACACCGGCACTTTTGCTTGTAATATTATTTCACCGTTGTCGTATACTTCATCGACAAAATGGACTGTCGGTCCCGACTCTTTTTCCTTTGCTTTAAGGACTGCTTCATGGACAAAATGCCCGTACATTCCGTCACCGCCAAATTTCGGAAGCAGTGCAGGATGAATATTTATAATTCTTCCCTTAAAAGATCTTACAAAATTCGGTTCTAATTTAAGTAAATACCCCGCTAAACACACCAAATCTATATTTCGCTTTTTCAGTTCGTCGGCTATATATTGTGAATATATAGTTTTATCGGGAAAATCTTTTGGCAGAGCAACTATTGTCTCTATGTTGTGTTTTTTTGCACGTTCAAGTGCATATATCTTATCTCTATTACTTACAACAACTGCAACTTCAGCATTGAGATTATTCTGCTGGCAGGCATCTATTATCGCCTGTAAGTTAGAGCCACCGCCTGAAACCAAAACAGCCAATCTTGCTTTTCTGGACATGCTATTTACTAACTATCTCCACTTTACCTTTGCCTTTTGTTACCTGACCGATTACAACGGAATCCTTCATCATTCTTCTAATTCTTTCGCTGCCGGATTTATCCACTATCAAGACCATTCCTATACCCATATTGAAAACACGGCACATTTCATGGTCACTGACATTACCTTCTCTCTGAATTATGTTAAATATTGCCGGTACATCCCACCTGTCCCTGTAAATTTTTGCGCTGCAGTACTCAGGCAGAAATCTTTCTATATTATCGTAAAATCCACCGCCGGTTATATGGCTTATCCCATGAATGCAGGAACCCAAATTTGAATCAACTATTGACATAACATCTTTTACATAAATTGTTGTCGGTGTTAATAGTTGCCTGGCGTATTTTTTAATATCATCCTTCAATGCCCTGCGGATAAGCGAATAACCGTTAGAGTGGGGTCCTGACGATTTAAGTCCTATAATTACATCACCCGGTGCAATTTTCCTACCATCAATAACCTTATTTTTATCTACCACTCCCACACAAAAACCGGCTAAATCATACTCGCCCAATTTATAAAAATCCGGCATTTCTGCTGTTTCGCCGCCGAGTAACGTACATCCTGCCTGTTTGCATCCGTTGACTATACCTTTAATGACATTCTTAAAAATATTTGTATCAAGTTTACTGCAGGCAAAATAATCCAGGAAAAACAACGGTCTTGCGCCGCAGCAGATTATATCATTTACATTCATTGCCACAAGGTCAATCCCAATTGTATCGTGCTTATTTAAAATAAATGCTAATTTGAGTTTTGTCCCCACCCCGTCAGTCGCCCCTACTAATAACGGATTTTTATATTTTTTGAAATCGTGCTGAAACAACCCGGAAAACAAACCGATTTCAGGATTGAATTTTTTTAACCATTTTACGGATTTATTCGCTTCATCTATATTCACACCAGATTGTCTGTAAGTCGTCATTTCTTCAATCCTTTCTGTCCGATATCCTTGCGATAATGCATTTTATCAAATTTTATCTTTTTAACTGCTCTATAAGTATTGTCTATTGCTTCTTTTAAACCTTTACCCAAAGCAGTCACACCAAGGACACGACCGCCATTAGTAAGAATTTTTGAACCATCTGTTTTTGTCCCTGCATGAAAAACTATTGTATCCCTGAGTTTACCTGCGGATTCCAGCCCGGATATTTCTTTTCCCTTTTCATAACTGCCGGGATAACCGCCTGACGCAAGGACAACACATACACAACTACCTCCGTCCCGGTTAATTTTTACGGTATCAAGTTTCCCGTCTATTACTGCGTCTATTACTTCAACTAAATCATTTTTCAATAACGGCAAAACCACCTGTGTCTCGGGGTCGCCAAATCTTGCGTTGAATTCCAGAACCTTTGGAATAGAATCACTTATCATAATACCGGCATATATTATACCTTTAAACTTTATATTTTCCTGTTTTAACCCTTTTAGGAAATTATCAAATACCTGCTCTTTGGCTTTTTTGTAGATTTCTTCGTCAACAACCGATGCGGGAGCATACGCACCCATACCGCCTGTATTCAGACCTTTATCACTATCAAATACTCTCTTATGATCCTGCGACGCAACCATAGGAACGATTGTCTTCCCGTCACAAAATGCCATAAGTGACGCTTCCTCACCGGAAAGTCTTTCTTCAATAATAATTTTATCTCCTGCTGAACCGAATTCTTTTTTTACCATTATCTGTTGGACCGCATTCTTTGCTTCTTCTGCATTGTCACACACAAGCACGCCCTTGCCTGCACAAAGACCGTCTGCTTTAACAACTAACGGTCTTGAACTGTGTTTTGAAATATAATCAAAAGCAGAATCCGGATTGTCAAAAACTTCAAATTCTGCCGTAGGTATCCCGTATTTCTTCATAAATTCTTTAGCAAATATTTTACTTGACTCAAACTGTGCAGAATTCCTGTCAGGACCGAATATCCTCAACCCCCGCGACTCAAAATAATTCACTATACCTTTTGACAGAGGGTCTTCAGGTCCAACAACTGTCAGGTCAATCTTATTGTTTTTTACAAACTTTGCTAATTGTTCAAAATCAGAAACAGGAATATTTTCACACCGGGCAATCTGTTCTATGCCGGCGTTTCCGGGGATACAGTATATTTTATCTACCTTTTTGCTCAGTGAAAGTTTCCAAACTAATGCGTGTTCCCTTCCACCAGAACCTATTACGAGTAGTTTCATAGATTTTTACAAACACCAATCAACAGCGTTTTTAAATATTAAAAAACCATCCCCAAACTCCGATTTTTTCTTAATACCTGTCCAATAAGGATTTTGATATTTAAAAATATATCTTTCAGGGTGTGGCATCATACCCAGAATATTTCCCTCTCTATTGCAAATGCCGGTAATATTATCCTCTGAACCGTTTGGATTATACGGGTATTCAATAATTTTCTTGTCGGGATTACAGTATCTGAATGAAACCTTGTTCTTTATCTCATTCAGACATTTTTTATCCTTTGTAACGAATTTTCCTTCACCGTGAGCTACCGGCAATTGTATAACTTCCGGAATTCCCCTCAACCAGATTTTGTATATAGGAGAATCTTTATCGCTGCTGCCGGGTTTTAAGTATATCCACCTGCATTCAAACTTGCCGGAATCATTATTGGTAAGAGTAGCACCCTCAGCAAGAAGTCCAGTCTTAACCAGAACCTGAAAACCATTACATATACCTATTATCAGTTTACCTGAATTCGCAAACCTGCTCATCTGGTCAAATATCTTATATTTCAATTCATTGGCAAGAATTTTACCCGCGGCAATGTCATCGCCATAGGAGAACCCGCCCGGTATTGCAAGTATCTGGTAATTGTCTAATGAATTTTTATTGTTTATAAACTGGTTGATGTGGACAAATTCCGGATTCCCGCCCGCTAGTTCAAAGGCAAGGTATGTCTCCTTATCACAATTCGTCCCCGCTGTCCTCAAAATACAAACTTTCGGTTTCATTCTCTTTATTAACAAGTTAATTTTTTAAACACAAATAAATGTTCATGCATTATCAGATAAAAATCATATTTTTTTGATTGATTCTTCCAGAATGGAGTGGTTTTACAGTTATGCTGATGTTTTATAATGTCTTCTTTAAGTGAAAACCCAGTTTTCAAGAATCTCTCCATTACTTCATAAGCAATTGGAATAAACATTGTTTTTCTTCTGGTATCACCTATTAGTATTGCACAATATCTATCAGGCTTAAGGACTCTGAAACACTCTGATGCAATTTTTTCCATTTCATCACAAAATTTATCAATGTTATGAATATTTGAAAGATCATCTATAATTTTCCCGTCACTATATTTAATAATGTCGGCATAAGGAGGATGTGTTACTATTAGATCAATTGATTCATTTGTTATTTTGCTTAACTTTCTTGCATCCTCCACTTCTGTGTTGATATCAAGTTTTTTGTTATACCCTGAATCAAAATCAAGACGATCCTTTGTCATTTTGACCATCTCAGGATTTATATCAAAACCTATAGCATTTCTACCAAGCAACTTGCATTCAATAAGAGTTGTACCTGAACCCACCATTGGATCAAGAACCGTATCTCCTTCCTTTGAATATCTTAAAATTAAATTCCTTGGTATTTGTGGAGCCCAGTTACCTCTGAAATCACCTTTATGTGTTACCCAGTCTCCTCTCTCAGGAAATGACCAAACTGTAGTATATTCAAGTTCAAAATTAGTTGGTTGGGTTTTCATAAAGTTATTTCATATTTACAGGATTTTACTAACTTAATGCTATTATAATCATCTTTGTTTTTAAATTCAAATTGCCAAAATAAATAATTATCTGATTGTTTCTCGAAAAATAAAGGTACAACTTCTTTCTTAGTATGGTATGACCATTGTTTAAAAGGATAAAACAGTTGTCTTATTATTACATTATTTGTTTTTGCATTTTTTGCTTCTATCAATGCGACTTTATTCTTACCTTCATAGCCAGCATCTACTTCTGTCTGTACACTCGTAACCTCAATTTTTTGTTTCCCTACAAAAAATAAAAACCGTGGAGTATACTTTCTGCCTCTTATTGTTAAAACAAGAGTGTTGTCTTCTAAAAAAGTCCTGACTAAACTTGAGGCATAAGCAAAATCCAGATGTTGCATTTCGGAATTGCCAACTTTTGAGGTATCTAAATCAAAATCAAGCTTTGATTTATATATTATTGTTGTCTCTTTTATCTCAGGTATATCAATATATCCATCACCTTTTACTATTACATAAATACCATTCTTTACTGGCAAAAGAAAAAGCTTGTTCTCTATAAAAATATCTGGCCTGTCCTCCCTGCAATCCTGCTTGCATAAAATGCGCACTTCTCTTTCATTTGTTGTCTTAAATTGAGAAGTTGCAGTTTTTATCTGTTCGGCGGTAATAATAAAAGGTTCTTTATTAAAATCGTGCTTGGCAATTTTATATTTATCAAAAATCGCTTTCCAAGGTTTGTTGTTCATAATTTTACCTTTTTAAATTTATTTTTTAAATCAAGGATTCCTTCGCCTGTTTTTATTGTTTCATTATTCTTTTTAGTTAATCCTTCATACGACATTCTTCTCCCAAATCCTTTTGGATAATTAATATCTTCTTGCCCCCAAATCCATTTATATGCTTTAAATAAAACTTCGGGTTTTTCTCCACATGTATAGTTGTATTCATTTTCTTTCAAAACATTCTCGGGTTCTTCTCCTTTGTATACTCTTTCTAAACCACAAATTATTTTGACAGTATCTTCTGGATTATTTCTTCCCTTATCCTCCAAATCCTTATAAATGTCTTTATGAGATATACGCCAAAGTGTCTTTTTAACGGGATTATATATCCAAACCATATAATCCTCTATCTTAATAGCCCCAAATATATTTTTGCCACCTGGTTTAGTAATTACTATTTTCCTACCATCTGATATATTTTCAACAGTGTAACCCCTGTAGGGTATTTTTTCTAACTTTTCAATAAAATTATCCCGCGAAGCATTTTTGATTGATATGTTTTTTAAGTCAATTGAGTGTTCGTATATATTTCCTTTTTTTCTCATTTTATTAATAATTCAAGATAACTAACTCATTTATTTCGCCACGTTTTGAACCTTTGCAATTTATTGCCCGTCGTGCTTTCACAATTTCTATATTGAAATCTTTATAAAGTTTTTTAATAAAAGAATCGTCTGAATTACTTATCATAACCTTGCATTGTCTTCTATCAAGTTCTTTTAACACCTCAGCAAGTCGTTCCTGAGATTTCTCATTAAAACAATTGCTAGTATAACCCGTAAAGCTTGCTGTTTTACTAATTGGTTGATATGGTGGATCAAAATACAAAAAGTCTCCTGAACATGCATATTTTAAACATTCAGTAAAATCTCCTTTTATCAGTCTTACGTTTTGTAATACATTAGAAACCGCTATCAGATTTTCTGTATCACAAATTAAAGGGTTTTTATAGTTCCCAAAAGGAACATTGAACCTTCCGTTTCGGTTTACTCGATATAGACCGTTATAACAGGTTTTATTTAAATATATCATCCGAGCTGCTTTCTCAACAGGATCATTTGGATTTTCTTCGCGAATTCTGTAAAAGATATTTTCGTCATTCCTGTGTTTACCATTGGGGAGATATGTTATCAAAGAATCAATTTCATTTTTGATTACTCTATAACAATTCATAAGATCTAAATTTGAATCAATTAAGGTTATTTTCTTACCGAAAAGTCTTCCCGTAGAAAACAAATGGAAAAATACTGCTCCACCACCTAAAAATGGCTCAAGATAATTGTTAAATTTTTTTGGAAAATATTTTTCAAATTTATCTAAGAGTTGCCTTTTACCACCAGCCCATTTTAGAAATGGTTCTGGTTTATTAAATAAACTGCGTTTGCTTTTTGAAATATTTTCGTAAACATTAACCGAAGTATTTCTATCTACTGTTAATCCAGTTCTCATAAATTTATCTCAAAACATTGTAAATAGTCATATTTATCAACTTTTTTAATAAATATTCAAAACTATAAATCATCAAATCTATTTAAATGTTTTTTAATTGTTTCTGAAAATTTCATAAATTCTTCAATTTTTTCACCTAACAGCTCAACTTTCCTTTCTCGAAAATTTTTATCAAAAAATTGATCTATCTTATCAATTTTACCGTGTTCCATTTCATAACCTACAAATTTTTCTGATTTTATAATATTTTTCAATTCTTCTCTAAATTTTGTTGTAGCATAAGGCAGGGATACATTTTATTGAGCGAACATGAGCGTAAGCAGAATAAATAAATTCAGTAAACCGAACAAATGAGTGGCCGGGGCTCCCCGATAGGATGTATTTGGAGAACACGGCGAGGCTCGTTTGCGAGGTCTGAATTTGCCCTGCTGTCCCGTTCAGTGAGCGAAAAAATGTATTCCTGCATATAGAGTGTCAACAAAATTTGAGAAAGAACTATCATTAAAAATTACTAAATGGTTTTTGCCAGGATGCTTTCAAATTATCTATATTTTCGTTTATGATAACTTTCTTATTTATTCCACATACAACAAACTTCTTATCTTTTCTCGCCTTACCTATACATGAAAAAACCTTGCCGCGCAAAATCTTTTCAAACTTTTTCCTGTTTTTCTGTGTAATCTCCACAACAAACCTGCTGTTGGATTCTGAAAACAACAGCTGCAGATTACGGAATTTCTCGGATTCAACCTTCCTCATGTCATATTTTACTTTTGAAAGATTTATCTCCACCCCGTATCCACCGGCAAAAGACATTTCAGCCAGTGCAACACCAAGACCGCCCTCAGAACAATCATGACAGGACTCAATAATACCGGCATTAATCGCTTTATGCAGGGATTTCATAAGTCCAATGGATTCCTGAGGATTTACTTTGGGAACATTATTACCTACAAAACCGTAGAGGTTATACAACTGTGACCCTCCGAGTTCATCTTTTGTTTCACCCAGAAGATAAACCAGATTACCGGGTTTCTTTATATCCATTGTGACACATTTCCTTATATCCTGTACAATAGAAATGGCTGAGATAAGCATTGTCCCCGGAATGGATTTCCTGTTACCTTTCTCATCATTATAATCATTATTCAAACTATCCTTACCTGAAATGAACGGCGTTGAGAAAACTTTGGCTATATCATAGCATGCCTCTGCAGCGCGGACAATATCGCCTAACTGTTCGGGAATGTTCGGACTGCCCCAGCAGAAATTGTCTAACAGTGCGGTCTTTTCAGGGTCGCCGCCCACACTGACTATGTTTCTTAAAGCTTCATCAATAGCACTTGCCGTCATCCAGTAGGAATCAATCTTGCCATACTGCGGATTAATACCGCAGGCAACGGCAATACCTCTATAAGTAACCTTCTTTGACTTCAATGCAGTCGTGCTTAAGGGTTGCATTACACAAGCATCTCCGGGTCCCTCATATTTGCCATGGAAAGGTTTAACAACAGTTTGTCCCTGAACTTCATGGTCGTACTGTCGGACTACCCATTCTTTACTGCATATATTCAAACTTGAAAGTAAATCTTTCAATATTCCACCTGGCTTTGAAGATTCAAAAACTGAACGAGATGGCTCTTCAAATTTTTTATGTTGAAATGTGGCAATCATTGTCCTTTTTGGTAAACCTTCATGCAGGAATTGCATATCCAGGTCGCATATTTTTTCGTCTTTATAAAATACTTCTAACCTGCCCGTATCAGTAAATTCACCGAGCACAGTTGTCTCTACATTTTCATCATGAAACACTTTCAATATTTCTTCAAGTTTATCTTTAGGTACTGCTAACACCATTCTTTCCTGTGCTTCTGAAACCCATATTTCCCATGGCAGGAGTCCTTCATATTTAAGCGGTACACGTTCCAGATAAACTTTTACGCCGCAGTTTTTACCTAATTCACCTACTGCACTTGAAAAACCGCCGGCGCCGCAGTCAGTCAATGCAGTGTAAAGATTCCTTTCGCATGCCTGAAGAACAGTATCAGTGACTTTCTTTTCCATAATAGGGTTGCCTATCTGGACAGGACTTAAAGGTGTATCCTTATCAAGTGCAAGACTTGAAAATGTTGCACCGTGGATGCCATCACGACCTGTTCTGCCGCCAACAGCAAGTATATAATCTCCCGGGTTCACCTTTTTGAAACATTTATTTTTTTTCATTATACCGACAGTACCGCAATAAACCAGCGGGTTGTAGGTATATCCTTCATCAAAAATTATTGTCCCATTTGCGGTCGGTATTCCCATACGGTTTCCATAATCCCGGACGCCGCTGACAACACCCTTGAATATTCTTTTTGGATGAAGGACGCCTGCAGGAAGTTTTTCATAAGGCGTATCCGGTGAGCCGAAGCAGAACACATCTGTATTAAGAATAGGTTTTCCGCCTAACCCTACACCTAAGATATCTCTTATAACTCCGCCTATACCTGTCCCGGCACCACCGTATGGTTCAAGTGCTGAAGGATGGTTGTGCGTTTCAACTTTAAATGCTACAGCCCAATCCTTATCAAAATCAATTATACCGGCATTATCTTCAAATACCGAAATACACCATTTTTTGTCCAGTTCTTTCGTTACCCTGAATATTGTCTCTTTCAATAAATTATTATATGCTTTTTCCGTATAGCCTGTTACAGACTGGCCGGTATGTATGTTGCATCTCAGGTTTATGGTCCCTGTCAATGTCTTATGTTTGCAGTGTTCGCTCCAGGTCTGGGCTATTGTTTCAAGTTCTATGTCTGTGGGATTTCGTCCTTGTTTTTTGTAATAATCCTGAATTGTCTTCATTTCATCCAGATTCAGGGCTAGTAAATTATCCCTGGATATTTTTATTAAGGTGCTATCATCCGTGTTAATTATATCTATTGTTTTTACCAGTGATTCTTTCATATTTGTTCCTGTATAGAAATTATAAATATCTGATAATCGTCCGAATTCGGACGCTACTGTAGCGTCCAGTTTTAACTGGACGATTTCTTGCTTACGATATTTTATATTCCTGTACAACGGTATTTGCAAGAATACGAGTAGCTATTTTACCCAAATCACTTTCTGCTAAACTACCGATAAGCAGATATTTACGTCCGGTCCTCACTGAATTCACATTCTCAATACCCATATCTTTAATGGCTTTAAGGGTGCTTTCTCCAACAGCATCTGTAACACCTTTTTTATAGAATACTTCAATTGAATAAATATCTGATTCGGTCTGTGTATGTGAAGTAATTGTCTGAAAATCAACTATCCTGTATTCCTGAACAACGGAGTCAATAAGTAATTCTTTGCAAACTGTCTCAATTTCTTTATCTGTCAGATTCCCGTTAATGATATATAATTGTTCCGTTTTGACTTTTTTTATTCCTGATATTCCTAAATCACGAATGTCACTTTTGACTTTCTCGCCTTCCGCATCAAATACACCGTCTTTATGAAATATTTCTATTTTGTAATTCATAATTTCTATTAAAATAAAGTTAGACTTTCTACTTCTCTTTTCTCTTCTTTATTTCTTTTCACTTCAGCTATTTGACCATTCAATCTTTTATTGATAACATCAAAATATCTTTCGGAAATTTCTGTTGTAATATATTTTCTTTTCAATTTTTTAGCCACTGCTGCTGTCGTGCCAGTACCTCCAAAAGGGTCTAAAACAATGTCGTTAATATTTGAACTAGTCTTGATTATCCTTTCTAACAAACCTTCAGGCATTTGACAAGGATGATTTCCTATTCTCTCTTTAAAAGTCCCGCAAACCCTTGAAAATTGCCAAACATCATCGGGGATTTTGCCCAAAGGATTCGCTCTCTTGTCTCGAATTATTTGTCTTACAGAAAGAACTCTGATTTCTTTGTCGTTGAAAATATAATTCTCTTTGTCCTTGGTAAAATAAAGTATATGTGTATGTGCTCGACTAAACTTTTTTCTTTGATTTTGTCCAAAAGTATAATACCAAATTATCCAATTTCTGAAATGAAATCCGATTTTCTTCAGAATAGCCTTTATTTCTGCTGCAAATTCGTCCCCAATAGCAATATATATTGAACCAGTCTGTTTTAATACTCTATAGGTTTCGTCTATCCATTTCTCAGACCATTTGTAATATTCTTCGTAACTTTTATTATCGTTATAGTTATCATATTTTAAACCAATGTTAAACGGCGGGTCAGCAAATACTAAATCAACGGAACACTTCGGCAATCCTCTCATTATATCAATACAGTCACCTAAATATACTTTATTTGTTTCCATTATCACTCCATATTAAATAACTCACAAGGTTTGAATTTGAATTGTAATTTGGTAGGGTCAGGTGTTCCCCCCTTCCTTTGGACAGTGATTTTCCCAATGTAAAGGCTTCCCTGGGGAGAAATTCTAACAGCTCCTTCACCAAATAAGTTCATTACTATATTGATATCTTGAAGTGTCCAACTGGTGGATTTTTCTTTTTTATTGTATTTTGTGACTAACATCCAGTTTGCAGACAATCCACCTCTACCTTTTAATATGTCGCTGACAACGAGGATTTTATTCTTCGTGAAAAACTGGATGATTTTATTTTGAATCATTTCAGGCATTTCATCTAAAAATAATCTTCTTTTATCTCTTGGCTTAATGTTTCCGATTAGTTTAGTCTGTGACTTAGGAGTGACTTCTCCGGTAAAAAGTTTTAACCATAGAGACAGGCTTTTATCAAAATTCCACATCCCTTGATAAGAGTCAACAGTTCTTTTATCTATCTGGTTATAGTCAGCATTAGAATTAGCCTTTTTGAGTGATAAATTCTCTATTTTGAGAATATTACCAATTTTAATCATTATTCTAATCTGAGCATCGGCTTTCTTAAATCTTACAAACTCATTATAATCTTTTTCAGAAATATTAAACTTTTGTAAATTTTCTTTTTTAATTCTAGTCGGTACCTGAATAGCCTTGACAAAATCTAATTTATCAATTTCATATCCCATTATTTCTAACCATTCTTGAGATTCTTTATCTTTTTTCCAATTGTTAAACTTCTTGCAAATAGTTTTTTCGTTTGCAAATCCACCTTTTGCCGTCCTTGAACCAAGTTTTGCTTTATTCATAAATTAAATGGTCGCTGTCCCTATTTTTTTGCTGTCCCTATTTTTTTAAATCTTGACTTTCCTTCCTGCTCCTCAATGGCTTCGGTTTTCAAGAAAAAACAATCTTGTCAATCGGTTCAATGTTGTTTAAATCCAACATTACTTTTGCTTTACGTGGACTCCCGTCTTTATTTCTAAATCCTTCCATAAAAGTTCCAAGATTCTTGCATAATTTTTTGTCAATTTCAATAATCCAAATTTCCTTCAATGTGAAGTTAGTTTTACGCAGACGAGAAGGAGCTCTACGGGATATTCTCTCTTCTTCGTACTTTGATAAACCGCCCTTGAGTTCATCATGCCAAAGTTGAAAACCCCTGTCTTCGTCATTAAAAATAGCAGTTCCTATCCCGACGATAAACCCTGCTGCACCATGTTTTTCAATCGCTCGGAGAGTTGCTCGTTTGTCAGTGCCTGGAACTTTGTGAGTTAGCAGTCCACGAGGATTTTGACGAATATGTGCCTTGAAGTCCCAAGGAATTTCCGCAAAAGCATCAAAATCTGCGTAACCATACCTTTGTTCCGTAAAATCAAACATTTTGGTTTGTTTTAGATAGTATTCGCAGAGTTCTTGGAACCGCCAGCCAATCCATTCCGTTTGTCGCAAGTACGGACTGTTAGCATTTTTCCAATCTAAATAAACTTGACGAGCATCCCATTTATTAGGCATTTGTGATAACGCTGTGAGAATTTTATTTAATAGTTGTTTTGACATTATCATATAGTAATAACCGAATTATTATGTAAACATTTAAGCGCAGGAGCAAATCTTGGAAAAAGATTTTGATTTATTTCTTCTATCAGGTCCGCATTATGTTTCACATTTTCGTTGTTTTTGCCTGCATTTTTTTTGACTACACGGTTTGTGAACTCTGATTGCTCAATCTTTGAGATAAGCACTGGGTCAACAGGAATGTTGTCCGGGATTGGTAATGAGAGCAGAGTTTTTTCCGAAATAGTCATACCGCCATCATTAATACGCCACCACCAGTAAGTATAACTACTATTCAGCAGAAGGTATGCAAGGTCATATTCTTGCTTATTATAAAAATATAAAATCCTGAATGAGGAACGACTAACTTCTTTTCGCAGTGCAGAAATAAAATATCGTGGTGTTGAGGGGACGATGAGTTTATATCGCGTTGGACGGGGAGAGACAAGGTATGCCAGACATTTTTTTGTTTTTTTCATCTTATCATATAAGGGCAAAAGGTCTTTTTGGATTTTTGGAAAAGTGTCCGAAATCGGTTCTACATCGGTTAAATAGTCATCAATATGACCCAGCATTTTTGTCCTTTCTTTTGTATGCCAACGTAATAAAGGTGTAATTCTGAAAGAACGGGATTTGCTTTCAGTTTTGGCTACGATGATGCCAGCCCTTATGCTATTGACTTTATTTGTATTAGTTGAACCAAATTTAACTCCTCTAAATATAGTGTCGGGAACATTGTCAAAACAATAAATTGAAATGTCCCTCATATTTGTGAGCAGTAATTGGCGTAAAGTTCTAAGTCTTTGTCCGTGCGTAAAAGTTTGTGGCGTGATAGAAATAAATCCCTTTGATACCTTGATAACTCGTTCTAAAAAGTAGACGTATAAATTTCGTGCCTTTGCAGTTTCAAACAGATTATCTGGTTCCACTTCCACATATGGTGGATTTAGAATAGCGAAATCAAATGTCGGGAGATTGGATGAAAAGAGAAAGTCAGCAACTATAAAACGAGGTGTTATATCAAGAAATAAACTTTTTGATTTATTTTGAAATGCCAGTGTGAATAAAGTACGGGCAATAAATAATGCCAGCGCATCCTTGTCAATCAAATAGAGTTGATTGATTAAAAAACTTTCAGGGTTTTCCTGCAACTTAACCATCCAAAAAGAAAGATTGCCCACTCCCGAACAAGGGTCAACCCAGATTTTACCAACTGGGAAAGTAAGTGTTTTTTTGGCCATCACTTGAGCGACATCATTAGGCGTAAAATACTGCCCTTCTTGTTTTCTTTTATCTTTATTAAAATATGATAAAGAGTACTCATAAAGCGTTGCTATTTCTCCAATTGAGATAGAATCAAGTACATCTGAATCCTGAATACTTGTATTAGAAAACTCTTTTTGCTTCAAAAGATAATCAAAATGAGGTTGATGGAGTTTGTAGATATGGGTGGCCAAAATTGAATACCATGCATTTTCAATTCCAAACCTATTTATGAGAATATTTAATTTTTGAATTGCAACTTTGAACATATTTTCTGTCTTATCCTTCTGCTGCAAAGAGTTTTCAATACTTATTCCCCTCGATTTTTTTGCAAATCCACCTTTTGCCGTCTTTGACCTAAGTCTTGCTTTATTCATAAATTAAATGGTCGCTGTCCCTATTTTTTTATTCTATCGTATGATTGCTGGTATTTCTGCTGGGTTTTCTTAACTATCTCTTCCGGCAGTTCCGGTACCGGCGGTTCTTTGTTCCATTTTATGGATTCAAGATAATCCCGGACGAACTGTTTATCAAAACTTTCCTGAGGACGACC
>MNXB01000047.1 GCA_001871125.1 Elusimicrobia bacterium CG1_02_37_114
AACATATTGGCACTAAATGCATAACAGGAAAATGCAATCTCTGGATATTGCTGCTTATAGGCTATACCGGTTCAGTCGGAATAGCAACATTGAGTGATTCTATAATTCCTTTTGTAGGTGAATCTTTACTTAATTTACCCAATAAAGGCATTCATATCGGTTTTATTGAAAAATGGTGGTTAGTAAATCCTCTGGCATTGGCGGGTATTGCTGTTGCATACTTTAAACCGTCAACTAAATTCCCGCATTATGGCCATGTTCTTATAAGCACCTGGGCATCATTGTTCCATTTTTTCATGGCTATGAACCAGACCCTGAATTTATTTTCCTATATCATTATATTTTTCTTTTTGTTCTTAGCGGTTTGGATTCCTTGCTGTGTAAGTGATATAGTTTTTCCTTTATTATTTGTAAGACAAAAACAATAAGGTATAAATGGAAAAAATGGAATGCTTGTCAAACAGTGTTTATCAATGATATTGAAAAATAGTTGAAAATTATGCTAAAATAGGAAACAAAAATGCATCAACAGATTTCTATTTTAGTTGCTTTTCTTGCCGGTGTACTGTCATTTTTTTCGCCGTGTATTTTACCGTTGATCCCGGCGTATATCTGTTTCATTACGGGTTTATCTATGGACGAATTAACGGGTGAAAATTCTACTGATAGGAATACAAGGAAAATTCTGAGTAACATCATATTATTCATTTTAGGGTTTTCAATTGTTTTCATTGTTTTAGGTGCTTCTGCAACTTTTTTAGGTAATATTATTATCAAAAATCAAAAAATACTGAGGATAATCGGCGGTATAGTAATCATTGCTTTTGGGTTGCATATTGCCGGATTGTTCAAAATAAAATATTTAGAATATGAGAAAAAGATACATCTAAGAAACAAACCGATATTAGGCGGGTTTGGTTCCTTGATTGTAGGGATGACATTTGCTATCGGTTGGACTCCCTGTATCGGGCCAATACTTGGGTCAATATTGACTTTTGCTGCAACAAAAAATACTTTATCACGGGGTATATTGTTATTAAGCAGTTACTCTTTGGGGTTAGCGCTACCATTTTTGATAACAGGATTGGCAGTGAACAGAATCTTGAAACTATTTACTAAAGTGAAAAAGTATATTCAGATAATATCTGTATTAAGCGGGGTATTGCTTATTATTATAGGTATATTAGTTTTGTCCGGGAGATTGCTGTGAAAAAGTATTTAATGGTTTTAATCGGTTTAATAGTGCTGTTCAATGCTTGCAGTAAGAATGAGACAGCGATTGAAGGAAAGCCAACCCAGACTGAAAAAAAAGATATTGTGGAAGATAAACCTCAAACTAATTATGATATTGAAAGAGAGTGTAAAACTTTTCCAGTAAGTGAAAAAGTTTCTCAAAAAACTGAAGAAAAATCATCCTGGGGTAATGCTCCTGATTTTATTTTGAGCACAACAAAAGGCAATACTTTAACTCTTTCGCAGTTTAAAGGAAAAGTAATCATTTTAGATTTCTGGGCAACGTGGTGTCCGCCATGCAAAGCGGAAATTCCTGATTTTGTTGAATTACAGAATGAATATAAGGATAAAGGGTTATTGATTATCGGCGTCAGTCTTGACAATAACCCTGATGCTGTAAACCAATTCATAAATGAAATGCAGATAAATTATCCGATAGTAATGGGTAACGATAAAATAGTGCAGGATTATGGCGGAATAAGAGGAATACCGACTACTTTTGTTATTAATAAGAAAGGTGACATACACACGAAATTCATCGGTTATCGTCCTAAAAATATATTTGAAGATGAAATCAAAAAGCTATTGAAAGAATAGTAATAGAAAACAGAAAAACGTTAAATAACGTAAATAGGAGGTATGGTGATGTTAGATACAAATCTCAAGCATTTAGAAAGTCGTAAAGAAGTTGATGAATTACTTAAAAGTAGCGAGAATGTTATGGTTTGCTGCGGGAGAATGGGACCCATGTGTATTCCTGTTTATGATATCATGGAAAAATTGGAGCCTAAGTATCCGCAAGTTCAGATGAGAGATATGGATTTTGATATACCCGATGCTTCTTATATAAAAAATCTACCTGAATGTTCGTCTTTTATGGGTTTGCCATTCACTGTTTACATTAAAAACGGCAAGGTCCTCAAAGCCACAAGTAGTATTCAGAACGAGAAACAGATAACAAAAATATTGGAGACGGTATTTTAATGATCATCAGGAGTAAAAAAATTAATGCAGGATTTAATTAAAGAATTTTTAAATCAAAGAAATTTTGCTGTTGTTGGTTCTTTCAGGGATGAATCAAAATATGCTTACAAAATTCTGAAAGACCTCATACGAAAAAGATGCAAGGTTTATCCTGTTAATCCGAATATAAAAGAAGTTGAGGGGTTAAAATGCTATCCGTCCATTCCGAATATATCTGAACCAATAGATGTCGTAGATATAGTTACTCCTCCGGTAGTGACAGAGCAGATAGTTAAACAATGCCTTCAAAAAGGAATAACCCGGGTATGGATGCAACCCGGTGCAGAAAGTGAACAGGCAATAAATTTTTGTAATGATAATAACATCAAAGTTGTCTATAACGCTTGCGTAATGTTAGGTAAATGAGCCGATGAATATCAGGGAGGATGAGGAAATGGAAAAGAAATCAGTAGATAAAGCCTCTTTAGAAATGATTGAAATTGGTAAAAAGAATGGTCTGGAGACAGCCTGGGATAGATATGAGAAAATGCTGCCTCAATGCGGTTTTGGCCAGTTGGGAATATGTTGCAGGGTGTGTACTATGGGACCCTGCAGGATAGACCCTTTCGGAGAAGGGGCTCAAAAAGGTGTATGTGGTGCGACGGCAGACATAATTGCGGCAAGAAATCTTATCAGGATGATTGCGAGCGGTGCTGCTGCACACTCTGACCATGGACGTGATATTGCCCACACATTGCTGATGGCTTCAGAAGATAAAACTCAGGGATATTCAATTAAAGGTAAGAAAAGACTTCTTGAATTAGCCGGAGAAATGAAAATAAAAATAGAAGGAAGAACCGAAAAGGAAATCGCGCATGATGTCGCCGAGAAAGCGTTTGCTGAATTCGGGCAGCAGCACGGTGAATTACAGTTTACTCACCGCGCACCGAAAAAACGGCAGGAATTGTGGCGTAAATTAGGCGTAGTTCCGAGGGGTATTGACAGGGAAATTGTTGAAATAATGCACCGTACTCATATAGGTGTTGATAACGACCATGAGAATCTTATTAAACAAGGAATACGAGCTTCGCTCGGTGACGGCTGGGGTGGAAGCATGGTTGCTACTGACCTTTCTGATGTGTTATTTGGCGAACCAACCCCTGTACGCTCTCAGGCAAATCTTGGAGTATTGAAAGAAGACGAAGTGAATATAGTTGTTCATGGCCACGAGCCTACGCTTTCCGATGTCATCGTTGATGCTGCATCTGACCCTGAATTGGTAAAATTAGCAAAAGAGAGCGGCGCTAAAGGTATAAATCTTGCGGGTATGTGCTGTACTGCGAATGAAGTGTTAATGCGGCACGGGATACCGGTTGCAGGTAATTTTCTGCAGCAGGAATTAGCTATTATTACAGGGGGGGTTGATTTGATGATAGTGGACGTGCAGTGTATAATGCCTGCCCTGGGTTCACTGGCTCAATGTTATCATACGAAAATTATTTCCACTTCTCCAAAAGCAAAGTTTCCCCATGTGCAACATGTGGAATTCGATGAACATAAGGCGTTTGATATTGCTAAGAAAATTGTTCGTATGGGAGTTGAAAACTATAAAAATCGCAAGAAGGAACTGGTTAACATCCCTGATGAAAAAATGGATTTAGTGGCAGGTTTTACAGCAGAAAACGTATTCAACCTGCTTGGCGGTAAATACAGGGCAACATATCGTCCTTTAAATGACGCTATTATTTCCGGCAGATTAAGGGGCGCGGTAGGTATAGTAGGGTGTAACAATCCAAAGATAAAACACGATTCAGGACATGTGCTCCTTGCCAAGGAATTAATAAAAAAAGATGTTCTTGTTGTAGTAACGGGATGTTCGGCAATTGCCGATGCAAAAGCAGGGCTGCTGAAACCAGAGGCGGCATATGAGTATGCCGGTAAAGGATTAAAAGAAATTTGTGAAACAGTTGGAATCCCGCCCGTGCTGCATTTAGGTTCTTGTGTTGACTGCAGCAGAATACTAACAACGTTATGTCATGTCATAAATGAAGGCGGGTTAGGCGAAGATATCTCGGATTTACCTGTGGCAGGAGCAGCTCCCGAATGGATGAGCGAGAAAGCCGTGTCCATTGCGTTTTACGTTGCTTCTTCGGGTGTATATACGGTGCTCGGCCTACCGTTTCCTGTTGAAGGTGCCAGAGAATTAACGAAGTTGTTAACCGAAAAATTTGACGAAAAGATTGGCGCCAACTTCGCATTTGAACCAGACCCCATAAAAGCAGCTGATTTAATAATTAAACACTTAGACAAAAAAAGGGAGGCACTTAAACTAAATCCGGTAATGTACGATTAATAGCAGAAGCACTAAGATGGAAATAAAAGTAATCGCAGAGGCATCAACGAAACTGCAGAGGTTGTTTGTCGGATGGGGCGTATCGTTTCTTGTGAATAACGATATCCTGTTTGATACATTCAGTACTCCGGATACCCTTAAACATAACCTTTCAAAGCAGGGTGTAAAAATATCCTCCTTCAAACATCTTGTTATCTCCCATGATCACTGGGACCATACCGGAGGAGTAAGGGTGGTGCTATATAATAATCCAGGTATTAAGGTTTATCTCTGCCCGGGTTTCAGTAATGAATTCAGAAATATTGTAACCCAATATAATTGCCGGATTATTGACTGCAGGGTATTTACAGAAATTAGAGATAATATTTATACGACAGGAGAAATCTGCGGCACTTATAATGGAAAAACTATCTTTGAGCAATTACTTGTTATTAAAAACAATGACGGGTTATCCGTCATAACGGGGTGCGCTCACCCCGGGATAATATCCATATTGAAAAGGATAAAGGAATATTTCGACAATTATCCGGTAAAACTGCTGTTGGGCGGATTTCACCTGCATAACAAGACGGCAACAGAGATACTCTGTACGATAGATTCATTGAAAAATATGGGGATTGAGACAGTCGCACCATGTCATTGCACCGGTAAACTAGCATGTGGATTGTTTAAAGAAAAGTTTAGGGAAAATTTTATCGGAATAAACACAGGCTCAATAATTAATGTAAATATTTAAAAAAATCAGTCTAAGAAATAAAATCCGGAAAGGAGGTTATGCGGTGAAATTAGGAATTATAATTTACTCTGATAATGCTGAAGTTGTCTGGAATGCGTTCAGACTGGGCGTATTTTCTTTAAAGGAAGGTAATTTAGTCAAGGTATTTTTACTTGCTAAAGGTGTAGAATGTGAGTCATTGAACACAGAGAAGTTTAAGGTAACCGAACAGATGCAATCATTCGTTGACAATGGAGGTAAAATCTTAGCCTGTGGAATTTGTCTTAAAATAAGGAATTCCGAAGGCTCTGAAATGTGTCCTCTGTCAACGATGAAAAATTTGCACGATATAGTAAAAGATAGCGCTAAAGTTGTTACATTTTAA
>MNXB01000060.1 GCA_001871125.1 Elusimicrobia bacterium CG1_02_37_114
TAAATGGTATTATGGAAAAAATATGGGAAAGTTTATAATCCCCCTATATTCCCCCTTTGTTAAAGGGGGAGAAAAGGATTAAATATATTCCCCCTTTGTTAAAGGGGGATGAGGGGGATTACATTTATGAAATTTCTTATTAAATCAATATGTTTGTTGTATTTGTTACAGCTACCGGTTTATGCTGCGGTGGCAGTTCATCCCAAAGCGGGTTCCACGAGTGCCTCTTTCCTCAGACTCGGTATAGGCGGCCGTCCGGTTGCTATGTCTGCCTACACCGCTATCAGCGATGATGTCCAGGCTGTCCATTGGAACCCGGCGGGTCTGTCACAATTGAAAGAGAATGAACTGAGTATAATGCATAACGAATCTTTTCAGGGAATAAAACATAATTTCTTGGGTTATGCACATAAACTCAAAGGCGGATATTTAGGTCTAAGTTTCATAACATTAACCGTTCCCACAGACCTTGAAAGACGTTCCGGTCTTAATGAAAACGATGTGTTTGACCCGATAACAGAAGTTGAAGGATATTTCAGTGCAAGTGATATAGCAGGAATATTGTCTTACAGCAGAAAAGTGAGTCCTTCGTTATATTTAGGCGGCAATCTGAAGTATATAAGGCAGACGATAGACATAGACAATGCAGACACATTCGCATTGGATTTGGGGGCACTTTACAGTGTAGATAAAATAAAAAATCTTAAATTAGCACTTACACTGGAGAATATGGGCGGAGGTATAAAATTTATCAGGAAAGAATTCCCGCTGCCCTTCAGTATAACATTTGGTGCAGGATATAAGACTGTTAACGATAAACTTATCCTTGCCATTGATTTCAAACAGTTTGTGGACGATTATCTGACAACCTCAATTGGCACTGAATACAGTTTAACCGATATGTTTGTGGTTCGCGGCGGGTATAAATACAGACTTAACGGCAACCCTTTAGGTGACATATCAGGATTATCTACAGGATTGGGTGTTAATTTCAATAACGTATCTTTTGATTATGCATTTAAACCCTACGGCGTGATGGGTGATACACACCGTCTATCGTTCAGGGTCAGATTCCAGGAAATAAGACAGTTATATCTGTTCAGAAGCAAACCTACCGGCAAGAAAATTTCTAAAGAAGAGATATCTCTCCCGGTACAAAAAATACCTGACATTGACAAATATACTTATACACTTGCCGAGACCGACGCAAAGTTTATTCCTATTGATAACCGCACATTCCGTGCAAATGTAACCGCTTCAGCCAAACAGGGAAGTATCAGGAAAGTCAATTTTGTTATGCCTGTTCCCGCTCAGAGTGAAATTAAAGTATATTTTGGAGAAACGGATTTACCGGAATTATCTCCTAAAGTCAGTAAGAAAAAACTTATTTATAGACATTTTAATATAAAACCTGAATTAAGAATCAAAAAAATGTTCTATGAAATCCGTATACCGGGAAAATGGATTGATGAAAACAATGTCAATTCCGAGAAGATTATTTTTATGTTTAAAGAAGAAAGGAATAAGTATCTTGAGATAGAAGGTAATAAGACTATATCCGCAGGAGATTTTTATTATTATTCCGTAGAAGGTCCGGCCTTACCCTTCACCGTAGTTGGTATGAAAAAATAAATTAATACATCCATTTATAATTATGTATTACAAATAAACGATTGACATACATTTTATAATATGGTACACTATTTATAAAATGGGGGTGCGTAGATATGACTACTGCAGTAATGACAATAAAAGGACAGGTTGTAATACCTGCAAAAATCAGGAAACATCTTAATTTAAAAAAAGGAGTAAAACTATATGTTGAAGAAAGAGGGTCTGAAGTAGTAATCAGACCTGTTACAAAAGATTATTTTGACAAAGTAGCGGGAATTTTATCTACGAGAGGAAGGTTGTCTGAAGCCCTTCTTAATGAACACAGGAAGGAGAAAGTGAAAGAGGCTATGAAATGATAAGAGTCATTGATGCACACAGCCTTTTAGTATTTCTGGAAAGAGAACCCGGGTTTGAAAAAATTGAAACATTATTTGCAGAAGCTATTGATAAAGATACTAATTTATTAATGACATCTGTGAATTTCGGAGAAGTTTATTATATAGTTTTGCGCGAATGCGGCAAGGAAAAAGTTAGTGAAGTTGAAAGAGTCATTAAAACTTTACCCATTGAGATAGTTGATGTAGATATTAATGTATCTATAGAAGCAGCGAAATTTAAAGCGACTAAAAAAATGTCTTATGCTGACTGTTTTTCTGCTGCTTTAACGAAATTACACAAGGGAGAACTTGTAACGGGGGATCCGGAATTTAAGACAGTAGAGAAAGAAATAAAAATACTTTGGATTTAGTGAAAACTCAGTAAAATGCAAGAAATCGTCCAGTTAAAACTGGACGCTACTGGGATTCCCCAATTTATTGGGGTTATCCAGGAATTAAGGGTTTACCCTTTTATAATTTCCTATGCTTCAAGAAAAAAATATTATAGCACGGAATATTTTGATTCTGGAACAATTAAAGGAAGTCATTAAAGCATTTGGAAAACAAAATATTGATGTAATCTTATTAAAAGGTGTGTCTATGCTCACTCTTTTTCCTGAATATATCAGGGAAAGGGAAATGGAAGATATAGATTTGCTTGTCCGAAAATCAGACATTATTAGAGCAAAAGATACACTTATTTCACTCGGTTATGAACATGTGCCGGACGACCCCTGGGCGTTTACCCCCGTATGTCCGAATTCGGACAATCCACGGGGACAGGCCTCCACTGCTTCCGGCAAAGTAGATATTGATTTGTGTTGTGATTTATGGTATCTGGATAGTAAAGAAAACATACAACTCTGGCATAATGCAATTCCAGTCAATATTGATTCACTCTCCAATGCCTATATTCTTTCACCTATTGATATGTTTGTTCATATATCCGCACATTGTGCAGTCCATCACTGCGAAAAGTATATGGATTCTGCCGGTAATAAATGGGAAAGAGACTTAAAACTTATTTTAGAAAAATACAAATTGTCTCCGGATACAATAAAGAAAGAACTTAAAAAAAACGGTTTACTAAAGCCATATGAAATATATATGAGTCGTCCAGTTAAAACTGGACGCTACATTTTTGATAATCGTCCATCTGAAGATGGACGCTACAAAAACGTAGCGTCCCAATTCATTGGGACGAATTGTGTTAGAGATAAATTTTATTATTTTTTACTTAAGCATCAGATACCTAACAGAGGACATATTTTGCGATTCATTATACTCCCACTAAATAAAAAATTGCTCTACCTTTATAAAACTATTTTTCCTGCAAATGACTTTATCAAAAACCGCTATAACCTGAAAAATTCCCGCCAAATTTTAACATACAGATTTTTAAGAATCGCATTGCTGCTGAGAGGCCTTATAAATTTCTCTAATAATTTCATTAACCATCTTGTTTTTCACCGTAATTTCACTTGACGAATCACTTTTTTTGAGTTATAATAGTAATGAATAATATTACTTAAAGGATATATTTAAAAATGATTGAATTCTTTTTGAAAGACATTTTATCACTTGTAGGTATTTTTGTAATACTCGGGGGGGTAGTTTTATTCATTCTAACATTAAAACATCTGATGAGATTTGGACAGAAAGTTGAAACTATTACTGAAGAAGAGCAGGCCGCTACTTTAGAAGAGAAAAAGGAGGAAACATCATTGGTTCTTGCCCATATGGAGGCAATATCAGCAGACTTGCATGAAATCAAACAAAAATTAGATTCTATACAATCAGTTCAGGAAAACCTAAAGACTTTACCTCGCGGGGAAGGTCAGTCACCAAATACAGAAGATATATTGAAAAAAATAAGTGCTAAACTTGAAATACTACATAAAATACTGTCCAGTTTAGCAGAAGAGTAATGTTCTAATGAAAAGGGATTTAATAATTATATTGATAATTGACCTGGTGATTGTGGTGGGTATATCGGGTTTCATTTACAAAAGATACAGTGATTATATCAGACCCCCAAAAATTCCTATACAAGAAAATCCTTCTCCGTTTGTATCTGAAACAAAGACTACCGAAACGAAAACCGAGGTGGTGTTTAGAAATATATTGTTTCAATATAAGTCCAGTAAGGCAAATAAAGTTGCAATAATAGGTGATTTCAATAAATGGGACCCGCAACCTATGACCAGGGGGACGGATAACCTGTGGAAAATAGCGATACGTCTTTCACCGGGTAAATATACATATAATTACTTAGTTGATGGCAGACTTATACTTGACCCCAATAATCGTAATGTGCCGGTTTCTAACGCTCGTGGTTTCAAAAGTTCCACAATTGAAATAAAACCCAAGTAGGTTTTTAACCCAAATGAAAATATTTCGCTGTCTGTTCTGCATTTTGTTTTTCCTCTACATTTGTCCGGTTGGACCTGTTTACGCACAACTGACAGAAGACTCATTGAAAAATTCTCTTTCATATTACCATAAGACTTCTAAAGAGAAGAACCTTGGTCCCAACGATAGACTTTATATACTTCTAAAAATCAAGGAAAAATATAAAGGCACTAATGTAAATCTGTCATCTTTAGAAGCAGAGATTGCCAGAGTTGAAAATCCAGAACCCCCGCCTGAAAAAACTGTGCCCGTAGAGTCTCCTCCTCAACCTGAAAGAAAATTGCCGTCAGTGGAAAAACCCCAGGAAAAATATATAATAAGTCCAAGCGATGTTTTAGTTATAAACGTAGAACCTACAAAAGAAGTTTCCAAAGAAGTAATCGTGCAACCCGACGGAACTATTTCACTGTCATTAATAGGAGAAATTACGACAAAAGGTCTGTCCCCGGATGAGTTAGCGAGGTCAATAGAAAAGGGATTGACAAAGTATGTTACAAATCCCAAAGTTGTGGTAACTGTTAAATATTCCAGTGAACGGAAAGTTATGGTTACAGGTGCCGTAAATAGACCCGGTAGTTATCCCTATAAAGAAAAATTACGCCTTTTAGAATTATTCTCGGCTGCGGGTGGGTTATCATCTTCTGCAGGGACAAATAGTATCAAAATCCATAGGGGTTCACCGGAGAACAGGCAGACACTGACTGTTGACTTTGACCAGATAATGAAGAAAGGTGATTTATCCGAAGATTTTATTTTACAACCGGGTGACATAGTGGAGGTTCCTTCAGAATCAAAAAAAATTTCCGTGATAGGCTCGGTCCAGAAGACAGGAAGTTATGACTATAAAGGAAACACACGTGTACTTGATATTATATCAAATGCCGGTGGACCGACTCCTGAGGCAAACCTTGGTAAAATCAGGATTTACCGGGAAGTTAACCAAAAAAGGAAAACTTATACAGTTGATTTGGGTAAAGTAATGGCAGGGCAGACTGACCTTGATATATTTGTCCAGCCGGGTGATATAATTTTTGTACCGAGAAAATCGTTAGTCACCGGCACATGGTTTATCCAGTCAATACTTCCCTGGCTTACACTGATTACTTTTATATTGACAAT
>MNXB01000032.1 GCA_001871125.1 Elusimicrobia bacterium CG1_02_37_114
AAATGCAACGGGTGTCAGCACAGTAACAGTAGCAATAAGGGATATAGACGGAGGCAGTGCAAATCTATGGTTTAATGGGACAAGTTTTGTAGAAACAGGTGGTGCGGTAACATGGTTGGGAGTAAATGGCGGGACAGTATCTGACTGGAAATATTATAGTTCAACTTTGACATTCACAAATGACCATAGGTATGAAGTTCATGCCAAGTCACAGGATAATGCAGGTAACACATCTATAGAACAAAGTGTTACATTCAAATATGATGTAATCAAACCGACAACAACAATAAAACTTCCGGCGCCCGGTTATGTGACATCATTAACACTTATTACAGGTACTGCTGATGATGACCCCATGTCATCGTATAATTTTGAATCCGGTTTAGGTACCTGGACAGTAACAATAGCAATAAAACAAACAGATACACTATGGTGGGACGGCGATGCCTTCTCTGGTCCTGACCCGGTATATTTTGAATGTCAAAATGATACAAATACTACTATTTGGCAATATAATACTTCGGGTATAGGTTTCCTGACCAGTAAATCCTACAGGATAATTTCAAGAGCCACTGATTTAGCAAGTAATGCAGAGTTTGGGACACTTGAGGTAGATATACCTTCAGGGGTAGGTATCACTATTAATTTTGATAATGACCAGCCGACTGCAAAAGTTACATTTCCTCAGGGACCTATGGTGAGCAGTTATAATGTGACTGCTATGACAGTTATAAAAGGTACCAGTATTGATAATACTTCTGGTGTTAAACAGGTAAAAATAATATTTAAACGCTCGGGTGCAGCCGGTGGTGAAGAGCATGTGTACTGGGATGGGCTATATCCCGGTGATTTCAGTTCCGGAATTAAACGTATAATAATACCTGATAATACTGGTTATCTATATCTGAGTTCCTGGACCATTAACTGTCCCGAGCTTTTATCAAACAGATTGTTCAGAGTGTGGGTAGAGGTATTTGATAATGCAGGTAATAAATTAGAAATATCAGATAGTGATATAACCAGTAATTTGGCACCTTCACAGAGGGTTGATTTTAGATATGATAATGATGTACCGACAACTATACTAACAAAGCCTACACCGAATACTGCAGTGCCTTATATATTGACAACTGTTTCAGGGACTGCGCTTGATGGTATCGGGTCAGCAGGAATAGCCGAAGGAATGGGTAAAGTAAGGTTATGGCTTAATCGTTCTGGTGGAGATTACTTCAATGGTATAACATGGCAGATTGGCAGGGTTTTTCTTGAGCCGGAGGATGTAACCGTTATTGATGAGACATACAAGAGATATCGCTGGATAAAGAGTATAGCAGACTGGGCCTGGGAAGATGGTTATCAATACGGTGCTATAACCAGAGCAGAGGATTTGGCTGGCAATATTGGTGCCGAGGTAACAAATTACTTCATTATTGATTTTACTACACCTACTACTAAAGTTATTATACCAGAAAATAATTCCTGGATAAAAAATATTTCTGTGCTTTCCGGAACAGCAGATGACAGTGTGGAAAATCTCAGGGGATATAGTGAATCGGGAAGAACTTATGAATCCAATATAAAAATTGTCGGTGTTTCTCTTCAAAGGTTGAGCGATAATAAATGGTTCTCAGGAACAGATTTTGGCCCGAGTGAACCCGTGTGGTCAACAGGAACTTTTTCAGGCGTATCAAGCGGAACATGGGTATGGAACTTCCCGCAGGATAAATGGACTGACGGGACAAGTTATTATGCCATTGCAAGGTCAACCGATTTTGCCGGTAATTTAGAATTTGTCTATACCACAAATTATTTCACGGTTGATATTACATCACCTACATCTGTTGCTAATTATCCTACAGGTGCCCTTGAACAGGTGCCGTCGGAAATTAAAGGGACTGCACAGGACACTTTACCCGGTGAACTTAAAGTTGTCTCTATCCGGATAAAGAAAGTGGATGTCACCCCGACATACTGGAACGGTTATGCCTGGGATCCCGATGAATATAATGGATGGATTGATTCAGGAATAGTTGTAAATCCTGTAGGCCAGCCGTCCAATTGGAATTTTAACGGTAATTTGGTCAACTGGGTGGGCGATAAAACTTATGAAGTGACTGCCTGTGCTGTTGATAAGGCAGGTAACACAAGAAATAAACCTTCTTACACAGTTTATGATACAACTTTTTCAATACCATTAGGTATCCCCATTACTGAATTAACACAGCCCCCGAATGCTGTTACAAGGCACTGGAAATATAATGCGACAGAGATAACCAACCCATACGGTGCACACGGAGAGAGTGCAAACTTCAATCTAAGGCAAACCGATGGCGTGCATTTCTATTTGAGGTGCGAAAGAGACAATACTTACTGGTCCCAGAGCGTGTCAACATGGGCATGGACAGTTGTATCTACAACTTATACAAGTATCGATACCGTGGATCCACCGACCAATTGTGGATGGTCTATAAATTTGAGCGCGAATAATCCATTCAGCGATATTTATCATGTGACAAATACTTCTTATACAATGCAGACAATAGGTATAAATCCAGGCGGCGTAGAAGAAACCGAGCCGTCAACAAGGAGATTCGTGGTGGATGATGACAAGCCTGTCGGGGTTGTGATAATACCTTCAGCGGGTCCGATCAATTCACTGACTTCTATTTCAGGCACTGCTGATGATCTATTTAATCCTGTTCCCCCATCCCTTAATAAGGTGTATGTAAGGATTAAAGATAATTCTAATGGACTATATTGGAATGTAAGTTCTTTAAAATGGGAATCTTCAGGCGAAATGGAGTCGGCACAATCACCTATATCAGGAAATAAAGTTGAGTGGACTGTCACGCCCGCGACATTTCCATTTATGAGTGACGGTCATGATTATTATATTTATTGCCGTCCTTTAGATAAAGCAGGGAATACGCTGTCCGAAGTTGAAATGAGTCCGGTCAGCATTGTATTTGATACATCTACTCCGACAGGATATATAAAACATCCTTCAAGCGGTCAGGTGTTGTCTGCCCTAGCTACAATTTACGGGACTGCCAAGGACCCTATAGGCGGTTCCGGGAATTACCTCTACTCCGACCTCAAGAGAGTAGAAATGGAGTTAATAGAAGTAGGAAGTGGGTTGTACTGGTCTCATGGAGCCGGTAATTTTGAGGGCTATACATCTTCCTGGATAGTCGTTTCCGGGACTGATAACTGGACATACACACACCCAAATCTTAATACCAAACTGCAATCCGGTGAACTTTACAGTTTTAGGGTCCGGGCGTTTGATAATGCAGGTAACATACAAACATTATTCGCTCCGGGTATTTCAACTGTAACTTTCAAGGTTGATAAAACAGCACCTGAGACTACAATTACCAAGCCTTCAAATTCTATTCAGAAATACAAAGCATCGAGTCTTGCCGGATCAGATGCTCTGGTAGGCTATTCACAGGATAAACCTGCACAAACTGCTGCGGGTATAGACAGTTCTGATGAAGGTGTAAAAATTGTCCTGTGGTATATATTAGACGGAACATCATACTACTGGACAGGAACAGAATTTTCATCTGTTACGACTGAGTCTACAGAGTGGAAACCTGCATTTAAAGACCTCTTTGTTACATCTGCTACATGGAAATACGGGTTTACTTTAGGGAATTGGATGAGCGATAAAAATTACAAATTAAAAGTCAGGGCTCTGGATAAGGCACAGCCGACAGGAACTACAGAGACAAATTTTGTAGAAGGACAGAATATTGTTAGTTTTCTTGTAGATGCAACTCCTCCTGTATCAAGGGTAAATGAACCGGCAAATGGTTCATTTGTTAAATCATTGACAACAATAACCGGTACTGCAAATGGTGACCTGGCAGAATTGAAGAACCAGTCATTGAACGGTGTAACACTCAAGGTGTGGTATATAGATGCTGGCGAATATTATTACTGGGATGGGACAAAATTTGATTCTAATACCGTGACTGACTTAACCCCCACTTATACACAGACAGCAGGAACTGTGACATGGACATTAAATATTTCCACTGGTTTAATACACGGATATGTGTATTATGCAAGGTCAATGGCAGTTGACCAGGTGGACAATACAGAATCTTCGCCATTCACAGTTAATTTTACATGTGAACAAATAGGACCCAATGTTTCTATAACAACACCCACTTCTGCAGGTAAATACGGACCCAATAAACCCCTCAATACACTGGACGGAAATGCAAGTGATGCACCCGCAGGTGTTAACAGGGTTGAAGTAAAGATAACAAATGTAACAGATGCCGGCCAGCAATGGAATGGGTTCGACTGGGTGACTGTCGCTGTTGATACATGGGTTGTATGCAATTATAATACAGGAATCTGGTCATACCCTGCTCCACAGTGGCCCATAAACTCTGCCCTTAATGTGAAAGCACGGGCATATGATAATGTAGGTAATTTTACAGAGACACTTACAAGAAATTTTGTCTATGATTCAACTGTCCCTGTTTCAGGTATTATTAACCCCAATGCAGAATATGAGTCAAGTTTATCTCAAATTGCAGGGACTGCGGTTGACCCACTACCTGCCGGAAGAACTAAGTCAGATCTTGATAAAGTCAGGATATATATAATACATAGCGGAGATTACTGGGAGGGTGGTGGTGCTGGATTCTCGCCGGGTGCGAAATATCATGAAGTAACACCTACTGCTGGTAACTGGCAGTATACAGGTATTACAGACAGTGATTATACTGATGGTGAAACTTATGAAGTCCGTAGTGTAGCGGTTGATTTATCAGGTAATGTTCAACCTATCATATCATCTTATACATTTACATACGATGCAACACAAGCAACATCTACAATAACTATGCCTGATTCACCTGCACATTCTTCGTTAGATACAATTTCAGGAACCGCTAATGACCCGGGTACAAATCCAAGCGGTATAAATAAAGTACATATAGTAGTAAAAGGTCCTCTTGGCTACTGGGATGGTTATAGTGATTTTACTCTTTCACAGGCTTCATGGGTACTTGTCGGCGGGACAACGGAATGGTATAAGAATAGTCCATCATGGATTTCAGGTGTTGACTATCGTATGTTTGTCCGAGCATCAGATAAAGCCGGTAATGTACCACCTAATCCTGATTGGATAACAGAAGGATTTGTTTTCACATTTGATGACAAAGCACCTTTGTCCGTATCTACTTCGCCAGTAAATGGTTCAAACCTGAATACAGCACTTACAAAAGTGTATGGTACAGCGCGAGATTTGACAGAAACTAAAGCCGCTGGTGTTACAGAAGTTAAAATGAGAATATATCGTAGTGATGGATTGTGGTTTAATGGATATGGAGCATGGGATACTCTTCCGGATTCAATAGACTTTCCTATTTTAACTAGTCTTGAATCAGGAATAGAGCCACCGGACAGACAGTGGACACAGGAGTTTGGTACTATATGGACTCAAGGATATTACTATTCAATAATTACCCGAGCAAGAGATACTGCGGTATCACCCAATTATGAACTGGACTATGGAACGGTTACTTTTCTTTACGATACACAACCTCCTGAAACAGCAGTAGATTACCCCGGTTCTTCAACACCCGGTGAAGTCCAGTATAAATCATTAGCAATTATTTCGGGAACATCAAAGGATGTTGTTGGCGCTGGCGGAGTTGAAGTTTCAAGCATAAGCAGAGTGGTGGTTGCTATTAAAAATGAATCAAATGGGAATTATTATTGGACAAATGGTTTCACTTCTAATATTTCATCATTCCATGTGTGTGCACTGTCATCACAGGCAACATTCTGGTATTTTATCCCATCAAATTACTGGAGTGATAACAGTTCATATACTGTTCAATCAAATGCTTATGATAGAGCAAATAATAATACACTGTCAGGCGTGATGTATTTTGTCTATGATACTTCAGCACCTGTCTCATCAGTAAATCTGCCTCCGAATAATGGTGATGAAGTGCAGAGTTTATCACAGATTTCAGGCACTGCAAGAGATTTGCAATTAAATGGGCTTGGGACGATGAAGGAAGTGACAATTCGTATAAAATGTATAGGTGGGACAGACCCTAAATATAATCAATACTGGACAGGCTCATCCTGGACTGCTACAGTGAATACCTGGTCAACGACTACACTTGTATTAGAGACTCCGCCAAGGTGGTACCGGAATACACCTTCTGATTTGTCGTCTGAATTCTGGTTCTGGGGAAGAGAATATAGCGTTGAACCCCGTGGAGAAGATGGGGCAGGCAATTTTGAAACTGCATATTCAACACGGACATTCTTCTTCAAGCCGCCGCTTCCTGCAACTGTGGTGACAACACCGAAAAACGATTCATTCTATAATAACATTGCTCTTATCAATGGGAATGCAAATGACCAGGTGGTATCTCTCACAATACAGATTGAAAGATTATTTGCACCTGATGGAAAAAGATATTACTCTAACTATAGTTCTACCTGGGTGGTAGTATCCACCTGGTGTCCTGTAAATTTCAGTCTGCCACCTAACTGGGATTACAATACACCGCTCTACTGGGAAAGCAACAGTTCCTACACTGTCCGGTCAAAAGGTTTTAACCAGTGGGGCACTGAAGAGACAAATATTGGTCCTACATACAATAATGAAAATACGTTCTGGTGTGATAGAGACAATCCTGAATCAAGCGTTAAACTGCCAGTGTTAGGTGAATACTACAATGAAAGTTTATCAACACTTTCTGGTACTGCGTCAGATAATTTAGCAGGTATTAAACGTGTGCAGGTTTCAATATGGAGAACAGTTCCTGACACTAAATACTGGAACATAGTAAACTCTTCATGGACTGATTTGCCATCCTGGCAGTGGAATTCAACTTCAACATTTGTCGGCAGTTTATGGACAGTCAGTCTGCCGACTAATCCGTTTACTGATGGGGTACAATATTTTGTCAAGTGTCGTGCTATGGATAATGCGGATAATGAACTGGAAAGTTCAGTAAACAATTTCCGTTATGATATAACCAAACCAACTGCAAGTGTTACAATACCTCCTGCTGGCAGTGTCCTGTCAACAACGAGTATACCCGCGTATAAATCATTAACCACTTTGAAAGGCGACTACTGGGATGATACAAATCAACCGAGGACCACGAATATAAAAATTCAACGGTTATATCCCACTCCTGTTAAGTTCTTTGATGGCAATGGTGGTTGGTTTGATGAGGTATGGATAACATCACACACTGACGGGACTCCACTGGCAGTTTATGGTTCATCCTGGGCATATACAGCAAATTTCGGCTGGCAGAGCGGCGGAAAATATCTTGTAATAAGTAAAGCCCAGGACAGGGCGCTCAACTGGCAGGAAATTTTTGTCCAGGGCACATCGTCAAATACATTTATTTATGATATAGATTATCCACAGTCCTGGGTGAGTTATCCACAGACCCAGTATGTCAGCAGTGTAAGTTATATTGCCGGTACAGCACAGGATTATCCTCTGGGTCCATGGTATTCTGTTGGTTTAAGTACCACAGATGCCCAAATAAAGGTCCTAATCAAAGATATAACTGTGGATAAGTATTGGAGAGGAACAATATGGAGTGATTCAATAGTCTCAACGCCAACAGCAAAACCAGAGCCACCTTCGGCATCAACTCTTGATGCGTGGAAGTATGACGGTATAACCAACAGTGACTGGACAAGTGACCATGAGTACAAAATAATGACAATGGGTGTTGATGGTCTGCAGACAGAAGAACCTGTAAATGTTAAATGGACACTTTACTATGACACGACACCACCGCAATCCTTTATCCCATCTTCCTAAAAAAAGAAACAGGCTCGTCGGAAAAATTTTACGATTGTCTCCATACCCCCTATCTGAAGCCGTTTTCAACCATGAGATTGTCCCTTTTTTCTCCAGGAACTGTATCTTTAGAAATATCAGATAACATCTTTGGCAGTTTGGGTATTCCGAAAACCCTCAGGATTTGCTCCAGTTCTTTTGACGGTGGAGTCACATATTTCAAACATAGATGTTTTACCTGATTAATTACTACATGAATTGCCTTTAGTTTTTCTAAAACCCTCTCTGAACTTATCTCTAATTTTGCATTATCCAGTTTTTTCTCCATATATCTTTGCACCAACAATGCTAATACACCTACAAATATATGTGCTCTTACTCGCCTATTTAGAAAATGATATACCGGTGCCACTTCTATAAAATCTTTTATATCCCTGAAGCAACCCTCAATGTCACTAAGATCTTTATACCGTAAAACTATTTCTTTCAATGTAAGATCCTTTTCTGTTGTCTTAATCATGAATTTACCATCAAGTTTTTCTTCATAGTCTATATTTTCTTTTTTCTGCCAGTATTCAAACTTACCTTCACCAACTTTGTAATCAAAGTATCTCTTACCGTGTTTTTTATTCAGTATCCTTTCAGCAGAAGATGTTATCACCTTCTGGTTTTTAACTTTACCATTATCTGCTTTCTCTTTTAATTCAACCAATTGATGTTCCAGTTCAGTCATAATTGATTCTCGTTTCGCCTTCTGTTCTTTCGCTTTCTCAGGATTTAAACAGACTACCCTTCGTTTATCGTCTATTTCAGTATCATTGACCACAACATTTTTAATGTCTTTACTCCTCTTGTTTTTATTTTTTTTACTCATATCTATTTTTACTTCTTTGGCAAATAAGTTTTCTTTTATCTCAATAAATCCATCATTGCCACTTTCCAGTAATTCTTTTGCTTCTTCGTCTTTTCTTCTCCTTATGGCTACTATATACCCATCCTCTTTGGCTATCTCTTCTAAATTAGTTACTGTTATCATACCACGATCAACTACAAATATTATCCGTCCTACATTATACTTTTTCTTCACTTCTTTTGTTATCCAACTTAAAGTTTTTTTCTCCGCTTGATTCCCTCTGAATACATAATGTGCTACCGGTAATCCTTCTATCATTATTATCCCAAGTAATACTTGTTTATGATTCCTTTTACCTAACCGAGCGTACCCTATCCGTGACATAGCAGGACCTTTACCTTCAAATTGCACATTTGTTATATCATAAAATACTACATCTACAGGAAATAATGTACGAATCCAAAAATATACCTTTTCTTCTATCCTTTCTTTCCCTTTTATTAACCAATCCAGAGTACTATAAAACCTATCTGCTCTTCTCTTTGTATCTCCATCCCGAAACCTGTTGTCAAATTCCTCTAAGTATACCGTCTCCAACCACCGACACAATCCAAGTTCACTACCAGGTGATATTAACCGGTTCAGTACCATCGCCAATACACCAGACTCACCTAAACTGTATTTCGCTACTCTACCACAACTTTCCCTTATCCATTCTCCAAGTCCAATCTCATTCCAGAGTTTCCTACACACCAATAACTGCCCATATTCTAATGCTGCCTTTGACTCTATTTCTTCTGGTGTCACCAATATTTCATCACTGAACCTTCTCAAGCTTTTTAGTAGTCTGGTTATATTTGTTCGTCCCTCTATATCCATCCGACCTAAATTAGCTACTGCTCTTTCGTGGAATTTGCCGTCTTTACCACGATATTTCTCCAACAATCGTATATACGTTATCTCTACCCTCTTTTTACCGCTCTTCACGGTGGTTAATTTTACAAACATTAATTGTCCCCCATAATTCTTATACCATATTGCATATCTAAGTATATCGCTTTTATCGTATACAAATATTATAACATATATTTTTGCTTTTGTCAAGAGATTTTCAAAAACAATTGTCTCCATTGATTTTAACCTAATTTATAAGGTTCACCGACGAGAACTTACAACGACAAAAACTGGCTTCCGACGAGAGTTCTGATTTTTCAAAATCACAATGATTTATTGACGAAGAAATCTGTCGCCCGACAGCGGAAGATGGGTTAAATACGATTAATGAATTTGTGGGTGGACTTGCCCGGTATTTTCGTGATACACGCGGCATGATTAATGAAACATTGAAGATTTTTTCAGATGATAAATCCATACCCCCATCCATACGAAATAAAATAGAATTATTGAGTGACAAAACAACTGATATCTCAGATGTCCTTGGGAGAGTGCAGGATATTTTTCGTTATGATGAACTGAAATTCGTGTCGGTGAATTTCGGAGAATTTATTGAAGATATCGTAAAAAACTTTTTTAGAAAAACTCTGGATAAGAAAATAAATATAAACCGTAAATTTCCCAAAGAACCCGTTTTTGTTTCAATTGATACGAAACTGATTACTGAAATGGTTATGTCTATGCTGGAAAATTCCTTAGAAGCAATAGAAAAGTCAGGGGCAATAAATATAGCAGTTGAAGTTATTGATAGCGATAAAATTCTCCTGGAAATCAGTGATACGGGGGAAGGGATACCGCCACATTTAGTTGACAAGGTATTTCGCCCATTTCTTACATTAAAAGATGGACGGTTCAAACCGCATCATCCTGGTTTGGGATTGACAAAGGCATATTGGATTGCAAAACTCCATAAAGGCGATATAAAAATTGCCAGTAAATTAAAAGAAGGTACAATAGTAAAAATTACTCTACCAATAAAACAAGGATAAAAGTATGCCAGCACCTGAAACGACACATGAATCAATGAGGCATTATTACCGGGGACGTGTATTTGAATCAACAGGGGAACTTGATATTGCAATTGAAGAATACAGAAAAGCGGTTGACCTGGGAGCGGATTACGCTGATATACACAACAGTCTTGGCAGGACTTACGCGAAGAAAGGATCATTTACAGAAGCAAAACAGGAATTTGAAAAAGCACTAAACATTAATCCCCATTACTTAGATGCACAGCGCAATCTTACAGAACTTGAAACAAGGCTGTTTATAAAGAGCAGACAGGAACAGGAAGTGACAGAGGGACAGAAAAGGATAACTGAGGAAAAGGAACAACCCAAAATAACGGTTGCACGTAAAGTAAAAAGGACTCATACGAGAATTTTTACTACAAAAAACATTATCGGAGCAATACTCGTCCTCGGGCTGTTATTAATAATTTCCTTAACTGTAATCCTGTCAAAGGGTAAGATTGATACGTTCATTTCGCCGTCGGAAAACATTTCATCTATTTTAGCTGATAAAGAAGCAGTCTGGCTTGCTGATTGGTTCCGTCAGGAAATATATAAATGTGAGGTTGTTAAAGGAGATATGGTAGTTAGAAGAACATATCGTTTATCAAGTGTCCCGATGGGTTTAGTGATTGCAAAAGGATATTTGTGGACATTAGATTCCTGGTCTAAGCGAATTAACAGACATATTTTTGACGATGAACTTACAATTACAGCAAAGTTCGGTGTTCCCGGAAGCAATCCATCTGCAATTTGTATGGATGGAAGCAATTTATGGACAACCGATTCTGTTACACATAAGATATATAAACATGCTATTGATTCCGAGTTGTCTGTTATTGCGACTTTTGATAACCCTGCAGCGCGCGCAATCGGCTTTTTCTTTGATGGTAAGTATTACTGGACGATTGATGGTGATAAAGATATGATTTATAAACACAGGAATGATATAAAGTTGTCCATTGTAAGGAATTATAAAATGGACTTAGCTTCTAAGAAAATCAGCGGGATTTTTATTGATAGAAAATATGTCTGGCTTGCATTTGAAGGTGAAAAACAAATCATTCGTTACCCCCGCGAAAAATTTCTAAAATCTCTCTCCCAATAACACCTTTCCGCATTTCCAATTCTGTAAATTTACATACGTTTGTAAGTAAAAAACAACCAATGGTAACAGATGGTAAAATATGGAAAATATTTTTTTTCTTACCCCCTTGACAAAATTTAATAAATTTTGTATAATTATGGCAAAAGATAGTAAAACTAATAACACAGTGGTAAAAGATGGACAACTTTGTTAAAAGAGAAAAGTCAGAAGTTTCAGAAATAATGGATGTACATGAACTTGCCAATTATTTAGGAATAGGCAAGTCAAAAATATACAATCTCATCAGGCACAAGAAAATACCCGCCTCGCGTATCGGGAGACAATACAGGTTTTCCAAGGAAATAATTGACCATTGGTTAAAAGAGAAAATTATAACACCCAATCAAGAGTCTCAAATTGCATTATTCGGTGATACCGAAGGAAGAAAAAAAGGAGAGTGAAAGTATTTAAAAAATGATTGATAATTTGGATGATCCGGGTTCTTTGAATACTTCTGATTGGCACTGGCAGTTGAGGAATAGAATCACAACACTGGAACAACTTGAAAAGGTTGTTGAGCATTTGACAGTTGAGGAAAAGCGTGCGGTAATATATTCATTAAAACATCCCGAAGGGTTAAAAATGGCAATCACACCCTATTTCGCATCGTTGATGGATAAAAATAATCCTGAATGCCCTATCAGGAAACAAATGATACCTTCAATGGAAGAATTTCGTACAAGTCCCGTAGAACTCTATGACCCCTGCGGTGAAGAAAAAGACACCGTGGTTGCCAATCTTGTTCACAGGTACCCCGATAGAGTGCTTCTGTTAGTAACGGATAAATGTGCTGCATACTGCAGACATTGCACCCGCAGACGTATAGTGGGGTCAAGCGAATCCGTGATTAAAGAAGAAAATTTTCAATCAGCCGTAGAGTACATAAAAAGAAACAATAAAATACGGGATGTGCTTATATCAGGCGGAGACCCTCTGTTGTTTTCAGATGACAGGATGGAATACTTTATTAAAACTCTGCATGCAATTGATAACGTAGAAATGATAAGAATTGGCACTCGTGTACCCGTGACATTGCCGCAGAGAATAACTAATGATTTTTGCAATATGTTGAAAAAATACCAGCCGATATACATAAGTATACATATCAATCACCCGAACGAGATAACAGAAGAGATGAAAGCTGCCTGTGGCATGCTTGCGGACAACGGTATTGTCCTGGGTTCACAGACAGTTTTGCTTAAAGGAATAAATGATAGGCCGCAGACAATGATGAAACTTATGCATGAGTTGCTAAAAATCCGGGTAAGACCTTACTACATATACCAGTGCGACCTTGCTCCCGGAACAGGGCATTTCCGGACATCAGTTTCTGCTGGTATAAAAATTATTCAGTCAATGAGAGGCTATACTACAGGTTATGCGTTACCGACATATGTCATTGATGCGCCGGGCGGCGGAGGCAAGGTTCCGATTGGCCCGGATTATGTCATTTCCAAATCAAGAAAAGGCGTGATATTTAAAAATTATGAATCCAGGGTTTTTGTATATCCCGAAAATGGCAGCATGATTTCAGTGCCTAAGTTGGATAAAATTGCATCAGAGCGAAATGGTTCCTAAAGAACCTACTGTTGGTGTAAAGGTTTAGGAATAGTCTCATAAAATTTATTGCAGGGGAGGTGATTTAATAATGGCAGAAAAAGTTGCGAAAGCCGGCGTAAAGAAAGTAGGCGGATATTTGTATTTTGTTGATAAGCAGGGCGATGTTTCCCGCGCAAAAATGGCTCGTGGTGGTAAGAAGGGCGGTAAAAAAGAGAAAATTGCAAAAGTTGGCGTAAAGAAAGCGAAGGGATATCTCTATTTCGTTGATAAGAAGGGTGACATTTCACGAGCAAAAATGGTGCGCAGGTAAATTTCGAATGTCAATAAGAAAAGTCCTTTTTCGATTGCACAGGGATATTTTGTAATATTAAAATGTCATTACGGGGACTCCCGATTTTAATCGGGATGACGTAATCCCATATCCAGGTGCTTCGGTTAAAGGGCTTTTTTTATTGAATATTGATACTTTCTTTTGATATAATGTTAGTTATGAAACGCATTCATCATCTTCTTCTATTGTCTATTGTTATTGTTGTGTTTATCTGGTTAATGTTTAACTGGACAATATCAGTCTTAGTTCATCAAAGAAAAGAAGTGATTGTTCCTGCAATAGAAGGTAAATCATTGTTTGATGCGGTGGATATGATTTCAAAGTTCAATCTGGGGTTGAAAAAAGAAGGTGAAGAATTTCATCCGGATTTACCGCAGGGAACCATAACAAAGCAAAATCCTCCGAGCGGAATGGTCGTTCGTGAAGGGAAAATAATTAAGGTGATTATCAGTCAGGGGAGTGAGTTGATATTTGTTCCGTCCATTATCGGGGAAACTGCAAGAAATGCTGAATTGAAAATTCGTAAATATTACTTGAAAGCAGGCACCATGACGGAAGTGTATTCATTGAAGTATGAAAAAGGTAAAGTGGTTTCTCAGACACCAGAACCTGACAGTATAGTTAAAAAAAATACGCCCATTGACCTTATAATTTCTTCAGGCGAGCCCCGGGATGGAGTTATCCTTATGCCTGATTTTGTTGGAGAGAGTATTCAAAAAGCTAAAAAGTGGGCAGAAGAAAACAATCTCAATTATGAAATTGCTGAAGAATTTCTGCCTGGTTCGTCAGGGAAGATTATCAATCAAGAACCGGCTCTTGATAGAATTCTTATGAGTTCCGACGTAGTAAAACTTGTTGTTGCGATAGGCTCCGAATATAAAATTGAAGGGCAACCCGTAGAAGGAGAAAAATTTTATTACGAAGTGCCCCAGGGAGCAAAAGGACAAAAAATAAGACTCATGCTTATAGATGATACGGGAGAACGAGAGATTTTTTCTAATGTCCAGTCCCCGGGCAGCAAAATTGATATACCATTGATAAAGAAGGGTAAAGCGAAGATAAGAGTTTTCATCAATAATATACTGGTTGAAGAACGTGAATTATAGTTAATATGATAAAAATTGTACCGTCCATACTTTCAGCAGATTTTTCTTGTTTGTTAAAACAGATAAAAGCTGTAGAGAAAACAGGTATTGATATGATTCATTTAGATGTAATGGATGGGCATTTTGTACCGAATATAACTTTTGGTCAGTGTATAATAAATTCATTAAGGCGACATACAAAATTATGTTTTGACACACATCTAATGATTTTAAATCCCGTGAAATACGTGGATTCATTTGCTTCCTGTGGTGCCGATATTTTAACTATCCATTTAGAGACCATAACTTCTCCTGATAATACATTTCATACCCTGAGACAGGTGGCTCCTGAAGCGGTATTGAATAGAATAAAACGTCTTGGTAAAAAGGTAGGATTATCAGTCAATCCCCAAACGCCGATAGCCAGAGTGTATGAATATATTCCTCTGCTGGATATTGTTTTAATTATGAGTGTTGAACCGGGGTTTGGCGCACAGAAACTCATACCTGCGGTATTAAAGAAAATCTCTGTTTTAAGAAAATACATTGATGCCAATAGACATGATTGTTTAATTGAGGTTGATGGGGGTATTAACGAAGAGACAATACGAGAGGTAGTTGATGCGGGTGCGGACCTTTTAGTCTGTGGCAATGCAATATTCGGGAGTAGAAATATTTCTCGCAATGTCACAAGGTTACGAAAAAAGATATCTGCATAAGGAGTCATTTGACAAAAAAGTTTTTTTGAAGTAAAATATTCTCTTTCAGGGAAGGGGGTGAGGTTTTTGGTAGTGCGGATACGATTGCAGCGGTTGGGCCAGATTGGTAAACCTTTTTACAGGATAGCAGTGATGGATTCACGACGATCACGAGACTCTAGAATAATAGAGAAGCTCGGTCATTATGACCCATTGTCACCCGAAAACAAGATTGTTATCAATCGGGAAAGGTTAGAATACTGGATGAAGTGTGGTGCGCAGCCAAGCGACACAGTAAAATCCATTGTGAAAAAGGACCTAAAATAAAATACCAGAAGTAGGTTCTTTAGGAACCAGAAGTAGGTTCTTTAGGAACCAGAAGTAGGTTCTTTAGGAACATGCGGGTAAAGAGAAGGTGAGAACACAGGAGGAATCCGATGAAAGAATTATTGACACACATTGCTAAAGCGTTAGTCGATATTCCTGAAAAGGTTGAAGTGAAAGAGATTGCGGGCGAGAAATCCACGATTCTTGAATTAAAAGTTGCTGATTCGGACCGGGGCAAGGTGATTGGTAAGGAAGGAAGAATAATTAAATCTATCCGTACGATTATCAGTTCAGCATCAGCAAAACTTGATAAACGCACAACGGTAGAAATAGTAGAATAAGTCCACTTGAGTCTTTTGAAAAATTTACTTAAGGTTGGATATGTAGTAAAACCACATGGAAGGTTTGGCGGGTTATATATCCGCTTTCTGCAGGGTTGCACTCTATCCATCGGTGAAAAAATATATCTTGAACATACTGCAAACTTGCAGTATGTTCAACATACTGCGAATCTGCACGGTCCCTTCAATATAACGTCCATAAGTCGGAGACATAGAGAGGGATATATACTTAAACTTCCTGGCTTAAATACATTATCTGAAGCAGAGAAATTTCGGGGTTACAGCATAGGTGTTGATAGAAAAAAATTACCTGAAAATACATATTGGGTTGAAGAGATTATCGGATGTGAGATTTACAGTTCTAACAGGAAACTTATTGGAAGAGTTGAAGAAGTACTGCACACAGGTGCAAACGATGTATATGTGGTAAAGTCACCTGCAGGCAGGGAACAACTTATACCGGCACTCAAGAGTATAGTTGTAAAAGTTAATGTTCACAAAAAGGAGATTATAATAAAGGAAATACCGGGGTTATTTGATGAAAATTGATATAATAACCTTGTTTCCAGATATGTTTGATTCACCTTTTGCAGAAAGCATTGTCCGCCGGGCATCCAAGAAAGGCATTATTCAGATAAACACACACAATCTAAGGGACTTCGCAACTGATAAGCGCCGCACTGTTGACGATAAACCTTACGGTGGCGGAGCGGGGATGGTGTTGAAGCCAGAACCAGTTTACAGGGCAATCAGGAAAATAAAATCAAAAAATAAAGGTACAGAAAAAAGTAAAATTTTGTTCCTTTCCCCTCAGGGGAAACTGTTTGACCAGAAAAAAGCAAAAGAATTAGCAAAGGAGAAACATCTAATATTAATCTGCGGACATTACGAAGATATTGATGCAAGGATAATGAAATTTATGGATGAGGAAATATCCATTGGTGATTATGTGCTTACAGGCGGTGAACTGCCTGCAATGGTTTTAGTTGATGCTGTCGTGCGGCTTATTCCCGGTGTAGTTAAAGAAAAGGAGTCCGTTATTCAGGATTCGTTCTATTCAGGTTTACTTGATTATCCACATTATACCAGACCGAGAGTATTCCGTAAGATGAAAGTTCCGGAAGCGCTTCTTTCAGGTAATCACGAAAAAATACGTCTCTGGAGGTTAAAGGAAGCATTAAGAAATACGTATAATAAGCGTCCCGGACTTTTAAAAAAAACAAAAATGTAGCGTCCCAATTCCCGCCTTAGGCGGGTCTACCTACGGCATGATATTGGGACGAACTGTTTTATATAACTAAATAAAGGATAGGAGCAGAATATTATGGACAAAAATATTACCGAAGCGTTAACAGAACATAAAAAGGTCAATGAGTTCCGTCCGGGTGATACAGTATGTGTTATGGTGAAGATTCATGAAGGGGACAGTGAACGAGTACAGCCGTTTGAAGGCACTGTTATAGGTCGTCGTGGCAGCGGACTGGACGAAACATTCACCGTGAGAAAAATCTCGTTTGGTGTAGGCGTTGAGCGCATCTTCCTTGTCCAATCGCCTAATGTTGAGAAAATCCAACTTATCAAAAGCGGTAAAGTCAGACGAGCAAAGTTATACTACTTGAGAAAATTATCCGGTAAATCAGCGCGTATTGAAGAATCGGATAAAAAAGATAATCCTGCGGATAAAAAAGATAATCCTGCGGATAAAAAAGTAAGTGATGTTCAGGTTATTTAGATTTGATAAAAAGTTTTACCAGAGGTCTGATGGAACCCAGTATATTGCCGGTGTTGATGAAGCAGGCAGGGGTCCCCTGGCAGGTCCTGTCGTCGCTGCTGCTGTAATACTTCCCGCAGGTTTCAGGTTAAAAAACCTCGCCGATAGTAAAAAACTCACCGAAATACAAAGAGAAAAGTTTTATCAACAGATTTCAAACAGGGCGTTATGTATCGGTATAGGTGCGGTTAGTGAACGCGTAATTGACAGGATAAATATACTAAGAGCGACATTTAAAGCTATGAGAATTGCTATCGGGAAATTAAATATTAAGCCTGACCTTATTCTTGTGGATGGTCCTTTTGAAATTCCAAACCTGAATGTCCCTCAAAAAGCCATAATTGCCGGAGATAGTCAGAGTGCAGCGATTGCCTGTGCGTCTATCATTGCAAAAGTTACCAGGGATAGGGTTATGTATAAATTAGATAGAAAATATCCCAGGTATTGTTTTTGTCGGAATAAAGGATACCCTACAAAAGAACACAAGGGAGCGATAAAATTGTATGGATTGACGGAAATTCACAGGAAGAGTTTTTCGTGGTGATGCGATTTCTATGAATGACAGAATAAAACTTGGTAAGGACGGCGAAGACAGGGCAGTAAAAATTCTTAAGAAGAATGGATACAGGATACTTGAAAGAAATTTCCATACAGGATTAGGTGAGATAGACATTATTGCAAAAGACGATAATGTTCTGGTGTTTATTGAAGTAAAAACCCGCAGTAACCTGTCCTTCGGCTTACCGCAGTTATCAGTTGATACCCGTAAACAAAACAGACTTATAAAACTTGCACTCTTATATATTAAACAGAGGAATATCAAGACTGGGGATATTAGATTTGATGTTTTAGCGTTGACGCCCACAACCTGTGAACTAATAAAAAATGCTTTTTCCTCTACTGACAGATACACTCTGTAGAAATAATAGGGACACATCCCATTTAATTAGGGTAAGCTGGCATGATAAAAGCAATTATATTTGATTTTGGAAATGTAATTTGTAAATTTGACAATAATATATTTTTAAAGAGATTTGCAGAACATTCCGATAAATTAGATAATCCTGCGGATAAATTAGATAATCCTGCGGATAAATCATTTAATCAAATCAAGGATTTAATATACGGTTCTGAAAATAGTTTAGAGAGACAGTATGAATCAGGCATAATTTCTTCTGATGAGTTCTATGAGATAGTTAAAAAAAGAGGGAATTTAAGAATTACGAAAGAAGATTTTATTAAATATTATACTGGTATATTTACGCCTATAGAAACAACTTTTGATTTGATAAAGAAGTTAAAAAAACATTACAAAATTGGATTGCTTTCTAATACAAGCGAGTGGGACTTTGAATACGGAATAAAACCCACAGGGGTTTATAAATTATTTGACAGTGTCACGCTTTCTTTTAAAGTGAGACATATGAAACCTGCAAAGGAAATATATCTTGATGCACTAAAAAAAATGAATTGCAGACCCGACGAATGTGTATATATTGATGACATAAAAAAATATTCAGATGCTGCAGGTGAGATTGGTATTTATGGTATTAATTATATTTCCTATAACGACCTCGTATTAAAACTTAAGCCTTTACTGCCAGAAGTAGGTTTCTGTAGAAAAAAGAATGATTCTCACTCCCACCCCCTAGTCAAAAATACAACAGTGTAAATTTGACATATGGTTAAAATACGGGCTGTTAAAAAAGAGCAGAAGCATTATCATTTTGATTGGTCTTTGGTTCAGGATATGCCACGACGTTTTGAAAACATGGTGGCGTTGCATCTGCTTAAATGGGTGCATTATGAAGAAGATACTAAAGGCAGGAACATTGAACTGCGTTATTTCAGAGATATAGAAGGAAAAGAAACGGAGATTAATTTAATTTTTAATAAACAAAAATTTCCCTGGAAAAAGTTAGAAAGCAATGGATTAGGGATGGGTTTAGGAATAAGGATTCTCGGTGTCCAGACAGATTATTCCTTCGTTCCTTATGGGGAGTTAGGCAATACCTACCGGTTTTCGCTCACTTCAAAATTTTGAGATAAAAAACTTCTTAGTTCTAATTTGCAATTTCTACAAGAAAAACGTTAAATATATAAAATTGAGTTAATTGTTTTAACTATTAAATTTGGATTCTATAAAAATGGGTAAAAAAAACACACGAATAAGGGGTCCTGAAAACAGGACTCTTTTTTTATATCCGGGGGCACTTCCCGGGACCAAAAGTCCTGTGCCATGAATTCCAGATTATTAAGAAATCTTAATAACTTTCGTATCCCCTGTACTTTGTCCTGGCAACAGGCAGGGCAGGTTTTTTGCCTTCTACCAAAGAGATTTCTTCTCTTGACACATTTAAGGAAATGTGGTATAATTAAAGTAGAGGTGATAAACATGGCAAAACAACAGATAGAACGAGAAAGGTTAAGTATTGATGTGCTTCCTACGGAACATAGGCAAATAAAAGTATACGCTACTCTCCATGGCAAGACAATTCGCGACTATATCCTTGAAAGTGTCCGGGAGCGATTACGCCAAGAGTCAGAAGAAAAAGAATTATCAGTCCTCAGTACTCGTTTAGAGAAAGATCCTATTTTGAAAAAATTATGGGATAATAAAAAGGATGCTGCTTATGACAAATTATAAACGGCAGGATATAGTTTTAGTAGATTTTGGCTTTTCTGATGAGTCAGGCTCAAAAAAGAGGCCCGTCTTAATAATAAGTGGTGATAGTTACCACCAAAGCCGTCAAGAAGTAATCGTTATGGCTATTACAAGTAATATAAAAAGAGTACTCTTTGGTGATACCAAGATAGAACAATGGAGTTCGTCGGGATTGTTATATCCTTCTTTGGTCACTGGAATTATTCGAACCATAAAGGATAGTATGATAATCCGCAAATCAGGAGTTCTCTCGCCTCAAGATTTTCGGAAAGTACAGATGAATCTCAGTAAATCAGTGGGTTGCTAACCAGTTCTGTCTATAAACCAGCAAATAGGACCACAGATGAGATTCATAAGCGAAGAAGAGGTTTATTTATCAGAAAAAAAATTTTCTTTGCTGAAGAACCTACCGGAAGAAATAAAAACAATAATGCTCGGGTGTGATACTGAATTTCTTCATAATAAAGATGAGGCAGTCAGGGTTTTAAAAGAGCTTTCTACTTTGGGTAAGGATGTTTCAATAATTACAAAATTAAGTTTAAATGATAATTTCATTAAAGAGTTGAAAGAAATTTCAAACGAAATGAGCAAACGATATAATTTTATCGTGTTTTCAGTATCTATTCCTTGTTGTGAATCCAGCAAAAAATGGGAACCGAAAGTTCCAAACGTAGAAAAGAGAGTTAATACTTTGAAAAGAGTTTCCGAGGCGGGTATTAATTCAATGGTTGCTATAAGGCCATTGATTCCGAATATTCATAGTCATGAAATAGACAAAATTATTGATTTGACCAATCCTTATGTTTTTGGATATTATTCCGGCCCTTTATATCTCAAAGAATTTGATGATGCACTTTTGTCTAAAAAAGAGTCCGGGGATTTGAAGTTGAATATTGAGGAAGTTGAGCCGGCATGGATGCCGAAAGGTAATAAATTCATTAAAGTAGAAAATCCCGCACTTATGACACATTTGGAAGAAAAAGTCAGGAACACCGGCAAAATGTTTTTTGAAGGAGCAGCAAAAGGGATAGAATTTTTAAGAAAAAATAAAAATGCATAACCTTGAGTTAAAAACAAAAATACCGGATCGCACCAAGATTCTTACAAGAATTAATAGAATGGGAGCTACTTATCAAGACAAAATGAATCAGTTAGATTATTATTTAAGAATTGGTGAGAATAAAGAAAAAATCAGAGAAATTAACAAAAAGATAGTAGAGTATATCATTTACCGAAGAGCAGAGAAAAAGGGAATAAAAGATTCAGATTATACTATTAAAAGAATATCTTTTAAACAAAAAAATGATCTTCTCAAACGGAAACATCCTCTTTGCATCGTAAACAAAATACGTCAACTTTGGATGTATAGAAATACAAGAATCCATTTGGATAGTGTTTATGGCTTGGGTGATTATTTGGAACTCGAAACTGTTCTGAAGGGTATATCAAATAATGAGGGGCTTAGGGAGTTCAATAAAGTTGTAAAATTATTAGGAATTAAAACAAGAGAGGCGGAGCCTTCTTCGTATTCGGATTTAATTCTAAGTCATAATAAAAGATAAAAGAATCTTTGCGATATAAAGCAATATAAAGAAAGATACGAGTTATGCTTTCAGGAGTTATTTCTGCAGCAGTACAGGGTATTGACGCATATTTAATCAATGTTGAAATTGATATAGCCAATGGACTCCCATCTTTTTCAATAGTAGGTCTGCCTGATAAATCCGTCCAGGAATCCAAAAACAGAGTCACTGCTGCTATCCGCAATTCCGGGTTTGATTTCCCGCTAAAGCGAATCACGGTGAACCTTGCCCCTGCAGGAATAAAAAAAGAGGGTTCGGCCTTTGACCTGCCCATAGCAGTAGGTATCCTTGTGGCAACAGAACAACTCAAACCGGACAGAGTTAAAGATTACCTGCTTATAGGCGAACTTTCATTAGACGGTTCGGTTAGAATTGTCAAAGGTGTCCTGCCCATTGTTCTGTCTGCGAAAGAGAAGAATTTTGAAGGTGTCATATTGCCTTGGACATTAAATCTTCAGGAACTTTTTGATAAATTATCTGATTATGACATAGATTTTCTTGAGGTTAAAGGTCAGCAGTTTGCCAAGAGGTCATTGGAAATTGCTGCCAGCGGCGGGCATAACGTTCTTATGTTGTGGGCGCAATGCAACATATCCAAGGACACACTCACTTGAGTTTGAACTTATCGAAAACCTTGAGAAATCAAAATCTTTATAGTTTTTCTTCCGCCCCTGTTTTTTTGCCATAATATTATCGTAATTCAAGCCCTGTCGCTGATAAGATTACATTTGACAAAAAAGCGAAAAATTTATATACTACTGAATAGGTAGTCTAATTAAAATAGACTACCAATTTGGGAGGTTATTAAAATGCGTTGGTTAGCCCCGTGGCTTGCGGAAGCTTATTCAAAATTGTACAATAAACATAAAACAGAAAAATTTGATTTTGATACTGCCATGTCTATATTGAATAAAAGCAAGAAGTCTGTCACAAAAATTCTTAATGAACTGGAAGACAGGGGATTTCTCATTTCAAAAAGAAACGAGATAGACAAAAGAAAGAGATTTTATAGACTCATTCCGATTGAAAAAGTCATTGAAGTATATGGGGAGGGAACCGAATCAAATGACCCCATAGAAAAACTTAAAACAACAACCATACCTTATGTATTAACCGGAAACTATGCTTCATATCTATACACTAAATACGCAAACCCCGCCAAAATTGAAATCTCGGTTTTCAAAAATGACGTTGAAACCTCTATTGCTTACCTGAAAAGCAAAAACATAGCAATTGCTGTTGATGATATGCTGGCTGAAGGAAGGAATGTCATTCATATCTTTACTGACCTTACTGAAGAAAGATTTAAAGACAGAATACGGCAGGAAGGACTTTCATTAGAACAGATTGAAAGACTTACAATAAGTCTTCTAAAAAGAAAAGACGCGTTTGGACTAACTGACTGTCTGTCTTTGTTGTTGACAAAGAAAATAAACTGGAGAAAACTGGTGAATCTGGCAAAAGAAAGTAATCTGCTTGAGGAAGTCGGGCTATTATTGGAAATCGTAAATACAGAAATAAAGAAAAGAATATTTAGTAAACAACTTATACAGAAAATAGAACAACAAAGTTCAAAGCCCAGAAAAGAACTGCATGTAAGAATAATAAGAAAGGATTTATTTAGTAAAAAAGAAGAAATTCCATACCAGGACATTGGAAAAAAATGGAACATAGATGTAGTTATATCAAGGGCATTAATTACTAAAGTAATTGAAGATTTAATCAGATAAAAATGAGAGATGAAAAAGTAACTGAAAGAATAAGTTTGATGGACTTGCAAAGGATGGCAAAAACTGCCAGAAAGATAAACCTACCAATCATAGTTATTGGAGGATATGCCATTGAAGGATATACCGAAGGTTACAGGTTTACAAAAGATATTGATTTCGTTACTCTCAAAACCGGCTTGAGTAAGCTTATCCCTTTGTTAAAAGAGATTGGTTATCATCCTCACAAATCCCAATTCGGCATAACCGGCGTTAAAAAAGTAGACAAAAACTTCATAGATCTCCACATAAGTATAGATAAGGTCTATGATGTTTCTACAGACAGTTCCTATCCAATTTCGGAAGAAACCCTTAAGAATGCGAGAACTAAAAAGATAAATGGCTATTATGAAGAAAACAAAAATTTAAACGTATCAATTAAAATAATATCACTCGAAGAACTTCTACTCCTGAAATTAATGACAAAAGGTAGGGACAAGGATATTACTGATATTGTTTCTCTTTTAATGGATAAAAGAGGAGAAATAAACATCAAGCAATTTATTAAATGCTGTGAAAAAGCACGGCTTAAGGATCATATTTCTGAAAGAGTAAGCGATTTTATAATCAACGTAAGAAACGGCGATACCAGAAAAACATGGGAACAAATGACCGGGAGAAGACTTGCCTGGAAAGACGAGCAGGAAACAGCGGGTTTTCTCAAAAGACTGTTGAAAACAATCCAATCAGCGTAATAATATATTGCCATCATATGAATTAAGAACCTTATCAGAAACCGTAAAAGACCAAATAGACTCTCGGTGCCATTAGCTGAATTTGTGAGCAATAGACAGGATAAAAATCTTGTTTGAACTGTATGAAGAAGTAGCAAAACAGTATCAAAAGCCTTCACTTGTATATGAGAGAAAACTTATAACACTTGCCAAAAAAGGTAATACCACAGCAAAAGAAGAATTGTTGAAGTTGGATTTTTCCTGTTCATAATCAGAACTACTCTTTGTCCACCGATACTAAAATGTGATGGAGAAGATATCCTTCAGGATTGTGTAGAACTTGCTCTAAAGAAAATTTATAATGGCACAACCTTCCGACAAAGTTTTTCCCGAAACCTTGATTTTATTTGACTTTGACTATAGTCTTATATTATAATAATAATCTTGTAGGGGTCGGATTCATCCGACCCGATTAAACAGGTGTCATAAATGCCACCCCTACAATACAGAAT
>MNXB01000075.1 GCA_001871125.1 Elusimicrobia bacterium CG1_02_37_114
TTTGCCGAACGGACAACGGGTTTGCGATTTTCAATAGCACGGAATATATTGAAAGTGAAATGCTGATAAGGGGCTGATGTTTTCAGATACCATCCGTCATTGGTTATGTTGACAATTATATCGCTGCCATGTTTTGAGAATCTTCGTATCAAATCCGGAAAAATTGATTCAAAGCATATATTGGCACTTAACGTTGTTGTCCGACCTGTCCGCAGGACTATCTTATTTGTCCGCAGGACTATCTTATTTGTCCGCAGGACTATCTTATTTGTCGGATGTATGGAAAAAACAGTGTGCCTGTCACCGGAAGAAATATCGCCGAGTTCATTGAGGGTTTTTATATATCTTGACAGCAAAGGTTTTAAAGGTATTGTCTCGCCAAACGGCACTAAATGTATTTTTGAATATTCATCCAATAATCTACCGTCCGGGGTAAAAATAAATGCTGAATTATAAATATTTTTATCTTTGCATTGCACCGTTCCTACCAGATGGTAACATTTGCTCTGTATTGCCAATCCTTTTACCCAGTCATATAAATCTCTTTCCATAAGTAAATACCCGGGCACAGCGGATTCGGGCCAGACTACTATGTCGGGTTTATATTTCATTGCCTTTTTAACAAGTTTTGTATATGCTTCAATGATTTCCTGTCTGTATGAGTTATCCCATTTTTTATACTGGTCAATATTCCCCTGCAACACTGCGATTTTTATAGAGGGGAGTTTATCTCCGGTGTAATTTTTAAGGCTGAAAATGCCGTAAACCAATACAAAAGAAAAAAGAACTGTTGCAACAATGAGATTCTGAATTTTGATATTCCCCTCACCCTCCCCTCTCCCACAAGGGGCGAGGATTAGAGAAAGGGCAGTATTTACCGTCACAATCAGAAAAGAAACACCATATATACCCGTTATATCAGCAATCTGTATAATTTGTAAAAAATTCCATTGGGAATATCCGATTATCCCCCACGGAAATCCGCTGAACAAATGTGCCCGGATATATTCCAGCGAAACCCATAAAAAAGCAGGTGCAAATGGCAAATCCCCCTTAATCCCCCTTTTATTCCTACGGAACCTACTTCGGCAAAGGGGGAGAGATTTAGATAAAAAACTGTTTAAAACACAGAAAACTGCTACATACAAACTGCAGTATATCGCAAGTAATAACAAACAAAAAATACCAAGTATCCGGGGTTCGCCTGCAGCAGTAAAAGTCGGGACAATCCAGTAAAGGATACCGCAGTATGTAATCACTCCTGCTATAAGTCCAAACAAAAAAGCAGTTTTTGGTCTGGTATTATAGGTAACAATGAGTAAGGGAACCAGTGCAATCCAGGCAAGGAAAGAAAAATTAAATTTTGGAAAACTTAGGGTAAGTAATATACCGGTAAGAATTGATAAAAGAAGGTTTGTCATCTACCGCAACATTTCTTGTATTTTTTCCCGGAACCACAGGGACAGGGGTCGTTACGACCAATTTTTTTAGGTGCTGCTGTCACTATTTCAGGCATTTTTTTATCTTCTGGTTTTGATTTTCCGGACGGCATGGATACTGCCGGGTAAGTTCTTCTGAACGGTCCGGGACTTGGTCTGAAACGGAAAACATATTCAACCGTGCTTTCCCGTATTCGGTTCATCATGTTCCCAAATAATTTAAACGACTCCTGCTTATATTCAATTACCGGGTCCTTCTGTCCGTAGGCCCGGAGACCTATGCCTTTTTTCAAATGGTCCAGTTCGTATAAATGTTCTCTCCAGGCTGTGTCCATCATTCGCAGGAGGATCATCCGTTCAACTTCACGTATTAAACTCTCACCAAAATCTTTTTCCCGTTGAGAATAAACTTCAAGAATTTTCTGTTCAATAAATTCCTTCAGCGATTCGGTTGAAAAATTCATTGTCTGTTCCTGGGATAGTCTTAACTCAATATTAAAAACACGATTCAGCCAGGAATTTAAATTCTGCCAGTCCCACTCCTCAGGATGTTTTTTACTCGCCCACATACCCAGTTTTTCATCAACGGATTCACTCGCCATATCTTTTACCTGCTGGGAAATGTCTTCTCCTTCAAGAATTTCATTGCGGAGTGAATATATCGCCTCGCGCTGTTTGTTCATCACGTTGTCAAATTCAAGCAATTGTTTCCTTATGTCAAAATTCATTGATTCAACTTTTTTCTGGGCATTTTCTATTGCCTTTGTTATCCAGGAATGTTCAATATTCTCCCCTTCTTTCATACCCAACCGTTCCATAATAGCGGACATTCTTTCACCGCCAAAAAGACGCATCAGTTCATCTTCCAGGGAAATATAAAACCTTGATGAACCCGGGTCGCCCTGTCTGCCGGTACGACCACGTAACTGGTTATCAATTCTCCGCGATTCATGCCGTTCCGTACCTATTACCCGAAGCCCGCCTAGTTCAATTATTTTTTTCTGTTCATCTTTATCTGGCGGATTGCCACCTAAAATAATATCCACTCCCCTGCCTGCCATATTCGTAGCAACCGTCACAGCAGCTTTTTTACCTGTCTGAGCAATAATCTGTGCCTCCTGTTCATGATGTTTGGCATTTAATATCTGGTGAGGTATGCCTTTCTGACGGAGCATGTTTGACATTTTTTCATTCTTTTCTATTGACCTCGTTCCGACAAGAACAGGCTGCCCTTTTTTCCAGCAATCTCCGATTTCCTCTACAATGCTCGTCCACTTTTCTCTTTCAGTGCGGTATATCACATCAGGGTTGTCATCCCGTATCATCGGTTTGTTAGTGGGTATAACAATAACATCAAGTTTGTATATGTCAAAAAATTCTTCTGCTTCAGTTACTGCTGTTCCTGTCATACCGGCAATTTTCTCATACATTCTGAAATAATTCTGGAAAGTTATCGTTGCAAGCGTCTGGTTTTCCTCTCCCACCATCAATTTTTCCTTGGCTTCAACTGCCTGATGCAGACCATCAGACCAACGTCTTCCCGGCATAAGCCTGCCTGTAAATTCATCAACTATAATCACTTCCCTGTCTTTAACTACATAATGAACATCACGAAGGAAAAATTTATGCGCTCGCAATGCCTGTGTTATATGGTGGACCCATTCTGAATCAATATCGTCATACAGGTTCTTTATACCCAGTAAGTGCTCGCATTTTTTTATTCCCTGGTCAGTCAAAGTAACATTCATAGCTTTTTCATCACCGCTACCATCATATCCGACAGTTAAATCTTCTCCTTTATATTTTGCCTCAATTTCTTCTGTTTCCGTAATCATCCTTATTTTTAAATTTGGCACCAGTCGGTTAGCAAAGTAATATTTTTGTGTGGCCTGTTCTGCAGAACCTGAGATAATAAGCGGAGTGCGTGCTTCATCTATGAGTATTGAGTCAACTTCGTCAACAATGGCATAACACATCCCCCTCAATACACGTTCCTCCTTATTAGTGACCATATTGTCACGCAGGTAATCAAATCCAATCTCGTTATTGGTGACATAAGTTACATCACACTTATACATACCCTGTCTTGTCAAGGGGTCCATATCATGTTCTACATACCCGACTGTCAGGCCAAGAAATTCATATATAGGCCCCATCCAGTAGCGGTCACGTTTCGCCAGGTAGTCGTTTACGGTAATAAGATGGACACCCTTCTCAAGTAATGCATTCAGGTAAACCGGCAAAGTAGAAGCTAATGTCTTACCTTCACCGGTTTTCATCTCAGCAATTTTACCTTCATAGAGGACAATTCCCCCGATAAGCTGGACATCAAAATGTCGCTGACCTATTGTCCGCCTGGAGGCTTCACGGACACAGGCAAACGTTTCCGGCAGTAAATCCGCTAAAGTCTCACCGCCTTTAAGACGCTCCTTGAATTCCACTGTTTTATTCTTGAGTTCAGTGTCCAGGAGTTTTTCTATTTCCGGCTCTAAAGAGTTGATTTTTTCAACAATATGATTGAGCTGTTTCAATACACGGGAATTCTTTGTTCCAAAAATTGCCTTAATTATAAAATTCATTTTAAATAGTTTCTGACAATATTATTTTATACTCCTCGGGTATCATTCTTTTTATTTCTCTATATGCACTCATTGCATCTTTTTCAGTGTTGAATATACCAAAAATTGTAGACCCGCTGCCGCTCATCAAAGCGAGTTCAGCGCCTACTTTTATTAAACTCTGTTTAATTTCTTTCAATCCCGGATAATGTCTGAAAACCACCTCCTCAAACCTGTTAAAAGCAATACTCTTTAAAACAGTTTCAGTCAAAGGACTTTTAATTTTATCAATAACATGTCTATCTGTAAATCGGTCCGGCAATAACCTGTATGCCATTTTTGTAGGCACAGGAAATCCTGGATTTACTAAAACCAGGCACAGGGGTTTCTTTGACCAGGATGTCCTCACCAGCGTAAGTTTTTCGCCTATACCTTTTGCGAAACAACAACCCTGATGTAGAAAAAATGGCACATCGACACCTAATTTCAATGTCAGTTTCTCCAGGTCTTTTCTTTCTATTTTTCTGTGCCAGAGTTTCAATAACCCCCTTATAACACAGACCGCATCGCTTGACCCTCCGCCAAGCCCGGCACCAACCGGTATATTCTTTTTTATTACAATCTTTGCGCCTTTTTTCTCATTGAGCTGTTCTTTTAATAAAATTGCTGCACGGTATGCTATATTGTCTTCCTCATCGGGGACAATATCTTCGGGACGCAGCCAATTACATTTAAATACAATCTCCTGGTCTCTGTTTGAAATTGATATCTTATCGTAAAGATTTATAGTCTGTAATATTGTATCTATCTCGTGATAGCCATCCGCTCGTTTACCTATAATTTCAAGAAACAGATTGACTTTTGCCGGTGCCAGTAGTTCCATATTATTTTAGACCCTTTTGTATTTCTTTTATTTTCTTTTTTAGAGTGCGATTTTTCCTGTCAAGTTCTTGTGCTTTCTTGTAATACTTCAGTGCATTATCGTCTTTACCCAGGTTTTTTTCCACGTCGCCTAAATGTTCGTATATAACAGGGTCTTCTAATTTACCAATTGCTTTCTCTAATTCTTTTTTTGCCTCAATAACCCTGCCTTTTTTATAATAAATCCAGCCTAAAGAATCAATGTAGGCTCCATTTTCAGGTGATATTTCAAGAGCTCTTTTTATCAATTGTTCCGCTTCATCTAAATTCATTCCGCGGTCTGCAAAGGAATATCCTAAATAATTCAAAGCTACGTCATTTTTGGGATTGAGTTCTAAAACCCTTCTAAGGTGGGGGATGGACTTTTCAAATCTTTTTGTCTGCTCATAAATTATGCCAAGATAAAAATGCGCATCTGTGAAATCGTCTTTTATACTTAAGGTTTTCAGAAAATTCTTTTCTGCTTTTTTGTATTCTTTTATATCCGTATAGCCCAACCCAAGAAAGAAATATGTCTCGGGGTCATCGCCCCCGATTTTCGCAGATTTATCAAGAACTTTCAATGCCTTTTTCATATTACCCGACTGTGTCC
>MNXB01000127.1 GCA_001871125.1 Elusimicrobia bacterium CG1_02_37_114
GTGAAGGCGAATACCCGATGCTTGATTTGGCAAACGCCGTTGACAATAAAAACGAGATTAGAAATATTCCAAATCTCTGGGTTAAACAAAAAAGCGATATATATAAGAATGACTTAAGACCGTTGGTTCAGAACCTGGATGAATTACCTTTTTGCGACAGGGATATTTATTCAAAATATTCAATTTTTCGTTATGAGACTACAAGAATGTTTATCACTTCAAGGGGCTGTCCCTTCAGTTGTTCATACTGTTACAATCAAAAATTGCAGGAGTTATATAAAGGTAAAGGAAAATATTTGCGCAGGAGAAGCGCAGAGAATATTATCGGAGAAATTAAACAGGTAAAAAACAGCCACAATCTGAATACCGTATATTTTATGGATGACACATTTACATTTGACAAAAACTGGGTGTTGGAATTTTTGAAAAAATATAAAAGTGAAGTAAATATGCCATTTATATGTTTAGGAACAGCCAATCATTTAAAAGACGAAGAATTGGTTAAAGGACTTAAAGAAGCTAACTGTTACAGCGTGTTTTTTGGTATAGAATCAGGCAATGAGAAAACACGAAAAGGAATACTCAACAAAAAAATATCAGATGAGGAAATAGTCCAATCAGCAAAAAACCTGAAGAAATATAAAATTAAATTCCGTACCTATAATATGGTTGGACTACCGGAGGAAACGATTGAGGATGTCTATAAGACTATTGACTTGAATATAAAAATAAAAACTGATTTCCCGTGGTGTTCTGTATTTACACCCTATTACGGAACCCCCTTATTTGACTATGCAGTAAAGAAGGGTTTGCTTGAGAAAAGCACAAGCCCGGATGCATTTTATTCGTCTTTTTTCGGACATTCATTGATAAAACAAAAGGATATTGATGAGATTACGAATATACAGAGGTTTTTTCAGACAGCGGTGTTGTTTCCGGTTCTTCTCCCTCTTGTGAGAAAAATAGTTAAGCTACCAACAAATATTTTTTTTACTCTGTGGTTTGGATTGATTTATTTCTTCGTTTTTATTCGTTCAGAAAAAAGAAACTTGTTTTGGACTGCTCTTTATACAATTCGTAACGCACAGTTTTTTCTTGAAAAAAAGACTAAAAGGCTAAAGCCTTAAATCCTGGTATGAAAATACTTTTATTGAATCCACCGGCTGAAAAAAGATATATAAGAGACTATTATTGCAGTAAATCTTCAAAAACAAATTATATTTTTGAGCCGATAGATTTACTTATGTTAAGCGGTATCTTATCACAGGACAACGACGTTTACCTGTGTGATGCTATTGTTGACAGGATGAAACCCGAGGAATGTCTCAAGAAAATTGTGGAAATATCACCGGATGCGATAATCTGGTTAAGCGGAATAGTTTCCTGGCCGGAAGATTTCAGGTTTATGTCCCTGGTGAGAAAAAAGTTGAATTTTATTTCAATAGTTTCAGGTGATATATTTCTGGAAAATTCGGAAGATATACTTAAAAAAAATGATTTTATTGATGCGATACTTTTTGATTTCACCACGGATGATATAGTTAAATACCTGAGTCATGAGTTTGGTAATATTTATAATATAGTTTTCAAGTTAAATGGTCAGGTAGTAAAAAAAGAAATAAGGCGTGCTAAGAGAGAGGAATTCTCTTTACCTGTGCCAAGACATGAATTGTTTGTTAATAAAAGATACCGGTTTCCGTTTGTCCGACATAAACCGTTTGCCACTGTCCTGACTGATTTTGGTTGTCCTTATAAATGTCTTTTCTGCATAATTGGCGTTCTTGGATATAAGTACAGGACAGTGGAAAATGTCATTGAAGAATTAAAATATATAAAGAAGTTAGGAGTGAGAGAAATATTTTTTGCTGACCAGACCTGGGGTGCCGTAAGAAATCGGGCAGTTGAAATTTGTGATTTAATGTTTGAGGAGAATCTGACTTTTGGCTGGCTCTGTTTTACCAGGGTGGACTGCGTTGACAGGGAATTACTGGAGTTAATGAAGAGAGCGGGCTGTCATACGATTATTTTTGGCGTTGAGTCAGCAAGCGAAGAAATATTGAAAAAATACCATAAGGGATATACCAGAGAACAAATCAGTAAAACATTCAGTTTGTGCCGTGATATCGGAATAGAAACAGTGGGGACGTTCATAATGGGGCTTCCGGAGGAGACAGAGGAGACTTTCTGGGATACGGTAAATTTTGCCAAGCAAATAAAATGTGATTACTATTCTTTTAATGTAGCTGTACCAAGACCCGGGACAGAACTGCGGAAGGTGGTTTTAGAAACAGGTCTTATGGATTCGGCACAACAAACTATGGACCAGGGTGGAAAATTTATCACAATGCCGACAAAAACGCTCACTCAGAAACAGGTTAATAAACTGATGCGGAAGATTCTTTTTGATTTCTATTTCCGCCCCTCATATCTTTTTGACAGATTAAAGAACATAAAATCGTATTACCATCTGAAGACAAGTATCCAGCAGGCATTTGAGATATTAAAAACCGTAATTGGAGCAAAATGATGAATATTAGAACCGTCCCCATACTTTTGGTTTTAGTGAGTTTGGTTTTGTGTGCTGTCGGTATCCATTTTGGACTGCCATACCTCTACCACGACGATGAACAAATCATTGTCAAAAGAGCTTTGAGATTCGGCAGCGGTGACTTTAACCCGCACTTTTTTTTCTACCCGAGTTTGCATATGTATATTTTGTTTTTAGCATACGGGATATATTTCATTGTTGGTTTGATTTTTGGTTTTTTTAGTTCAGTCAGGGATTTTGCACATTTATATATAAATAATCCGACCGGATTTTATTTAATAGGCCGTGGATTGAGTGCTGTTTTTGCCACCGGGATAGTTGTAATGACTTACCTTGTTGGAAAGAAATTATATAATGAAACAGTGGGGGTCCTGGGCGGGTTGTTTTTGATTGCTATTCCAAATTTTGTTGACACAGCGCATACTATTAAAAATGATGTGCCTATGTTGTTCATTTTAATGATATTTTTCTATATTGCCCTCCAGATATATTATACCGGAGAGAGAAAATTTTATGTACTTTCCGGTCTGACTTTGGGATTGGCAACTGCAACAAAATATAATGCTATCATACTTGTTCCCGTGATTGTTCTGGTTCACTTGTTTTATAGTTACAGGTCTGCCCGGGGCAGAGCCCGGGTGACATTTAAGAATCTTTTATTCAGTCCAAGTTTAGTCTTAAGTGGTGTGTTTGTTATAATCGGTTTTGTTGCAGGTTGTCCGTTTGCAGTATTGGATTTCAAAACATTTTATCGTCATTTTTCAGGAATTTTGATTTTTACTGCTACTGATAAAGAGTTCGGTCAATCGGGCGCATTGTTGAATTACTCAAAATTTGTGTTGTATATTGGCGGGAATAGACCGTTGCTTGGAATAATATGTATACTGGGGATAATAGCGGGTGTGTTCAGAAGAAAAAAAGAAGACTTAATAGTAATCTTAACAATACTGATTGTTTATGTTGTGTGTATAAGACAGAGCATACAGCAGTTGCAGTATCTTTATCCTGCTTTCCCGTTCCTTGCAATATCAGGCGCAAGGTTGGTTGGAGATTCATATAAACTCATCAATCAAAAACTTAAGATTGTTTTTGTCATAATTATGTCATTGATACTTTTAGACCCCCTGGTTCAGTCAGTTTTGAATGATTACCTGATTTCCCAGAAGCATGCCAGGACGTTTGCCAAAGAGTGGATTGAATCAAATATTCCCAAGAACGCTAAAATTCTTGTTGACAACCATGGTCCACAGTTGCTAAGAAGTAAGGAACTTATACAGAAACAATACGAGCAGTCGGCAAAGTCAGGTCATTTAAAAGAAGACTATTTTAAACTCCAGTTGGAGGCACTACCGGACGGCGGGTATAACTGGTATCAAATCAAACGGGATGTAATAGCTCCAAAGGAAATGGGGGATTATTCACAGATGGTTGAACTGAATGAAAGAGTTGATTTGGGCAGGAAGTATCTCAAACAGAAAGGATTTGAATACATTGTTATTTCAAAAGATAAAGAGATTGACGAAGAGGAAGAAACGTTTGATAGGACTTATAAACTTTTGAAAGAATTCAAACCCAAAATTTACAATAAATCTGATTTCAGAATAAAGATTTATAAAATATGAAAATTTTGTATGTCATTACGAGTTTGGATGTTGGCGGGACGCAGAAAATGCTGTATGAGACTATTAAAAATATGGATAGAGACAAATATCAGATTGTTGTCTGTTCTTTAAAAAAAGGCGGCATATATGGCAAAATACTCAGTGATCTTGATATTAAGATAATTTCATTAAAGATGAATAACAGGTCTGGTTTATTAAATATATTTATCTTTATTCCCTCGGTCTTGAAACTTTCAAAGATTATCCATAAGGAAAAAATTGATATCGTTCATTCCTGGCTTTTTCAGGCAAATATAATAAGCAGGATTTCAGCACGACTTGCAGGGGTTAATAGGGTTATATCATCCGTCAGAGTAATGGAGCAGGAAAAAAAGTGGCAGTTGTCCATTGAAAGAATTACGTCTAATTTGTGTAAAAAAATTATTGTGAATTCCAGAGCACTTAAAAATTTTCTTCTGGAGAGAAATGTTGCAGATGGTGAAAAAATTGAAGTCATATACAATGGTATTGAAGTCAGCGAGAACACTGATAAAAGAAATATTTTTAAGGAACTGGGATTGAAGGAGAATGAAAAAATTATTGGCACGGTTGGGAGATTGCATAAACAGAAAGGGATAGAATATTTTCTTGAATCGGCAAAGATTATCCTGCCATCAGTTGGTTTTTCCTTGAAATTTATAATAGTCGGCGACGGTCCCGAACGGAAAAAATTAGAATCAAAAGCCAGAAGATTGGGTATAAAAAACGAAGTGTTGTTTACAGGAATTCGTGAGGATGCCATTAATTTAATTTCAATAATGGATATTTTTGTCCTGCCATCACTGTGGGAAGGGACACCCAATGTAGTTTTGGAGGCAATGCTGTGGGGAAAACCAGTAATATCTACAGAAGTAGGCGGTGTGCCGGAATTGATAGAAAATCAGGTTGACGGAATCCTTGTTAAGCCCGGCAATCCTGTGGCACTTGCTGATGCAGTGTTGCAGGCATTAAAAAATGAACGGGAATCTATACAAATGGGAATAAGAGCAAAAGAAAAAGTTAAAAAATATTTCAGTATAGAAAAAATGGTTGAACAGACCGAGAGACTTTATCGG
>MNXB01000119.1 GCA_001871125.1 Elusimicrobia bacterium CG1_02_37_114
ATTCTGGATCTTTTTCACCACACGACAAAAAAGCTTTTGGTCCGGGTAAGCAGTAGGAAACTTTAGTATATTTCTGTCTCCAGACCTGATCAGTCTTGCTGGAATTGATATAAAATCTTGGCGAATAGTTTGTAATGTTTTGTACCGCAACTCTTTGGGTAGACAGAGTCGCTTGAACCAATTGACAATATTGAAAGCAAATAATAGCAGTTGAAGATAGGCAATATTCGCTGTATAACTTTGAGTTGGAATTTTTGTTAATGGATAATTCCATTTTAGTTCTTTGATATTCTGTTCTGCACCACGAGCTCTCTGGTGGTGAAAGTTCCAAACATGTCTGGGTTTTGTTGTGAGATTTGTCACTAAAACTCGGTAAAGGTATCCTTTGATTGGAGTTAAATTTAATTCTAATTGAGTCCAGTCTTCTCGTTTTTCTGGTACCGGATGACGTTTTACAATAAACCAATGTGGTTTTTCCCAGTGGAATGGTTGATATGTGAATTTTGATATTTCCCAACCATCTCTGTATGGTTGATATTTGAGCGAATGGATTATATTTTGCATCACACCAGATTTCTGTGCTTCTATAGTGTAGATTATTCCTTCTTCGTCTAAGAATTTCACAAATTTGCCATCGTAAAAACCGGCATCTGCTCTGATACGAATTCTTTTTATTGGTTTTGACAATTTTGTTTTGCACTTTTTGGTGAAACCTTTGGCTAATGTTATTGCGTTGGTGTTCCCGGATTGTAAAGTTCCATACCAGAATTCTTGGTGATTGTCTTCGAAGCATAGTATGAGACAGTAACATTTTCTTCCTCGCTTCTTGGGGTCGTAACCACGTTTTGCTCTTTGTATTTGTTTGCCATATACAGTAATTGCAGTTGGATCTAAATCGAATATCATACTGGTCTGCGGACAACCAATAAAAAATAATTTCTCTTGTAGCAGGTCGTGTACTTTGATAATTTGGCGAATAGCTTTTGCTGGGAGTTTGTGCAGGAAACGTCTTATTGTTGTTGGATTGGGAAATGTTTTTACACCAAGAAGTTTCTTGAATACACCATTGAATTGCAATGAACGAGTATTGTCTATACGAAATATCCCAGCAATTATATAGTAAAGGATAAAAATAATCAGGTCTGAACTGTAATACTGTTGATGGCTTTGCTGAAACTTTACATGTCTCTGTAGTAACCGTTTCAGTTTGAGTTTTTGACAAAATTGGTGAATTAAGAAGAGTCCACCAAACTTTGTAATTGCCTTTTCTACGAAGGAAATATGGAATTTTATTATACCTTTGGGCATATGACTTAAACCCACTTTTTAGGTGGATTTGTGACATAGGCATTTTTTCATTTATATTATACATTTTTTATCTCGTTAAATCAAGGTTTTTTGCATTCAAAAATACCATTTTTCACGCATTATTTAGGTTTAATGTTTTCAAGTTTTACAACCTGACTTACTGTGTCTAACCCTAACTCGTCCTGAACTTCAACGTCTAATTTTAGAGTCCCTTTTGTGCCCGGGGGAAGTTGGGCATTAACAAGATTTGCAGGAATCACCACTACACTTAAAAGAATAAAGAAATTTTTCAACGTCTTCATTATGAAGTCCTCCTCTGTTAAGAATTATTTCAAAAATTCATACTTAGCGATGACTGGTAATTCGTTCCCAAATTTCCCAATAAACTTCCGGCAATGTCAAATTTGATTTTGCCTAAATATATTCCAATACCCGTAGATAAATTTGTAAAAGCATATCCATATTTATAGCCAATCCTCAAAACAAGAGAGTCCCCCATGACTAATTCCGAACCGAGATTTATTTTCCATACATCTCCATATATCTTTACCCAATCCAGACAGAACAAGAATTTTTTATTTTTATTGAGGATTTTATGATATCCCCAACCGGCACGGTAAGTGAGAGGGAGCGGGTCAGAATAATCTATATATTTTATCCCATTTCCGACGTCTATATTCTGTATTACGAACCCAAATGAATTACCTTCAACTTTGTTTTGACTGAGCATTACTCCGATATCAAGAGCATAGGCATTAGCCGAATATTCTTCTGCTAAAGTTGATTTTAGTGCTTTTATATTTACACCTGCCATACCATCTTTAGTAATTTCAGGAGAATAAGAGCAAATAAGCAAGTAGTCTTCTTGAGCGCGAATCGTTCTGGTTATACTGCCAGAAACTATTTCTGCCATACCGCCATTGAATGTTATAACTCCAAATCCAATATGCCTGTTGTCTTTCAGTGAAAAATTAATGCTCATTGCATTTAAATTAGTATTACCAATCATTTGCTTGCTCATAAAAGAAACCGAGGGTCTTTGCAATAAACTCAATCCTGCCGGATTAAAAAATATAGTATTGACATCATCAGCAACACCTGTGAATGTATCACCCATAGCGGATGCTCTGGCACTTGGGACAATTTTCAAAGTGGCTGCTCCGGCTATACCCTCCGCCCGGATTGTGGGTTGTAATTTCAAAAACATACAGAATTGAATTAAAACCAGTAGAAATACTTTATTTGACAAGTATAATCTTTTTAATCTCATTTAAAGAGGTTCCCTGCAAATGAATCAAATACAAGCCACTTGCAACTTCTTCATTGGAATCGTTTGTGCCGTTCCAGAGAAATTCATAGCCACCGGCCAGGATTTCGCCGTCAAGAAGTGTCTTAATCAGTTCTCCATTGACTGTATATATTTTCAAACTTCCTTTTGAAGTTGTTGGAATATCATAGGTAATTTTTACACTCTGGCTTTTTCTTGGATTGAAAAGATTGTTTACTATTTTGAATTCAACCGATTCTACTTTTTCTCCGACAAAGTCCTGACTTGAGATTTCCCCTGTAAGAAATGAAAGAGATTTTTCCCGCGGGGTGAATTTATATCCTTCTTTCTCGGGAATAATTGTATAATAGCCGTCTTGAAGTTCGCGAAATTCATAATAACCGTTATTATTGGCTGTAACCGAACCGAGCGAATTCCCGTTTAGTTTTAATTTCACATTATCCATGGAATTTCCATTAGTATCCCTGACGGTACCTGAAATTTTTATCCTGTAATATCCTAACCATTTCATTGCCCTATATAGAATTTCATCTTTTGTTTGTGTTGGTACGTAGTAGTAATAATAACCAAAATTGAAATTAAGAAGCACTACTTTGTATATACCTTCGTAGCAAAGGCCGAGAGATTGAGTTGTTGAACCGGATAAATAAAATAATGAAATGGCATCAGTAGAAACAGATACCAAATTTACACATAATGGCACTTCAAAGTTTAAATTTATTGAAATTGGGTGTGCATCATTACCCTTCATTGGGGTTTGCTCACAATAGGAAGAATAATATTTAGCATGTAAATAATTATTTCTAAATGAATTATCATACTGAACTATGCCCTGTCCTGATATGAAAAGTTTACCACCGGCATCAAGATATGATTGAAGAATTGATTCTCTTGATGAATTCAAAGAGCCCCAACCTGTTTCCCAGATTACAATATTGTATTCTTTCAATAAATCAGAATTAGGAATGCCGGACATTTGAATACTCCATGAACTATATCGTAGATTATATTTGATTAATCTACTTAAATATTCCGTTTGATATGAATCGCCCCCATCATCGTCAACGAATAGAATATTTCCTGGTTGGGCATTAAGTAATTGTAGTCCGGAAAGCAATAAAAAAACATAACCGAGGCAGGCATATTGTTTTATTTCTTTTAACATTATTCAAAATTTGATAATCGTTTGTAGCGTCCAGTTTTAACTGGACGACTTTTTTAGCTTAATTACAAGGTCTGCAACCCTTTTTCCCAGTGATACGCACAACTTTTCTGCACGCCTGTCAGGACTGCCTATACTGACCGGCCCATAGTGGTCACCTGAACTTGTTCCCTGGATAATCATCCCGTGAATAAGCATTGCCTGAATTATAGCCATAATCGTCGTTTCATTGCCACCGCCAATATTTCCTGCAGAAGTGAATGCTCCGCCGACTTTAGATTCCAGCTGGCCATGGAATTTAACGCTATCGTCCAGTAATTTCTTTATAGACGCTGCCGGCAGACCGTAATATGTCGGTGAACCGATGATTATACCATCAAAATCCAGCAGTTCCCTGGCTCCCACATCCTGGACTTTTTTGACCGTTACATCAATCCCTTTTTCTTTTACACCATTAGCAACAAATTCTGCCATTTTCTCTGTATTGCCTGTTTCACTGTAATAAACTACCAATACCTTTCTGGTAGATACCATAAAAACTTCCTCCTGCCCTACTTTTTCTTGATACGAGCGGATTCCCTTTTTTCAATTTTATCCAGAGCAATTTTTACCGTATCGGCTAATTTTTCATTTTTCAGTAACTTTTCCAGTTCTATTTTTGCCCTTATGTCACCGACCTCACCCAGTGCTTCTATCATGCTTTTTTGGACATTAAAAATTGGATGGCTTAAATTCTTTATCAAATTTTGTTGTGCGGATTTTATTTTGAGTTCTGCAACCGACTCTGCGGCAGCTATCTTCACGCCTTCAGCCATATCGTTAAGCATATATGTTATTGAATTAAAAGCCAGGGGAGAACCTATCTCTGCCAGCGCCTTTAGGGCAAAGGTGCGCAGGACAGGAGAGTTGTCTTTCAATAGATATTCTAATTCTGGTATGCCTTTTGTATATTTAATCTGTCCCATCGCCTGGACATACGCAATTTTTATCCGGTGGTCTTTCTCAATATCCAGGTTTTTTATAAATTCCGGCCCAACTATATTGGGTTTCCCGCACCTTATTAACCCTTTTATAGAAGCGTCCCTTATTATAGAATTTTTATCCTGCAGCATTTTTAAAAAATATACGACATTTTTTTCATCTTCTTCGGCAGATAAAGACAGCACAGCGTTCAGACGGACAGAAACGTCTTTATCAGAAAGTTTATCTATGTTTGTCCTTGTGTCAACAGAAACTTCATAATTAAGCCCTGTCAGTGGGACAGGTCCTGTTGATACTGTTTCGGCATAGAGTTCATTAGAGATACAGATGAATAAGACAAAAATCCAATTTAGCACCTGGTTTCCTCCGTCCCCGTTTTTTATTTAGCAAGGTTTAAGAGTTCCCTTGTACACTGTTCAATTTCAATAATAGATTTATCAACACGGTGTGAAAAATAGTGGTAGAACAACAGGGTCGGTATAGCAATAAACAAGCCTGTGACGGTTGTTATTAACGCTTCAGCAATACCTTTGGCGACGACTGTCGGTGAAGAAATACCATGTGCAACGATGTCATTAAACGCCCGTATCATTCCCATGACAGTTCCTGTAAATCCCATTAAGGTTGCAATAGACGCGAGTGCCTGTAGGACCGCCAGATATCTTTCCAGACGGGGTATTTCATATAAACCTGCTTCTTCCATAGATTCTCTTACTGTTTCTTTACCTTCCCTGAATTTCATTAAACCGTTTCTCAATGTGTTTACTATGGGGATTTTCGTATTGTCGCACACTTTTAATGCTCTGTCAATGTCATCTTTTTTAATAGATGACAGGAGTCCTTCCATTAAAGGTTTTATTTTGACATCTGTTTTGTAGAAGAAGATTAGTCTTTCTATTATTATTGCCAGGGAAAGAATGGAACAGCCCAGCAGGGGCCACATCATAATCCCGCCTTTAACAAAATAATTCCACATATTAATCCACCTCAGTTAAGTTTAAAGTATCTTACAACAACACATATTCTATAAAAATTCTTTTGTCAAATCAATTTTTAATTGGACCAGTGGGGCATGAACGAATTCCCTTTTATATCACAAACCCGTCTCTGTCCTGTGCCATCAACAAACATCATAAATAATTCCCTGTGTTTATTTCTTGTTGAACTAAAAACAATAAATCTTCCATCGGGAGAAAAACAGGGGTTTTCGTTACTTCCGCTTGAATGTGTCAGGGGATAGTATTTGCCTGTTGTTATGTCGTATATGAAAATATTAAATTCATCCCTGCCCGGGATACGCATTGAAAATACTATTTTATCTCCCCGCGGGGACCAATCGGGTGAGTCGGAATAACCTTCAGTGGTTATTCTGCGAACATTAGTCCCGTTTATGTCGCTGACATGAAGCTGCGGGGACCCTGAACGGTTGGACACGAAAATAATCTCCCTTTCGTTGGGAGAGAAATTGGGTGAGGTATTGATGCATTTTCCAAAAGTCACCCTCTTTATAATTTCACCCTCTAAATTTAACCTGTAGATATCCGGCAGACTGCCTTTTGAGAGAGTCAGGACAATTTCTTTTCCGTTGGGTGACCAGTTGGCCGGGGTGTTCAATCCCTGATATGTTGATAAGGATTTTTTCTTTCTACCGTCAGGGTTCATAATATATAAGTCCGGGTTACCGTATTTATACGTTGTAAAAATTATTTGCTTCCCATCGGGAGAAAATTTGGGAAACAGGTTTATGGACTTATCATCCGTAATACGTTTTAGATTATACCCGTCATAATCAACGGTATAAACCTCCTTGTTACCGGTGCCGTCATTTGCAAAAACGATTTTTGTATGTGCAATGCCGTTTTCACCGGTAAACCTTAATACGATTTCGTCGCTTAACTCGTGTGCCAGTTTGCGCCAGTCGTTTTCTCTATCCGTAAAAGATTTATTGAATATGATTTTACCGGTATTTACATCGTACATTTTTGCAGACAGTTCACCGTTGCTGCCTGTTATGTTCAGGGAGGCGGTGAGCAGGACATCGGCATTTTGTTTCTGCCATTCAACAAGTTCCTCCTTTTTACCGCTAAAAGGCATCTCACTCGGGATAATATTGAAATATCTCGTAAAAAGCAAGTCCTGGCGGACAACGGTCTGGATTTCCTTTGGTAAATTTGCCAGTCCTATATTTATTCTCTGTCCGTGCGCGGTTAGTTTGATGTAAACATCAGTAGCATAAATATTAGTGAGCAGGACAGGTATAAACACAAGAGCAGCTACTATCCTATTCACGGAAAGCAAATTCAAAATATACCCCCAGGTATTCTTCTTCAAACCCCTGCGGCAGAGGCGGGAACGGCGCTGACAGTTCAACTGCACGGCTACTTAACTGGTCAAATATTCTGTCACCCGAGGACTCACTTAACCTCAAGGCAATAATTTCACCGTTTGGTTTTATCCGAAAATATACCACATTGCGCAAATTACCGCTCTGGCGGTTAAAAAACCAGTTGGCACTGACCTTTTTTCTTATCTGGTTTAAGTAATATGTATAAGGAAATTTTGCTGCTTCTAAAGACAGGGAGGATACGGGCTGTCTCTGGGGCTGTGGAGGCTCTTCTGTTTTTTTTGTCGGTTCTTCCTTTTTTGTCTTCTTAATAATTTTCTCTGCGACAATTGCTTCCTTTTGGGGTTCCGCCTTTTCTTTTTCCCGAACTGCCTGAATGGGTGGTATTGTTATCAGTTCAACAGGAAATGTCACATAAATAATCTGTCTTGACTTTTTCATAGGAAGAAAATACAACAAGCACAGGTGGACTAATAACGAAAGAATTATCGGTATTCTGAGATTAGACTCTATGTCCCTGTGATATTTATTGCTCAACATTTGAGCCTGTTATGGAGAGGAGTTTGTCCTTAGATTGTTCTGCTTCAGGAGTTTGCGGATAATCCTTTATAATTGATTGAAGGATAGTCTTTGCTTCTTCGGTTTTTTTTAATTCTATCAAACATAATGTTTTTTTATATAATGCCGATGGCGTTAATTCATTTTTTTGATGCTGTTCGGAGAATTTATTCAGTTCGGATAATGCCACATCCCAGTTCTGTTTATTAAAATAACAGTCAGCAATATAGTACTGCGCATTGGGAGCAAGTTCACCCAGAGGGTATTTTTCCAGATATGACCTGAGACCAATAATTGCCAGATCATACTTGCCTTTTGAATAGTCACTGTATGCAAGGCGATAGAGTTCACTGGGTAGAGGTGTAAGCGAAGGCGTTGCGCCGGACATCTGTTTTGAAAGCAAATCCATCCTCTGTGTCAGCGCAGAGTGAATATCATCCATACGCTGTGCTAAAAGCGACATCCTGCTTTTATTGTCTTCAAGATTTTCGTTCAGTACGCCAAGATTTGTATTCAGAGAACCCATATTCCCGGATAAATCCGCCTGATTCTTCTGCAACTCGTTAAGTTGCCTGCGCAATTGATAGATATCTGCCTTAAGGTCAGCCACCTCTCTTGATGTAGCAATACAGCCTGCAAATAAGATGGGTAACAAGGATATAACGAACAATGATTTGTTCAAAGACTACTTTTCCTCTTTCAGAGGGGCTTCTTCGGGTTTTTGTATCGCTCTTACCTTTGTTTCTGCACGACGGTTATATGCACATGAGGGTGAGTCAGGAGGGCCTGCGTTTTGGTAAACAGGTTTTTCTTCACCATAAGAAATAGTAGCAACGCGTCCCCCGTCTATACCGAGTTTAATATAATAGTCACGGATAGTAAGAGCACGTTTTTGACCAAGTGCCAGGTTGTATTCGTTTGTGCCGCATTCACAGCAGTGTCCCTCAACTAATATTTCCAAGTCCAGGTGTTGTTTCATATATTCAGCGTTTTCCTTTATCTTGATAGATGCTTCTGATGAGACGTCGGATTTATCATAATCAAAATATATAACCTTCAATTCAGGAATAGACTGGTATTCCTTACCGCGTAGAGTGGGTTCTTCATCAACCTTTTCAGGTTCTTCAATAACAGGCACAGGAGGTGGTGGGACAGGTTTTTTCGGACACCCTGTTAACACAAAACCAATCGCTAATATTAAGCTGAAATTGATAATTTTTTTAATCATTGTAATCCCCCCTCATTATTATTTTCTAAACATTACTTCTTAATCTATAGGTAAATTTTACTAATTTTTTATCTTAATGTCAAATTACTATTTTTGATAAACATACTGTTTTTTTGCTATATTATATATCTATGACGGAAAAAATAATTATCCGCGGTGCGTCCGAGCACAACCTGAAAAACATTGACCTGGAAATACCAAAGAACAAATTAGTTGTGGTGACCGGGCTTTCGGGTTCAGGGAAGTCATCGCTTGTTTTTGATACGATTTATGCTGAAGGCCAGAGAAGATACGTGGAATCCCTTTCAGCGTATGCACGCCAGTTTCTGGAACAGATGGAAAAACCCAGTGTGGAATTTATTGAAGGGTTATCGCCCGCAATAGCAATACAGCAGCGTCCACCGAGCCACAATCCGAGGTCAACAGTGGGGACCGTTACGGAAATTTATGACTATTTAAGGTTACTTTTTGCCAGGATAGGTGTCCCTCACTGTCCAAACTGCGGTAAATTAGTAAAACAGCAGTCAGCACAGCAAATCATTAATGAAATTATGCGTCTGCCACAGAACACTAAAATACAGGTACTCGCACCGTTAGTCCGCGGAAGGATAGGCATTTATACAGAACTCTTCAACAGGCTGCGTTCAAACGGCTATTTGCGTGTTTATGTTGATAATAAGTTATATAGTTTAGAAGATGAAATTAAACTGAGTAGATATAAAAAACACAACATAGAACTGGTTGTTGACAGGCTGACAATTACCGAAACTGTCCGTGAAAGACTGGCGGATTCCGTGGAGACAGCAGTTCGTGAATCAAGAGGTCTTGCGCTGGTTAAAATAACAGATAATCGTCCCGATGAATCGGGACGGGACAAGAAAAACCTGGTTTTCAGCGAACACAATGCATGCGTTGACTGCGGGATAAGTATTCCCGAGATGGAACCGAGAATGTTTTCATTTAATTCTCCGTATGGTGCCTGCGGAGAGTGTGGCGGGTTGGGCACGAAACTTGAGGTTGACCCGGGATTGGTTGTCCCCGACGGAAATTTATCAATAAAAGAAGGCGCTCTTCAGCCATGGGCTAAACCGATTACAACAAGAACACACAGGTGGAAAGGTTCCTGGATGGGTTATTATAATGAAATTCTGACCGATATGTGCTATAAGTATGAAATCCCGATGGACGAACCCTTCAATAAACTAACCCAGGAGCAGAAAAATATTATCTTACACGGTAAAGATGACTTTGAGGGTATTATAACCAATCTCCAAAGAAGATACAGGGATACGGAATCGGATTATGTGAAAGAGGAAATATATAATAATTATATCAGACGCAAAATCTGTCCTGTTTGTGATGGGAAAAGACTTAAAAAAGAATCACTCGCTGTAACAGTCAGGAATAAATCAATCTCTGAAATTACACAGGTGTCTATTGTTGAACTGCGGAAATTTTTTTCTGCGATTGAACTTACTGAAAAGGAGAAAATCATAGGTAAACCGATTTTTAAGGAAATAAACCGTCGTCTTGATTTTCTTTTAAACGTAGGGCTTGACTATATTACACTTGACCGTGAAAGTTCAACTCTGGCAGGTGGCGAATCACAGAGAATCCATTTAGCGACACAGATTGGCTCAGGTCTTACCGGTGTCCTATATGTCCTGGATGAGCCGACTATAGGATTGCATCAGCGGGATAATACACGGCTGTTAAACACGCTTATAGAATTACGCGACTTAGGTAATACATTGTTAGTTGTTGAACATGACGAACAGACAATACGCAGCGCCGACTGGATAATTGATTTGGGACCCGGTGCAGGAGTGCACGGCGGGAGGGTGGTTGTTGACGGACCATTCAAAAAAGTTTTAGCAGAAAAAGAATCTCTGACAGGCAGATATTTAAAGGGTGAACTTAAAATACCCCTGCCGGAATCCCGCAGACAACCCGATAAAACCAGGAAGATTAATATAATATCCGCCAGTCAGTTTAATTTAAAAAACATAAATGTAAGTATACCCCTGGGACTTTTTGTTTGTGTTACAGGGGTTTCAGGGTCAGGGAAATCAACGCTTGTGTATGAGATACTCTATAAGTCTCTTGCCCAAAAATTATATAAATCAAAGGACGTCCCCGGAAAGCACAGGGATATTAGGGGAATAGAACATATTGATAAAATCATAATTGTTGACCAGTCGCCGATAGGCCGTACCCCACGCTCAAATTCGGCAACATATACGGGCGTATTTGCTCCAATCAGAGATTTGTTTGCCCAGATGCCTGTTTCAAAAAGGCGGGGGTATAAATCGGGCAGATTCAGTTTTAATGTTAAAGGAGGCAGGTGCGAGAACTGCCAGGGTGACGGCACACTGAAGATAGAAATGCAGTTTCTGCCTGATGCGTACGTTAAGTGTGAAGTTTGTAACGGCAAAAGGTTTAACGAGGAAACTTTAAAGATAAAGTTCAAGGATAAAAATATTTACGATGTGCTGGAAATGCCCGTTGAATTCGCAACATCATTTTTTAAGGATATACCGCAGATTTCAAGGGTCCTTAAGACACTCAACGATGTAGGGCTTGGATACATAAAACTTGGTCAGCCCGCTCCGACACTGTCCGGCGGTGAGGCACAGCGGGTAAAATTAGCGACTGAACTCGGTAAAAGGTCAACAGGTAAAACATTATACTTACTGGATGAACCGACCACAGGGCTACATTTTGCCGATGTAGAGAAATTACTCAATGTCCTGCACCGTCTGGTTGACATGGGCAATACTGTCCTGGTTATTGAACACAATTTGGAAGTTGTAAAAACCGCTGACTGGATAATAGATTTGGGTCCTGAAGGCGGGGAAAACGGCGGCGAGGTTGTTGTTGCGGGGTCACCTGAAACCGTAGTCAAAACCGAATCATCATATACCGGCAAGTATTTAAAGGAGTATCTAAAATGAAGAAGTACTATATCTACATTGCAGTGGGCATTTTAATAATTATAGCCAGTATAATCTTATTGAGGGTAAGACATTACATAATTTCAAGACCAATAATTGTTATCTCTTCGGGAACTTTTTCTACGGGAGATACATTACTGGGTGTTTTTACAGATAATAATGTTAATGCCTTTGATGGGTCCAGGGTAGCAAAAACTTTATCAAAAGAATATGATTTAAGAAAAATACACAGCGGGGATGTGTATGAAATATACAGTTCAACTGATAACAGGATAGTAAAGTTCATTTTTCGTCCTGACCCAATTGTTTCCTATAATGTTAAAAATACCAGTTATGGTTATATATGTCACAAGGAAGCCCTGCCTGTTGAGAAAATTATATCCTGTGTAACAGGTCAAATGCAAACTACACTATATAATGCTATGGTTTCAAAAGGGTTTGGCCCGGAAACCATAATGTCTTTTGCGGACATATTCTCCTGGCAGATAGATTTCTTCACCGAGCCGAGAGTCGGTGATACTTTCAAGATGATTATTGAACAGTATAAATACAAAAGCAAAATTATCTCAAGCGGGAAGATACTTGCTGCAGAGTATTCCGGGAGACAGACTTCTGACCATAAAGCAATTTATTTTGAATATCCGGACGGCACCAATGATTACTATTATCCTGACGGTAAGTCATTGAGAAAAATATTTCTTCACGCACCGCTAAACTACCGCAGGATAAGTTCACATTTTTCATATAACAGGTTTCATCCTATATTGCGTTACTATAGACCGCATCTTGGCATAGATTACGCAGCACCGACAGGGACACCCGTTGTATCAATAGGCGATGGGACTGTTACCTTTCGCGGATGGAAGGGCGGATTTGGTAACCTGCTGACCATAAGACATGCCGGGGGATACGCGAGTATGTATGGTCACCTGTCTAAATTTGCAAAAGGTATGAGCGTGGGCAGACATGTCCGGCAGGGAGAAGTGATAGGTTATGTCGGTTCTACAGGCCTTTCTACAGGACCGCACCTGGATTTCAGGATAACAAAAGACGGCAGTTTCAAGAATTTCTTAAAATTGAAATTTCCTCCCTCAAAGAGTGTGGATAAAAAATACATAAGTGATTTTGAAAAAATCCGTGATGAAATGTTAAAACTTCTTTCAGGTAATAATACCTGAACGGTGAGAAAAGTTAAATCTAATCTAATTCTCAAATCCGCTTTAAATCATTTATGAGTTTTTCCGGAAAATTATTTAATAAGTTCCAGTGACTTTTTGGAAGATAGATTTTTAGTTCCTTTGACAGAATATTTTTATCAATACCTGAAATCGTCTTCAACAATTTGCTCTGGTAATTGACCACTACATTAATAGACATTCTATTTCTCAAAATAAAATACATATCAAAAATATCTCTTGGTACCTTTCGGCTTAACAATGCTTCTATTTTTTCTTTGACAAGAACTTTCTCATTTAAAGCTATAACCGTATAAGCAGGGTGTAACATAGATACAATAAGATGGGATTCCGACATTGATCCATTTTGCTTCTGCCTGAGTGAAACATTTAACTCTACTCTAATATTTGACGAATGAATTTTGGTTTCATAAATTGCAAGGAACCCTCCCGTAGTTTCTTTGGATTCTAAAACCGTGACATTCACCCCTTCAAGTCTTATTTTTTCTATTGTTTTATTTAAAATGCTTTTAATATGAAAGATTTTTATATTTCCTGTAAAATCAATGTCTTCTGAAAAACGCGGACTCCCATAGATTATTCTTAAGGCAGTTCCTCCCTTAAATGCTAATTTTTCCGAATCCTTGGATTTATAAAGATTTGACAGGAACAAATGCTGGAAATACTCGCGTGCAATATTGATTTCGGTAGTTTGGAGTTTTACAGAAAGTTCCTTAATAGTATTTTCCGATAACATTTTTGTTCCACTCCGTAAATGTTTTATTTTGGAAAGATTTTACATATTTCAGTAAAATATTCTTTTTAATGCCTGTTTTTTTTAGTCTCTCATTAATTCTGATTTTTTTTAAGTACACAAAATATAAATAGTCAGCCAGTGCCTTTTCGGGTTCAGCAAATAGTATTATTTCATCTTCTATCTTGATAGGTTTATATCCGGTAAAAGCTTCTTTTTTAATTTTACGGTAACTAAATTCTCTGTCAATTATTTCAAAATTCCTGGTCGTTTTTGATGTTGCTGAAATGATTGTATAAACAGATTCCGGTATAAAACCATAATAAGCGAGAGCGGTTTCAAATGAGATATATGAGGGATTATAGACTTTGTTTGCTATATACCATAATGGAGGAAACGGAGTATTTTTAAACATGTACAACCCATTGCGGAGACGGACGAAGATTCCTTTTTGAATATATCGGGAGATTATCTTCTGGACTGCAGTTTCGGATAGTCCTGTATATCGCCTGATATCAACAGGAGTGAAACATTTCAATTTTGAAAGTTTTTGCTGTAAATGGAATAGTTTCATTTTTATACCATTTATGTCCTAAAACTGAAATAAGTATAGCAACTATATCTTTAAAAGTCAAGGGGAGCGAAAAACTTAATGTTTCTTTTTCTTCGAAGAAGGCGGTGGGATTTTCTCCTGGAATTTTCCAATCTTGCGGTATTTTTCGTAACGATTTTCTAAAAGCGTGTTGACATTATATTTTTTAAGTTCGGTTATGTGTTTCGTTAACGCAGAACGAATATTGTCTGCCACAAAACGAATGTCCCTGTGAGCTCCGCCAAGCGGTTCTTTTATAATTTCATCTGTCACGCCAAACGTATAAAGGTCCTGGGCGGTAAGTTTAAGTGACTCCGCAGCTTCGCCTGACCTTTTTGCGTCATGGAAAAGTATGGACGCACATCCTTCGGGTGAAATGACTGAATAGTACGCATTTTCCAGCATAAGTATTCTGTCTGCAACACCAATGCCGAGTGCGCCGCCGGAACCACCTTCCCCGATGACAATTGCCACTATTGGTGTTTTTAATATTGACATCTCTCGCAGGTTTCTTGCAATTGCTTCTGATTGGCCGCGTTCCTCTGCTCCAATACCAGGATAAGCGCCGGGCGTATCAATGAGAGTGATAACCGGTTTATTAAATTTCTCAGCGAAATACATCACCCTCAGTGCTTTGCGGTAACCTTCCGGAAGCATGGATCCAAAATTGCGGTCTATGTTTTCCTGAACAGTCCTGCCTTTCTGTTGTCCGATTACAACAACAGGCATTCCATTAAACATTGCACATCCGCATATTACAGCCTTATCATCTGCAAAACATCTGTCTCCATGGAGTTCAATGAAATCGGTAAACAGGGAATTGATGTAATCCATAGAATACGGTCTTTTGGGATGTCGTGCAAGTAAAACTTTCTGTGCAGGTGTGAGTACAGTATATATCTTCTGTTTCAGTTCCTCACATTGTTTTTCAAGTTTTTTTACTTCTGCCTTAACATCTATTTGACCTGATTTATCCGCAGGATTATCTAATTTATCCGCAGAAGATTGTTTTAGTTCATCAATTCTGTTTTCAAGTTCTATTACAGGTCTTTCAAATTCCAATCCACTAAATTCTTCAGCCATTTTTAGAAATTACCCTGGTAATTTATACTTAAGAATCTTTCGGTGGGAAAACCATGCTGGGATGCTATGTCTTTAATAGAGAGGTCTACATGAATATTTTCTGCAGGGAAAAACCTGAGGCCGCTGTTAAGCCGGCTGTTTCTTAAATCATTTAGATTATCGTATTCAGCCATAAAACTTAACATTTTTTTATTATCTTCTTCAATATCATAATTAAACCCCAAAAATGCATAAAAGTTAGATTTATCCCTGTTATCCTCTCTGGTAAAGTTTATGTTTGTCCCGACATGCCACCATAAACCTTCTGTCAACGCCTCTATACTTCCTACAAAGTATAGACCTTTCTCTCTGTCTAAATATGTTCCGGAAGATTCTTCGTATCTATACCCCTGTCCGCTGTATCCTACTGCTAAGGCTGGAAACTTTTGTGACCCGTCAAAGACACGAAATTTAAGATTTAATGCCGGCGGTCTGATGGAGGGTGCTTCTTTACCAATAAGTTTATCAATATCAACAGAGCCACCTATGTTTACCCTTTTCAGGACACCAAAATTAATGCGGGACAGCACCCCGCCTCCCGAATATAATCTGAAGTTCAAATCCATTGTGTAATAATTAACAACTTCAGCAGTCGGTACATCAATAACATCTGTGTAGGCAAATAAATTACCAGTGACACAGATACATAAAAGAATTAAGGGTCCTAAAAAGCGTTTCATTTTTTTAATCCCTCTTTATATTCTCTCTTTATTTAATCCCCTTATATTCCCCCTTTGTAAAAGGGGGATTGAGGGGGATTTTCATTTGGGTTTCACTTAGATTTTTTAGCGGGTACTGATTTCTTTTCCTCAGGAAACCTGGAATTAATCATACCTATCGCACGTTCAACCACTCCGCTGGAATCATCCTTAAGTGCCTTCAGGATAGAAAGACAATCCCTGCCGCCTACCAGTCCAAGCGTGTTTATTGCACGGTAACGGACTGTCCTGTCGCTGTCCGAGACAAGTTTCTTTGCAATTGCTAAACCTGCATTATCCTCCATATTCGCTAAACTCTCTGCTGATGTAACAACCACCGTATTATTTTTATCTTTAAGAAATGCGTTCAGAGTGGCTATACTTTCTTTGTCTCTCAGGGCACCCGCAACTCTTATTGCCTCTATACGAATGTTTATATCCTCATCATTAAACAATTCACGGACAGCAGCGGATGCTGTCGTGTCCCCTATTAAAGATAATGCACTGAGTGCACTGCGTTTCATAACAGGATTCTTAAGTTCTTCAATTAATGGTTGCACCGCTTCCCTGCTGTGCATTAATCCCAACGTTTGTGCACAGGCAAATTTTGTTCCGTCATGCGGGTCTTTTAATCCTTTTATTAAAACCGGCACAGCAGAAGTATCTCCGATATATCCAAATGCCACTGCTATACCCTGTCTGACCTGCGCGGATTTTTCAGTTTCAAAAATGTTTTTTAATTCCGGACTCGCTTCTTTTGCGCGAAGAATACCTAATGAATCTATCGCTGCCAGACGCACAAAGGTATCCTCGTCTTTCAGTAACTTTATCAAGTGAGGAATTGAGGCGGGGTTTCTGAGTGTCCCTAAGTTACTCGCTGCGGTCCTGCGGACAGAAGGGTTCTTATCTATAAGTTTGGCGATATTGTCTTGTAGGGGGTCCGTAACTGGTTTTACTTCAGCAGGTTTTGCCTCAACAGATTCTGCTTCAGTGCTTTTTACTACGACAGGCTCCGTCTCAACTGGTTCTACACCAATGGTTTGTGAATAGCAAAAATTACTCATAACAAACAAGCAAACACTAACCATTAAATATCTCATGGTTTTACCTCCTTTTGAAATCAGGGGAAGCCTCTCGGATAAATTTTATCCTCAAGACTTATTTAAATTAACTTTTCTACACCCCCACCATAGATTCATAAATTTCTTCGCCTATCCCTTTGACAAATCATTTTATTTTCCATTTTGGTGTCAATCTTCTTCACTTCCGGTATAGCCACATTGACCAACTCGTGGAGAATTTACAACGGGTAACAACATGTTTTCATCACATTCATGTGTTTCTACACACTTATTACACAACCAACTTTCGCATTCAACGCATACTTGTTTTGCATTTTCCTCGCAGTATGAACATTTGATTTCAGGTGGTAGATTCCTCGCCATAAGTTCAATTTTTTTATCACTTTTGATTCTTTGACATTCTGATATTACCTTTAATTTTAATCTCGTTGTAGTCCCAAAATCATAATCATATGTGAATTGTATTCCTACATTTAAAATTTTAGTAAGATCAACACTCATGTGTTTTTCTCCATAAAGCCTGTCCGGGCTGGATGAATACCTTATACCTTTAATCTCGAATGCGCTTAAATGTCCACAACATTCAAGCCATATATCCCTTAAAAATTCGTCTAAATCTCTAAATGTGGCTAATGAAGATATGTCTAAATAAAGCCAATAAGCCGGGATATAAAAGCCTTCTACAGAAACACAAAAGCATCTTTCTCCATTAGCATTTTTCTTTTCAGTTTTTTCTATTAACCTTTTTCTTTCATCACATGAATCTAAATGTTTCTTTATGGCTGTTTTATTAAAAACTTTTTTACAGTAGTAACATTTTCCCTCTGTAGTTTTACGCATTTCTCATACCTCTTACCGTAACATTCATTATTTTTTTTGGCTACCCCTTGACAAATCTTTCTATTTATTGTATAATCTATTATAGAAAACTATAATAGATATTTAACAATCAGGGAGACAAAAAATGTTACGCAGAAGAAATTTACGTGCATTACTCAAAAAACAATCCTTGCTTAAGAAAGAACTATTTAAACTGGGACCCCTACTTAAAGGTTCTCTCGATTTAAGAGCGCAAGTATGCGGCAAATTCAATTGCATTTGTCATTTAAAAGGTAAAAAACATAAAATCTTGGTTCTCTGTGTAAGTTTAGAGAAAAAATTTAGACAGATATATGTTCCAATTAGAAATTATTCTATTGCCCGTACCTGGTCTAAAAATTATCAAAGAGCTGAACGAATTATTGATAAACTTACATTAATAAATGTCAAAATCTTACGAACAAAAGAAAAATCTTAATCCTCATCAATTATTTCAGCAATTTGTAAAAAACAAACTTTATGAATATTATATTCAAATCAACAGTTATCTATCTTTAGTATTGAATGCTCACCTGATTGTCAAAGTGCTTCTGCTTGATTTAACAAAAGCTGAACCCATTCTTCGTAACTGTTATTCTACTCCCAGAGGAATTAAACCACGTAACCCTGTCTGTATGCTTCGTTCACTTATCGTTATGACCTTGTCAGGAACAAACAGTATAACCCAATGGGTTGATAAAATGCGCTCTTATCCTTTATTCGCTATCCTTTCTGGCTTTGAGTCTAACGACACTCCCGGTGTTGGAACATTTTATGAGTTTATAGAACGTCTATGGAAAGATACTCCAAATAAATCTCATAAAAAGAAGTTACGCATATTTAAAAGGAAACCTCGTAAAAAATACAAAAAAGGTGAAAAACAACCTCTTAAACATCCGGGCATAACACGAAAATTAGTCAACCGTATTATTCATGATGAACAAATTCCTTTATCTCAAAGACCTCAGGATACATGGAACACTTTATTCAAAGAATGCTTTGTACTACCATCAGCGGATTTAGGTATTCTCGGTAATCCTAAAAAACTCTCTGTTTCAGGTGACGGCACTCCTCTTGAAACAGGTGCAAGTCATTTCGGTCATAAAGTATGCAACTGCAAAAGCAAAGGTATCTATGATTGTACTTGTCCTCGCTATTTCTCTGACCCGGATGCCTCTTGGGGCTGGGATTCTTATAGAGAAAAATATGTTTATGGTCGCACCCTCTATGAACTCGTCGCTGCTGACAGCCCTTATGATTTACCTGTTTACTTCAAACTTGCTCAATGTCAAAGACACGATAGCGTTTTAACAATCACTGCTCTTAATGAATTTAGAAAATTTTATCCAGAACTCTCTATCTCTGAATTCCTTGGCGATAGTGCCAATGATTCTTATCCAATTTACGAACTTCTTTTTCATTGGATTATTGAACCCTTTATTGCTCTCAACGAGAAAAACAAAGGACATTTTACTTATGACCCACAACCCAAAATTAATGAAAATGGCATCCCCATTTGTAAAAACAAAACTGAAATGACTTTCTGGGGCTTTTGTCCTGACCGACATCGTCTTAAATGGCGGTGCCCTTTAATCTGTGGCAAAATATCTAAATGCAAGTTTTTCAACTGTTCTAAATCTGATTATGGTAGAGTTATCTACACTAAACCAAAAACTGATTTCCGACTCTTTACTCCAACTCCAAGAGATTCTTCTAAATGGAAAAAGAAATATTCCAAACGTACTTCTTCCGAAAGATCTAACAAACGTAAAAAAATTGACTATAATTTAGAACATTGCAGAGTCAGGTCTACTAAACACTGGTTCACAAGAACTATGTTAATCGTTATGTGTCAACATGTTGATGCCTGGTTGATTCATTCTAAAATCAATCCTGTTCAGATTATCAATAAATGGACCAACCATTCATCAAAAAATATTCTTCTCACTCCCATATCAGTAGTTACATAGAAATAATTCTTTCTCTCGCATAATAAATCTACCTCGGGAGTATTACGCCCTTTTGAGAATATTTTCCGTATTTTCCATCTTCCCGAGATGTCTTTTTCTGTTTTTTATGTCAAAGAACAAATTTCCCTGATGTTTTTATTCAATTACCTATTTTATCCGAGAGCCTTCAATCAGGGTTTTAACCCCTATATACTACAATTAATTTATTAACTTTTCAAGTTTTATCTGCTTGTTCTCTTTTTCTGATTTGTATGTAAGACAAAACTACCCACCACTTACTATGGATTTTTTTAAGTACGTTTTAATCTCTTTAATTATTTCCTCGGCATTGCGTATACCTTCTTTTGCTTTTTCTTCATCTACAGTTAAAATGTAATCATAATCGCCGATCTCTCTGTCTTTTCTTAATACTTTAATTTTTTTAGCAAAATCAGACGGAAAGATGCCTTCTTTTACGAAGTATCTTGAAAATGATGAAATTACAGCTGAGTGTTTAGAAAAAGAAAGATTTTTAGTAAGAAGCAATGCTCCCAAAATATAAAACACAGAATAGTATGCTCTGGAAGATGCTGAATCAAAATCATTATGTTCAAGCAAATCTTTTGCTGCTTTTAATGTTTGCTGACTTTTTTCTATCATTCTCTTTAATTGCTCTTTAAATTCATTTGTCATACTAATATACCCTCCTTTTTAGCATTCATTAAATAAGGTTCATAGATTCTTTTTTCAAAATCTTCTTCTGAAACTAAATGTGTGGAAATAAGAACAAAATCAGTTAAAAGTATATCATTTTCTAAATCGTCAATGTATTTTTTTATTTCATCTGAAAAATTTTTACATACGACTAAGAAATCATAATCTGAATATGCGTCATTATCACCCCTTGCTCTTGAACCAAAAAGAATAATCTTTTTTATCTGATTACCAAATTGCTGTTTTAGTCTTGTAACAAATAAATTTAGAATTTTATCATTTGTTTTTTTATTCCTCATCTCATCACTCCTTATCAATTATTTAAAAGCAAGGAAATTATAAATGTTTTTTTAAAACCCTGCGGTTTCGGGAAGCCCCTCGGTTTCAGGTAAACCGAGCATAATATTCATGTTCTGGACTGCCTGTCCCGAAGCGCCTTTAACTAAATTATCAATAGCGGAAAAAACCAGCAACCTTGAACCCGATTCGTCAATATTTATACCAATCTCACAATAGTTCGTATTGACGACCGATTTTGTTTCAGGTATTTTACCGTCTGGCATAATTCTGACAAAAGGTTTGTTCTTGTAAAATTGTTTATATAATTCAATCAAATCAGTTAATGATATGGTTTTCTTAAGGTCAAAGTAAATACTGGAATACATCCCGCGTTCTTGCGGGACTACATGGGGTGTAAACGTTACTTTAATCGGGACACCCTGTAAGGGTATTACAAGATTACTTAATTCCTGTTCAATTTCGGGTATGTGTCTGTGTTTTCTGCCAACCTTATATGCAAATGTGTTCTGTGAACCCGCAGATATATATTCATTAGCAAATTTTCTACCGCCACCGGAAAAACCGCTCTTTGAGTCAATGATTATATCTCTGGTGTAATCCACTATGTCGTTTTTTAATAGCGGTGCAGAAGCTAAAATCACACTCGTAGGATAACAGCCGGGATTTGCTACAATCTGTGCTTTTTTAATATCTTCGTAATACAGTTCAGGCAGACCATATACACCTATCTTTAATAATTCCGTATGCGTATGCTTTAAGCCGTACCATTTTTCATATACTTCAGCATCTTTCAATCTATAATCAGCACTTAAGTCAATGACTTTTTTACCTGAGTTATGTATTTTTGCCACAATGTCAATAGAGACACCGTGAGGTAATGCTAAAAATACCACATCAGCAGATTTAAGTCCGGGACTGCCGGGCTCAAAATTTACACATTCCAGGTCAAGTTTATTTTTAAGATACGGGTATATGCTGTCAATTTTTTTATTTTTATCCATTTTGTCAGCAAGATATACAATTTTTGCTGACGGATGTTTTAAAAGAATCTTTACCAACTCTTCACCCGCATAACCCTGGACCCCGATTATTCCTACCTTAATCATTTTTCAGACTTCTCCTTTTTGATAACATTACGACTAATTCACCTTTAACTTTCCCCCTCTTATTGATTTTCTCATATACCTCGGTTATTTTCCCCCTGATATATTCTTCATATTTTTTTGTAAGTTCTCTTGCAACGACACAATCCGTATCAGCAGGAAAAACTTCCCTGCAGAGTGCCAATGTTTTTTTTATACGGTAAGGCGACTCATAAAAAATTATTGTTTTACCAATATCAATAAGGTTCAGCAAGACTTTTTTGATTCTGCCGGTTTTTCTGGGTAAAAACCCCAGAAAAGTAAAACCGTTTGTCGGCAGACCCGAGCTGACAAGCGCTGTAACAAATGCTGTTGGTCCGGGTATGTGAACAACAGGAATATTTTCACAAACAGCATCTCGGACAAGGAGTGCTCCGGGGTCGGAAATACCAGGTGTGCCGCTGTCAGATACAACCGCAACATTTTCCCCTGATATAATTTTATTAATTAAGACCCTGCACATTTTATCCTGGTTATAAGAATGAAAACTGACAAGAGGTCTTTTTATGGAATAATGGTCAAGTAAAATTTTTGTCCTCCGCGTATCTTCGCATGCAATAATATCAACTTCTTTTAATATCCTCAATGCCCGTAATGTGATATCTTCTAAATTACCAATCGGCGTAGAGATTAAATATAAATAAGATAATCCTGCGGATAAACTAGCAGCCATTATTCCAGAACCTGTAGAAATGCATTTACCACTTCTGTGTCAAATTGTACTCCGGAATATCTTTTTAATTCTTCAATAGCCTTTTCTTTTGCCATTGCCTTCCGGTAAGGTCTGTCGGACACCATTGCATCATATGCATCAATAACCGCAACTATCCTTGCACCCAGAGGTATTTCTTCACCCTGCAGTTTTTCCGGATACCCCCTTCCGTTGTACCATTCCTGGTGATACAATATGATAGGAGCAATGGAGGATAGAAATACTACCGGTTTTATTATGTTTGAACCAATAGCCGGGTGCTGTTCCACGGATTTCCTTTCTTCAGGTGTAAGATTACCCGGTTTCTCAAGTATCTGATGCTCTATGCCAATCTTTCCTATGTCATGAATCAACGCAGCATATTCAATGGGTTTTGTTATACCTTCGGGCAAATTCAGTTGTTTGCAAATCTTACGGGCGTGAGTCCGTGCACGTTCAGCATGGTCATAGGTATATGAATCCTTGACATCAACAGTTTTCGCTAATATTTCAACCATATCCATATAAAATTTTTCTAAGTTACCGTATAATCTAAGGTTTTCCAGTGCAAAAGCTGATTGGTCAGCAAGGATAGATAATAAGCGGATACTTTTATCTTCATAAGTTTCTATTTTCTTACGGGGAGTAACGTTCACCACTCCTATGACATGATCTTTTACTGTCATTGGTACGGAAAGGAACGATTTTGAAGAATATCCATTACCTGTTTTATTATTAAACCTGGGGTCAGTGGTAATATCCTCAACGAAAATAGGTTTCCCTGTTTCTGCAACTTTACCGGCAATACCTTCGCCCAGCTTAGGTTTTGCCGAAGAGGTTATTTCTGCCGGTAAACCTTTTGAAGCAACTATCTCAAGTTCGGATGTTTTTGGATTAATTAGCATAACCGAACCGGTACCGGCATCAAATAGTTTACACGCTAAATCAACGATATATTTTGCCAGGTCCTCTCTGGAAGCGATACCTGTTACCTGAAGACTGAATTCGTGGATACTGTTTAATGTGAACATGAGGTCATCTACCTTAGACATATATGAATGCAGTTGCTTTTTTGTTTCCTCAAGTTCGCCAGAAGATGACGATTTTCTATTTTTCAGTAATAGATAAAGTACCATGAAAGCAACAACCAAAAAAATAATTGTAAGGATTAAAAATGTTTTATCCATAACCATACTAAAACCTACCAGAAAATTCTATAAAAAAAATACTCCATAGTCAAATTAAAATGTTACCGAAAAAATTTGTCATATAGTACAGGAATTTCCTTTTTTGGCTAATATAGAAAGTAGTTGAAAATAAAATGCAATATTAGTAATATGGGGGCATGGGAACATATCCAAAT
>MNXB01000001.1 GCA_001871125.1 Elusimicrobia bacterium CG1_02_37_114
TTACCAGGTCTTGAAGTGGATTTTGAATCAATCAACCCGGTGAGTTCCATTTTATGTTCTTTAAGCACCTCTTCAAGTTTTTTCCTTTCAACTAATTTCATCCATTTTTCTTTCAGGAGTATTTCGCTGGCTAAATCTCCTAAGTATTCTGCAAGGTCTTTTAGTTCGTTTTTGTTGTAATCAAAAGTGGCAATAATTCCTATCAGGAGTTCTTTTGAAACCTCCTGCATCTGCATATGGACCTGCTGCAACAAGTTATCTATACGAATCTCAAGGTGGTCCTTTTCTTCAACTGGCTTAGATACCACGGGACTGATAGTACCCGGTTCACTGATGTATGACAGGTCCCTTCTAACAATGTCCACTACAAGGTCATCAAGGTTTTTTACCTGATAGTTGCTTCCAGTGTGATGGCTTACTTTACCGGGTTCGCCTTTCCCATCGCTTTCACCTGTTTCACCGTAAGTAAGGAAAATAAATTGTCCGTATGTGTATATTGAAAGTTGACGAAAAACATATTCTCCGACAGTTTCAAGTCCACTGGCACCGATTGTGCAAATCTTTATCCCTTCCCGCTGTGCTTTTTTCATTGTAGTGATATAATCTTTTTCATCAGTATAATCTGTATGCGGAGGTGCATCAGCAAGTAAAAATATGAGTTTGATTGAATCTTTTTTCCAAGACATTTGTTCAACTGCAAGAAACAATCCTGCTTGTAAATCTTCTGGCGTATCGCCTCCACCTCTGGCACTAACACCATTAAGTGATTTCTGGAATTCGTCAACATCAGAAGTCAAAGGATAACTCTGGGTTACGTACTCGTCCCCTCTGTCACGATAAAGGACCATCCCAAAACGCACCACGGGCTGTCCTGGCAATCTTATAATACGGGAATGAATAGCAAATATTACATCTTTCAGATTGTCTATCTCATCACCCATACTTCCTGTAGTGTCAAGTAAGAAAACAATATCAATTGCGGGAGAGGGTTGAATCTGGCGTGTTGATGGTAAAGACAGTTCCACTATGCCGTCTTTATTTTTTGTAAAAGGTAACTTATGGATTTCCCCCTGATATTCTACCTGAACGGGTAACTGCTCAAGATTTATTTTTCTATCTGGAAAAGCAATACCAGGAAATAGTAATGTTTCTCCATTAGCGTATGTCTTTGCTTCCCATGTTCTATTCTCATCCACAGGAATCCTGACATCAGCAAAAGGAACAGAGAGTCCATTTTTGTCAACAACACGCAGGATATACCTCTCTGCAGTATTTAGTTTCTGTATCCCCTGTAGATTCGGATACCTTTCAAGAAAGTTAAGATAATATGCAAATTCTTCATTGTCATCGTGTGCTCCTGCTTTGACCTGCTGACGCTGTGGAGGTGATGCTGGTGTTTTCTCTCTGGGTTCTACTGCAGGAGGAATCCCTGGTAACAAATATTCTTCTTCCTTGTCAGTTTTGGGCACTACTTCTGCGGATTTTCCTTTGCTCACACTTTTTTCCTCTAATGGTGCCCTGGATACCTCTTTTCTCAACTTCACTATTGTTTCTTCTGCAGCACTATCAGATTCAGGTGAAGGAATGGTCTCTTTTATTAAACTACGAAATGAATTTTTACTGATACAACTCATCAATACCATCATCAGTAACACAACAATAAAGAGGTTTAAACAAACTTTCTTCAAGTACATTTTAATTCACTTACTTCAATTCCTTTATAATGTATTCGGCGACTTTTCCGGCAACCTTCTTTATGGCTTTTTCTTCTGCTTCATCTTTAGTTTTTCCAAAATCCTTCTGTGACTCATTTTTACTTGCAATAGCAGTATTGGAATTCACATCAATTATCCTTATATCAATCTGTGTGCGGTAGCCCGGAGCATAATCCATTGTTTTACCATCAGGTAGTTCTATTTTATCTCCTAAATACTCTGTTGATAGTGTTCCTGATATTAATTTGCTAACCCTGTTTCTTAGCATGTCCGACGATGTAGTTTCCACAGATATTGCCTCGTAACCATTTTTAGTTAGTTTGGTTATTAACTCTGTTTCGGCAATCTTGACTTTTGATGGACTTACTTTCAAAGAGATGATATTTACAGCAATTCTTTTACTCAACTGTTCTTTCATTTTATCCAGCTCAATCTGTGACTCATTTATGACTGATTCAACTTTTTCTGATATTGATGATAACTCGCTGTGGACACTCAGTTTTGATTTGAGTTCATTTGCATCCTTTATCACCTGGTGAAGAACAGAAGATTTGGTGTCAAACTCAGATGAGGGCGTCTGTTTGGCATCCAATAACCTATTGTTTAACTCTGCCAGTTTATCGTTGCCTGACCTGGCTACCTGAAGAATTTCTCTCTGGTGTTCAAGTTGTTCCTGTATAACTTTATCAGGTTCTTCTTGGGGCACCTGACATAATACAAACACACTGTAATAATATTCGGAATATGTCTTGTATTTTCTCTCCCACTTTTCTATATACCACTCTCTTGCCTTCACTTTCCTTGCAACTGCTTGTGACAATTGTTCTTCTACTTTCTTCGTAGCAATTGTCGGGTCAATTATTTCACTGCTCAACCCGTAACTGGTCTGAATCTTCTGGAATTTATCCTTTACATCAACCCCTATATATTTTACAACATTATTTATAGCCATACGCTGTGCATCATCTCTTGCTTCCTTTTCTGTTGCGAATTTGTCTGACAACCCGACAAACAGCAAAAACTCACCTTCAGAATAAGGTTCTTTTACTGTCCAGCCAGGACGTTCTTTATGCGAACACCATGTAATATTTTCCTTTATAGGTTTTTCTTTAGTTACCATCTTTCCTTTAGGAATAGTGGCACATCCGGTAAAAAAAAGTAATAAAATCAATAAGATGTTTCTCATCCTATTCTTTTTCTTCTAATGAGAAACCTTGTTGTTTGGCATCTTCAAAAGCCTTCATTGCATTTTCAAACTGTGATTTTGCCTGTTCTTCACTTGCTTCATCGCGTTTCTTTTTCAAGTCATCAATAGTATTATTTAGCACTTCCTCATATGCTTCATCAACTGATGTCTTTGGAACTTTAGAAAGAACAAAGGCAAGTATATATGTATCTTTTGTCTTTTTCCGTTGCCATTTTTCAATATACCACTCTTTTGCTTTTATTCTCGTTGCAAAAGCAGAAGCAAGTTGCTCTTCAAGTCTTCTTGTAACATTTGTCGGGTCAACAATTTGTGTGGTAAGCCCATAGGATGTCTGGAGGCGGTTAAATTTATCCTGGGCAAGTGTACCGATATATTTCACAACATTGTTTGTCGCTGTTCTCATAGCATCATCTCTTGATTCCTTTTCCGTTGCATACTTGTCCGATAATCCTACAAATGCAAGTTCTTCTCCGACTGTCTCCGGTTCACTCACTGTCCAACCGGGACGTTGTTCATGTGTTGACCAGATAAGTTTTTCATTTGGCTCGGCAGCAGGTGCTACCGGCTGTTGAGTTATTGGTCTTGAAGCACACCCAATAATGACTACTGCCAAACATACTACTACCAAGTTAAAAACTGATTTGTGCATGACGCACCTCCTTAAAATAAAGTTTTTGTTACCTCCGCACCATCAGTGAAAATTGTTATTACCAGAATTTCCTCGCCCGTAAGAAGTTCTTTTAACGATACCGGCAAACTAAATCCTTTTTTCTGGACAGGGACAGTCGCTTCCAATAATTTGTTCAGCAGGTATTCCTGACCGTCTTCCGTTGAGTAGGATACGAGCGCCTCTATTGTTATCTTGATTGTCCTGGGATAAGGTTTCTTCTCTATCTTTCCGTAAATTTTCTTAAAGTCTCTAATACGGTCTGATTGAGGTTCAATTAAATTAATCCGGGGCGATACTTTATCCAGAACAATGACCTTCATCTCAATATTTTTTGCTGTGGGTTTTGTATCGGAGGGTTTTGCAAGGACTGAATTTATTCCTTCCTTTATGTTTACCGTAGTCTGAAAGAAACCGTTCAAAACCGGGATGGTTTCATATTCAAGAGTGTTCAACCAGGGTTCTTTTTCCCTTTTATCTTTCTCTTTAAGTTTTTGTTCTCTAACAAGGTCAATTAGATTTACAACAGCAATATCTATCCTGTCCAAATCAAAATTCATTACCGCACCTTTTATTGTTACGGTGTTTGTAGAGACCCTGAGTGATTTAGGAAGGATAAAGGCAATATCTTGTGCCAGAGTGTGTGTGCAAAAAAGTGTCAATAATAGAACTAAAACTAAAATTGAACCTGTAACCAATTTGTTTTTTCTCATTTTAATCTCCATCCTTTAGATTTATGTTTTTTGAATATTTTTCCCTAATCCAATTATTTCAGATATCCTGTCATTAGCAATTTCTTCTTCACTCAATATCTTTGCTTTTGCTATTGTATCGGCAATAAGGTTATTTGGACCATATGTTTCTCTGTGTCTGAATGGACATTTTTTATACATCGTGCAAAACTGAATTGAAGTAAATATCAAAATAAAACCTATCGCTGTCGCTATTGATATCCGCGGGACTATCTTATTTGTCCGCGGGATAAGTAAAGGGATACGTCTCTCCGAAAGTGATTTTACACTGTTTAGAATACGTTCCCGTGTTCCATATGGCAATTCTACTTCAGTAGTTTTATCCTGCAGGTTTTCTATGGTGCTATCTACTGTTTTCAGTATCCGGAATTGTTTTTCGCATTCCTTGCAAATATTTAAATGCGACTCAAACTTCTCTTTTGCTTTTGTAGAAAGTTTACCTGACAGATAATCTTCAAATTTTAACTGACATTTTTTGCATTTCACTTGTGCCACCTCACTCCGGTATCAAATCCCCCTCTGTCCCCCTTTAATAAAGGGGGAATATGGGGGGATTGGTTATCTACTATATATTAGACACCATATTTGTATAAAAAGTTGCATTATTTAAGATATTCAATAATTTTGTCCTTCAACATAGTTTTTGCACGAAATATGAGAGATTTGACCGTACCCAGACGGCGTTTTATAATATGTGCTATTTCTTCATATGAAAAACCTTTTATATAGAGCGTAACAGGAATTCTATATTTAGGCGACAGGGAAAGTATAAATTTCCTGATATAATTTCTGGTTTCTTCACTCTGTGCTATTTGTTCAGGATACGAAGTGGCGGTATCTTTGAATTGGGATATAAGTGGTTGTTCAGAAGAAAGTTGGGGAGTATCTATTGATTCCTGCCAGGGAATACCGCGTCGTTTGTCATATCTAATTTTGTTTTTCCAGGAATTTATTGCTATACGGTAAAGCCAGGTATATGGCTGAGATTTTTTTTGAAAGAGACGGAATTTTTTAAATGTTTTTATGAAGGTTTCTTGTGTCAGGTCTTTTGCTTCTTCTGTACTTCCTGTTAATGATAAAAGCAAATTGAATATTTTTGTGTCATACTTCTGAAGAATTTCTTTAAACTGTTCATATTTAACATTATTGTTTGTTAATTTTTTGTCTGCCACTTATGGATTTTGGGGTGTTATTAAATCCTTAAAGGTTATTAACTGTACATTTATTTTAAGCAGGTATTCCTTTAATCGGGGGTCAATGCAGGTTGCAAGTTCGTACTCCCGCCATAACTCACCATAGCCGGGATTGGTTCTGAGTTCTGCAGTAGTGAATTCTTCGTCAATATTTCCCCAGTACCAACCTGCAATGAAATGACTTGCGTAAACGAGATTATACTGGTCTATTATATTTTTTATTCGGTCATATTCGTTGTCTGTCTGAAAAAACTTTCTGGAAAATCGTATTGCGCGGATATTATATTCTTTTGCAACAGCACACACAATGGGTATTATTTCATTTTCAAGATGTGTGTTATCCCTGCTTGAAATATGGGTTATTTCAAGTCCTGCAGATTTTATCATATCCAACTGCCGTTTTAACTCAAAGGTAATCTCGTCCACTGAAGGTTTTGGGACGATGAATCCTCTTATACTTTCCTTTTCAGGATTCTTTACAAAAAACTTATCCAGGTCAAAATGTATGCCTATTGCTAAATCGGAGTGTCCCTTAGCTAAGGTGACTGCTGTATTAAAGGCATTGCCTGTCCCAAGCAGACTTGCGCTTGTCACAACACCATTTTTGTGCGCCTGGATTATTCCCTGATTTATTTTTAGGTCTAATCCAAAATCATCAGCATTAACTATTAATTTCTTCATATTTTTCACTAAATCCCCCTTATATTCCCCCTTTACCGAAGTAGGTTCCGTAGGAACAAAGGAGGTTATGGGGGATTGAATTATATATATTGTTTTTCTATGAGCACTTCTGCTATCTGGACTGCATTAAGTGCTGCGCCTTTGCGTATGTTATCCGCAACGACCCAGAGGTCCAGGGTATTCTCAGAAGATGAGTCTTCCCTTATTCTACCCACAAAAACCTCGTCTTTCCCTGCAACGTCTATCGGTGTAGGATAAATATTTTTTTCGGGTTCGTCCAGAACTTTTATTCCCGGCGAACTGCTTAATATTTCCCTTGCATCAACAGCGCTGATTTTCTTTTCAAATTGTACGTTAATTGACTCTGCATGTCCTGAATATACAGGCACCCGGACACAGGTTGCGGATATTCTCATGTCCGGAGAGTTAAATATTTTTCTTGTCTCTTTTATCATTTTTATTTCTTCTTTGTAATATCCCCTGAATTCATCAGTAAGACTGCTTATGTGAGGAAAAACATTAAAAGCAATCCTGTGTGGATATACGTTTATCTTCGGAATTTTATTTTTAATTATATCCTGTGTTTGAACAGACAATTCCTCTACTGCAGCGCGTCCCGTTCCGGAAACAGACTGATACGTGGATACTACAATGCGTTTTATTCCTGCAGCCCTGTGCAGGGGCGCCAGTGCCACCACCATCTGTATTGTTGAACAGTTCGGGTTGGCAATAAACTTTTTTTCTTTTGAAAGGTCCTCGGGGTTAACTTCCGGCACAACAAGCGCTACCCTGCTGTCCATACGATAATCGTCGCCATTGTCTATAACAAACGCACCTGACTCAACTGCTTTCCAGCCGAATTTCTGAGATGCACCCCTGGCTCCCTCTGTTCCGGCAAACAGGACAACGTCAAGCCCGCAAAAAGAATTGTCTCCCGCTACTTCAACTTTATATTTTTTACCGTCAATCTTTTCAATTCTTTCTCTTGTGGCAAATACCCGGACAGATTTTGCAGGGAATTTTCTCTGGCTGAGGACTTTTAGCATCTCAGCCCCGACTAACCCTATTCCGACAATTCCTACATTATATTTCTTCATATTGATTTTGCTATTAAATCGCCTACTTCAGAAGTACTCATCCCCATTTTGCCGGCATCCATTGATTTAAACTTCCCCGAAGATAACGATTTTCTTATCGCTTTCTCAATATTTTCGGCAGTTGCAGTTTCACCGAGAATGTCCATCATCATAGCGCCGGCAGCAATCGTTGCTATGGGGTTAATCACATTTTTGCCGGTATATTTCGGTGCAGAGCCATGTATGGGTTCAAACATTGAAACACCTTCCGGATTTATATTCCCTCCCGCAGCAACACCGAGTCCGCCCTGTGTGATTGCACCTAAATCTGTAATTATATCGCCAAACAGATTATTTGTTACAATCACATCAAACCATTCGGGATTTTTTACCATCCACATACAGCACGCATCAACATAGGCATGACCTTTCTTTATATCTTTGAATTCTTTTCCTACTTCTTCAAATATCCGCATCCATAAGTCATGTCCGTATGTCAGAACATTTGATTTATCCACCATGGTTACTTCTTTTTCTTTTTTACGGCTTTTTCGCTTCTCGCAGTATTCAAAAGCATACCTTATACATCTTTCAACACCTTTATATGTATTTACTTCTTCCTGGACAGCAATTTCATCTTTTGTATTCTTCTTGAATACACCGCCTATACCACAATAGAGACCTTCCGTGTTTTCCCTTATGACTACAAAATCAATATCTTCGGGTGTCTTGTCTTTTAACGGGCTCCATACACCGGGATACAGGACTACGGGACGCAGGTTTATATACTGGTCTAGTTTAAATCTTATTTTCAGCAGCAACTCCTTCTCAAGTAAACCCGGCTGGACCTCAGGATGCCCGACTGCACCCAAGTAAATTGCATCAAGTTTTTTAAATTCTTCAATTGCAGAATCGGGTAAGATTTCATTTGTACGAAGGTAGCGGTCACCGCCGAAGTCATAATTGACAAGTTCATGCTTGACGTTTGTTTTCCCGCAAGCTGACTCAAGTACCTTTAACCCTTCACGGATACATTCGGGACCTACGCCATCCCCGGGTAAAACACCAATCCTGTACTTTTTATTCGCCATATTTTACCTCTTTCTTATGTAATTAACTAATCCGCCGGAATTGATTAACTTGACCATAAAATCCTGATACGGACTAATACAAAAAACCTTATTTTTAGTTGCGTTCTTTATTTCACCTTTTGTTAAATCTATCTCTAATTCATCGTTTTCGGAAATCTCTGGGGTTGCGTTCTTCAATTCACAAATCGGCAGACCAATGTTTATGGCATTCCTGAAAAATATCCTTGCAAACGACTCTGCAATAACACAACTGATACCACTTGCCTTGATTGCTACGGGTGCATGTTCGCGCGAAGAACCGCAACCAAAGTTTTTACCTGCAACGATAATATTTCCTTTCCTGACTTTTTTGGAAAATTCACCGTCAAGACCTTCCATGCAATGTTCGGCTAACTTCCTGGGCTCGGATATATTGAGAAACTTCGCCGGTATTATTTCATCCGTGTTTATATTATCCCTTTTATATTTTATTACTTTACCTTTCAACATAAAAATTAACCGTCCGAATTCGGACACTACCTTGAATCGTCCAGATAAATCTGGACGCTACTATAATGTCCCGCCTGACGACGGGCAAGCAAGACCTACCTGACCCCCGTTATTCTTCCGGCGATGGCGCTTGCAGCGGCAATTGCCGGGTTTGACAGATAAACTTCGCTTTCTAAATGTCCCATCCGTCCGCAGAAGTTACGGTTTGTCGTAGATATACATTTTTCGCCTTTAGCAAGTACACCTGAATGTCCGCCTAAACAGGGACCGCAGGTGGGAGGGTTAACTATACCTCCGGAATCAATGAATATGTCTATCAGTCCTTCTTTTAAAGATTGTCTATAAATTTCCGGTGTCGCAGGAAAAATCAGCAGACGCACGTATTTATGAACTTTTTTGCCCTTTAATATCCCGGCTGCTATACGCATGTCTTCAAGAAAACCGTTTGTACAGGAACCAATGACCACCTGGTCAACTAAAATAGTTCCGAGTTTACTTACAGGTTTTGTATTAGACGGCAGGTGGGGCAGAGCTACCTGGGGTTCTATTTTACTGACATTAATTTCAACCAGATTACAGTAATCTACAGCCCTGTCCGATTTCAGGTCCAGCCATTGTCCCATAAATTTAGATTTTAAATTCCTGCCAGATTTAGTTCTTCTTACAAACTCCATTGTAATCTCGTCAGGCTCTACTATACCTGACTTGGCACCTGCTTCAATTGACATATTACACATTGTCAGTCTTTCTGTCATAGGTAGTTTCCGGATAACACTACCCGTAAATTCCATTGCCTTATAATTTGCTCCGTCAACGCCAATTTTACCGATTGTATAAAGTATCAGGTCTTTACCGTAAACCCATTTGTTTTTTTTACCTTCATAAATAAATTTTATTGTCTCGGGTATTTTCAACCATACTTTACCCGATGCCCATACCGATGCAATATCGGTTGACCCGACGCCTGTTGAAAAACAACCCAGGGCACCATAAGTACAGGTATGCGAATCAGCGCCAATCACAAGGTTTCCGGGCAACACTATTCCCTGTTCGGGTAGCAATGCATGTTCTATCCCGCAATTGCCGCCATCAAAGAAATATTTTATGTTCTGTTCCCTGGCAAATTGCCTTATGAATTTGCATTGCTCCGCTGATGCTATGTCCTTATTGGGTGTAAAGTGGTCAAGAACAATTACTGTTTTATTTCTATCAAAAACCTTTTTAACGCCAATATTCCTGAACTGCTTTATAGCCAGCGGAGACGTAATATCATTGCTCAAAGCTATATCAACATCAGTTTCTACAAATTCACCGGGAAAAACTTCTTTCTCACCCTTGGGTGCACAGTGTGCGGCAATAATTTTTTCTGTAATAGTGTGGTTCATAGGGGCGGGCGCCTTTGTCGTCCTCTGTTTTTATTATATACTATCCTGTTTATAGCATTTAAATAGGACTTAATACTCGCTTCAATAATATCCGTTGACGTACCACGTCCTGTAAAGGACATACCTTCATAGTCAACTTTTGTTATAACTTCACCCTGGGCGTCTCTCCCGACTGATATAGAATGTAATTTGTAATCAACAAGTTTTGGACGCGAAGTTATAACCTTTTCTTTTATCAGTAAACTATCTATCGCATTATACGCGGCATCAACAGGACCATCGCCATTAGCAGCTTCCTGTGCAACTTTAATTTTCTTATCTTTTGATAGCCTCAGTCTCACGGTTGCAACAGGAATAATACCTGACCCTGAAGAAATGTGATAGTAATCAACACTGCAGCATTCGGGTATTTTTTCTATTTTTTCCTCCACCAGTGCGATAATGTCTTCATCAAAAATATATTTTTTCTTATCCGCTAAATTCTTAAAATTCTGAAACATGGTATCCAGTTCATTTTTTCTCAGACGGTAACCGATATCTATAAGTCTCTTGTGTAAAGCATGGCGACCGGAATGTTTCCCCAGAACAAGGGTGCTTCTGGGTATGCCTACTGACTGCGGGGTCATTATTTCATAAGTAAGTTTACTCTTCAACACACCGTCCTGATGTATACCCGCTTCATGCGCAAATGCATTTGAACCGACTATTGCCTTGTTAGGCTGGACAGGGATGCTTGTCAGACTTGATACCAGCCTGCTTGTCTTATAAATCTCTTTTGTATTTATCCCGTAAGTTAAATTAAAAAATTTCCTGCGTGTTTTCAATGTCATAACAATCTCTTCAAGACTCGCATTGCCTGCCCGTTCACCGATACCGTTTATTGTGCATTCAATCTGTCTCGCTCCGCTGACAACTGCTGCCAGTGAGTTTGCTACTGCCAGGCCCAAATCGTTATGGCAGTGAACGCTCAGGACTGCTTTATCCATATTCGGAACCGAGTTAATTAAGTTTTTTATCAACTTAGAAAATTCTTCGGGAACTGTATATCCCACAGTATCCGGTATGTTTATAGTGGTGGCTCCGGAACCAATTGCAACCTCAACCACCTTACATAAATAATGAAATTCTGTCCTGCCCGCATCCTCAGCTGAAAATTCCACGTTGTCGGTGAAACGTCGTGCATATTTCACTGATTCTTTTGCAATCTCAAGAACTTCCTCGGGTGTTTTTTTGAGTTTATATTTCATGTGTATATCAGAAGTTGCAATGAAAATATGTATCCTTGACCTTTTAGCGCCTTTAATTGCGGAAGCACAGGTTTCAATATCTTTCCTGGTACACCTTGCCAGTCCGCATATAACAGGTCCCTTAACGTTCTGTGCAACAAGTTTCACGGCAGAAAAATCTCCAGGGCTTGATACGGGAAATCCCGCTTCAATAATATCCACACCCAGGACAGCAAGTTGTTTTGCTATCTTAACCTTTTCTTCAGGAGTTAAACTGGCACCGGGCGATTGCTCTCCGTCACGCAAAGTAGTATCAAAAATTACAATTTTATTCTGCATATTACACCTTCTTCCGGTTTTCGGGTCTCAACGACCTTACCTCCGCCCCTGCCTGCCACATCTCGGAATTTCTCATTTCGGATAATTCTTTTTCCAGTTTTTCCCTGTAGTCGGGAGCACTGTTTGCCTTCAAAACTATTTCTGTTTCCTTCCCAGAGACAACGCTTTTATAAAGTTTTTCAAACACCGGCTCAACAGCTTTTCTGAACTCATGTCTCCAGTCCAAGGCCCCCCTCTGTGCAGTCGTACTGCAATTAGCATACATCCAGTCCATACCTTTTTCTGCAACAAGCGGCATCAGACTCTGTGTCAGCTCCTCAACAGTTTCATTAAAAGCTTCACTGGGGCTGTGACCGTTTTTCCTGAGAACGTTGTACTGTGCTTCAAAAATTCCTGCCAGGGCACCCATCAGGACACCTCTTTCGCCGGTTAAGTCACTATGCACTTCTTTTTCAAAAGTCGTCGGGAACAGATACCCTGAACCCACTGCTATTCCCAAGGCAAGGGTCCTCTCTTTTGCTCTTCCTGTATAATCCTGGAATATGGCATAACTGCTGTTTATCCCGCTGCCTGAAAGAAAATTTTTTCTGACGGATGTGCCCGAACCTTTCGGCGCCACTAAAATCACATCAACAAATTCCGGCGGAATAACTTTTGTCTGGTCTTTATAGACAATTGAAAAACCATGTGAAAAATATAAAGCGTCGCCTTTCTTCAGGTGTGGCAGAATGTTAGGCCACTGAGCCATCTGTCCCGCATCGGAGATAAGATACTGAATAATAGTCCCCTTCTCAACCGCTTCTTCTATAGGGAAAAGAGTTTTTGTGGGTTGCCACCCGTCTCGGACTGCTTTATCCCAGTAGAATTTTTCATCAGGCCTCTGTCCTATGATAACGTTTATTCCGTTATCCTTCATATTGAGTGCCTGTGCAGGACCCTGGACACCGTATCCTACAACGACAATTATTTCATTCTTTAAAACTTCTTTTGCCTTCGCCAACGGAAACTCATCTCTTGTAACGACATCTTCTTTTGTCCCACCAAAATTTAATACGACCATCCTCTTCCTCCTTAGTTAGCGTCGTTCTAACTAACCCCCCTGTTAGTTATGCTTTGTCTTATAAAGCAGAACTAGGTGGGGTCATTTTCCCCTTGCTATTGCAATAACACCCGTCCTCACCATCTCTTTTATGCCAAAGGGTTTAAGCATATTAATAAACGCCTGTATTTTTCTCTCGTCACCCGTAACCTCAATAATCACAGATTCCCGTGATACGTCAACAATAGTCCCATGTAAAATATCAACAATCTGTAATATTTCCGACCTGTTGGATTTGTCCGCTTTAACTCTCATCAAAACAAGGTCGCGTTCAATATGCTCTGCCCCGCTGTATTCATACACCTTTATCACGTCAATGAGTTTATTCAACTGCTTTTCAATCTGTTCTAATATCTTTTCATCACCGCGGACGACTATGGTCATCCGGCTCACCGATGGGTCATCTGTTTCACCCACTGTCAGTGAATCAATATTAAAACCCCTGGCTGCAAAAAGTGTAACCATCCTCGCCAGGACTCCCGATTTATTCTCTACCAGCGCCGATATTATATGCCTCATCATACACAAACCTCCTGAATTTTGAAAATCAATTCTCTCCGGAAGCGTTTTTTCTTCCATCTCACATCACCCATAGTGGTATAAATCTAAATTTTTCTTTTGTTACTACAACAAATTTTATAAAAAATTTTATCGTTTTCTAATCACTTCTATTTCAAGATCTTTACAAATCCCTCTTGCGGTGAACGTGTTTATCTCTTTATGTCTTGGTATCGCTGCTGATTTCCAGCTTTCAGGATTATAAAATATTGTGTGTTTTTTACCCTCTTTTTCAAAAACACAGCCGCTTTCCAAAAGATGTCTTATCAATTCAGCCCTTTTCATGCATTCACAGTGATTCTTTCTTCTAAAACTTTGTTCTGACCTTTGACAAAATGTCTATAATTGGATTCAAGTATCATTATTATCGCTTCTTTCAAATTCTCTTTCACTTCATCAATGGTCCTGCCCTGTGAATGTGCTCCCGGCAACTCTTTTACATAACCTGCATACCAATTCTCGCTTTTTACAATAACGATTGTATAATTCGCAAAACTTTTCGCTGCATATTTCGGTTGTGTCTCGCGGACATAACTTACTTTTATTTTTTTAGTCATCTTTTACCTCTTTTTCAATTTTTGGTACATTGTCACACTTCAGAAATACCAATTAAGAACCGTCTGAACGCTCCCGGAAGAAATGTGACCCCAGTGTTTTTTATACTAAACTGCTTGTGACAATATCGTCAAGTGCCTTGCCTGCAGGCACCATCGGAAAAACATTCTCTTCTCTTTCAACAATAAAATCTATCACCACGGGTTTATCTTTTATACTTAACGCTTTTTTAAGTGCAGGAACAACGTCTTCCTTCCTGGCCACGCGTATGCCTTCCGCACCGTATGCTTCTGCAACTTTGACGAAATCAGGCGAAGAAATTTCTTTAGAATGTTTTGAGCCCGAATCGTCGGGCCTGCTGTGGAGTTGTACTGCCGAATATCTCCTGTCATAAAACATCTCCTGCCACTGTCTCACCATACCTAAACATGAATTATTCAATATTGCAACAATGACATTTGTCTTATTAATGACTGCAGTCGCAAGTTCCTGTATATTCATCTGAAATGACCCGTCGCCGGCAATATCAAAAACAGTCTTGTCCGGGTTAGCGACTTTTGCGCCGATGGCTGCCGGAAATCCATATCCCATCGTGCCCAATCCGCCGCTGGATATAAAATGACGGGGATGTTTTGCTCTATAATATTGTGCGGACCACATCTGGTTCTGTCCGACTTCCGTAGCCACAATTGCCTCGCCTTTTGTTAGTTCATTTATTTGTTCTATAACGTATTGCGGCCTGAGTTTATTGTCGTTTGAATATGTCAATGGTTTTTCTTTTTTCCATTTATTGATTTGTTTAACCCATTCCGTATGTTTTTTCTTTTTTACGATTTTATTGAGTTCACTCAATACGGTTTTTGCATCGCCGACAACAGGTATCTGCACGGGGACGTTCTTTGATATGCTCGTCGGGTCAATATCAATGTGTGCAATGGTCTTGGCTTTAGGTGCAAACAGAGAAAGGTTACCCGTACATCTGTCATCAAACCTTGACCCGACAGATATAATTAAATCGGCATTCTGCATAGCCATATTCGCCCAGTACATACCATGCATACCCAGCATACCTAAATAAAGTTCACTATCAGGCGGAAAAATACCTATAGCCATTAACGTAACAGTTACCGGAATATCCGCAGTTTCTGCAAGTTTCAAAAGTTCCGTCCATCCACCTGAAATTACTGCACCACCGCCCACATACAGCACAGGCCGTTCAGACCTGGCAATTGCTTCGGCAAGTTTTTCTATCTGGACAGGATGTCCGGAGGTTTTAGGCTTATACGACCTCATTTCAATCTTCTCCGGCCAGACAAATTCCGTGACCGCTCTCTGGATATCAACGGGAATGTCTATTAACACGGGTCCGGGTCTGCCGGTATGTGCGATATAAAATGCTTTCCTTATAGTTTCAGCAAGTTCCTTAACGTCTTTTACAAGATAATTGTGTTTCGTTACGGGTCTTGTGATACCGGTTGTATCCGCTTCCTGAAAAGCATCGTTGCCAATCAGACTTGTCGCAACCTGACCGGTAAATGCAACGAGTGGTATAGAATCCATATGTGCCGTTGCAAGCCCGGTGGTCAGGTTAGTTGCTCCCGGCCCTGATGTAGCAATACACACGCCGACTTTACCTGTTGACCGCGCATAACCGTCTGCCATGTGACAGGCTCCCTGTTCATGCCGTGTTAAAATAAAATTTATCGGTGAATCGTAAAGTTTGTCAAATATAGGTAGAAGAACTCCGCCCGGTATACCAAAAAGTGTCTTTACATTTTCACGAATCAAACATTCAACAAATATTTCTGCACCTGTTTTTTGCATTAAATCTCCTCTCCTAATCCCCCTAATCTCCCCCTTTATAAAAGGGGGACTGAGGGGGATTGTCACTTGTTCGCACCCACGAGCACTGCGCCTCTACTGGCTGATGTAACCTGCTGAGCATAGCGTGCTAAGTAACCAACCTTAAATTTCAGTGGTGGTGCATACCATTTTGCTAATCTCGTTTTTATTTCTATGTCTGTGAGCCGGACAATGAGTTGTCTCCTGGGGATATCTATGGTAATAACGTCACCGCTGCGTATTATTGCAATCGGTCCACCCTCAGCTGCTTCCGGGCTGACATGACCGATACAAGGACCCCGTGTCCCGCCGGAAAACCTTCCGTCAGTAATAAGTGCAACCGAATTAGCTAACCCCATACCCTGTAGAGCGCTTGTAGGTCCGAGCATTTCTCTCATACCCGGTCCGCCACCGGGTCCTTCGTATCTTATTACAATAACTTCGCCTTTCTTAATTTTTTTGCCCAAAATATCTTTCATAGCATCTTCTTCGGACTCAAACACATGTGCTTTACCTGAAAATTTCATCATACTTTGGCTGACTGCTGATTGTTTTACAACAGCACCGTCCGGACACAGATTACCGAAAAGTATTGCTATCCCGCCCTCTTTGCTGTAAGGTTCACTCATTCTTATAATATTTTTGTCTGTCACTTCACCCGATTTCGCCATATCTAAGATGTTCTTCCTCATAACAGTTAAACTTGATTTTAATCTATTTCTCAACACTGACAGAACAGCGGGGACACCGCCTGCACGGTCAAGGTCCTCCATATAGTTATCTCCTGCTGGTTCTAATGAAACAATATGTGGTGTTTCTTTTGATATTCTATCAAACAATTCAAGCGGTAACTCCACGCCTGATTCATATGCAATTGCTGTTAGATGCAGGACAGTGTTGGTTGAACCCCCCAATGCCATATCAACAACAATGGCATTATGAAAGGCACTATTGGTCATAATTCTCCTCGGAGTAATATTTTCTCGGACAAGGTCTATTATTCTCCTTCCCGATTCACAGGCTATCCGCTTCTTCTCTGCAGAGGCTGCCATGGCAGTCGCGCATCCCGGTAAGGACATACCTAAGGCTTCGGTCAGACAGGCCATTGAATTCGCAGTATATAACCCCTGACAGGAGCCTGCTCCGGGACAGGCGCACATCTCTAATTTCTGTAAGTCTTCTAACTTGAGTTTTTTCTCCTGGTAAAGACCGACTGCTTCAAATGTATCTCGGACGAGGGAACGTCTTTTACCCTTATAAAATCCTGTAAACATGGGTCCGGCGGTCACCACTATTGACGGGATATTAACCCGTGCTGCTGCCATTAACATACCCGGTGTTATTTTGTCACAGTTTGTTAAAAGCAGGAGTCCGTCAAGACAATGTGCTTTTGCAACGCTTTCAATACAATCTGCAATCAATTCTCTCGACGGTAATGAATAGTACATTCCTGAATGTCCCATTGCTATACCGTCACAGATTGCCGGCACACCGAAAATAAACGGTACACCGCCCCCGGCACATACACCCCGTTCAATCCACCGTTCCAGGTCACGCATATTTGTATGTCCGGGAACAATATCTGCAAATGAGGATATAACGCCTATAAATGGTTTTTCCAAATCATTCTGAGATAACCCTGTTGCATATAACAGTGCACGATTCGGTGTCCTTGGGACACCCTGCTTAATCTCGTTACTCCGCAATTTCTTAATGGTTTTTTCCACTTCTCCTCCTATGTGGGGTCAGGTCTTGCCTGCCCGTCGACAAGCGGGACATTAGAGTTTACCCAAATGTAAATAAGTAAAGACCGTCACCAATTATTTCAATAATTTAAATTCAACTGCATCAACCAATGCTTCCCAACTTGCCTCAATAATATTTTCAGAAACACCTATTGTCCCCCACGAATCTTCTTTATCCCGTGATTCAATAAGCACGCGGACTTTTGCTGCTGTCCCTCCTTCAGCATTTATAACCCTCACCTTGAAATCGCCCAGGGACATCTCGGCAAGTTGCGGATAAAATTTTTCAAGAGCTTTTCTCAATGCATTGTCCAGGGCATTTACAGGACCCTCTCCTGCACTTGCCGTATGTTCCTCCTTACCGTTAACTTCAAGTTTAATAGTTGCTTCAGAGTGCATTACATTAGTTTTAGGGTCACTTTCAACAATGACACGAAACCCCTTCAGTTCAAAAAACGGTTTATATTTACCCAGGACTTTCCTTACCACGAGTAGAAAAGATGCATTTGCATCTTCAAATTGATAACCCTTGTGTTCAAGTTTCTTGATTAAATTAATAATCTTAGACATGGAATCTTTATCTTTTACAAAATCAAGTCTTAATTCTTTAACCTTGAGTTCTACGTTGCTCCTGCCCGAAAGTTCTGAAATCAGCACCCTTCTCTCATTGCCGACAACCTTCGGGTCAACATGCTCATAAGTGTGCGCATTCCGTGCCATAGCGGATACATGGACACCGCCCTTGTGTGCAAAAGCTGAATAGCCTACATAAGGCTGGTGGTTAGACGGTGCGATATTTGCTATTTCTGAAACATATCTTGAAAGTTCTGTCAGATATGACATCTTGCTCTGGGAAATACAATTTATCCCTGATTTCAATTGCAAATCCGGAATAACCGAACACAGATTGGCGTTCCCGCACCTTTCACCATAACCATTAATAGTTCCATGGATAAGCGTACAACCTTCATCCACGGCAATTATACTGTTTGCAACAGCACAGTCAGAATCATTGTGTGTGTGGATACCTAAAGAAACGTCCGGGGCATCAAAACCAATAGCGTTTTTCGCCTGATGAATAATTTCCCTTAACTCGTCAGGCAAAGTGCCGCCGTTGGTATCGCACAGGGTAATATTAAATGCTCCGGCTTTTTTTGCTGTTTCAATTGTTTTCAATGCATATTCCTTTTTTGCCTTAAACCCGTCAAAAAAATGCTCTGCATCGTATATTACCTTCAATCCCTTCTCCCGAAGGAACCGTATACTCTCATCTATCATCTTCAGGTTCTCGTCTAATGAACAACCTAAAGCATGAATCACGTGCAAATCCCACGATTTACCAAAAATGCAGGATGTTTTAACTTTTGTATTTACTATTGCTAACAAATTCCGGTCTTCCTGCGGTTTATTGTTTTTATGCCTCGTTGAGCCAAAAGCAACGATTTCAGAATTTTTAAGTTTAATCTTTCTGATTTCCTTAAAAAACTGGTTATCTTTTATGTTAGAACCCGGCCATCCGCCTTCTATATAGTGGACGCCTAATTCATCAATCGCCTTTGCAATTTTTATTTTATCCTCAACGGAAAAAGATATCCCCGACATCTGTGTACCGTCGCGTAACGTAGTATCTAAAAGTTTTACCCGGTGAACTTGTTGAACCATGCTTTTTACCCCTGACCTAACCCGAATGACTTATGCAGCGTCCGAACTGCTTTTTTAACGTAATTTTCTTTTATTACACAGGAGATTTTTATTTCTGAAGTTGAAATCATTTCAATATTAACGTTCTTTTTTGCCAGGACAGTGAACATTTTTGACGCAACCCCCGGATGACTCTTCATGCCGACACCTATTATAGAAACCTTGGCAATTTTATCGTCATATATAACACCACCTGCATTAAGTTCTTTACCTATTTTTTTTAATATAGTCAGTGCTTTCTTAAGTTCAGTTTTTGTAACTGTAAACGATATATCGTTACGTTTTTCTGTTGCTGATGACTGGATTATCATGTCAACATTGATGTTCTGTTTTGCCAGTGCAGTAAAAACTTTTGCAGCGACACCGGGTCTATCAGGTACATTTACAATAGAAAGTTTCGCCTGGTTTTTATCATACGTAACACTCGTAACAACCGGTTCTTCCATCTCTCTCCTCCAAAATGTAGCGTCCAGTTTTAACTGGACGAGTTTTCCATTGTTTGTAGCGTCCGAATTCGGACGAATTTTTGTCAAATGTCAAGACCTGACCCCATTTTAAGAAATAATTGTTCCTGGTTTATTTAAAAAACTTGATTTAACCTCTATCTTAACGTTAAACTTTTTCGCCACTTCAATTGACCTCGCCTGCATAACCTGTGCGCCTGCACCTGCCATCTCCAGGATTTCATCGTAGGATATTTTTAAAATTTTCCCCGCGCAAGGACATACTCTCGGGTCTGCATTATAAATACCGTCCACATCAGTATAAATCTCGCATATATCCGCTTTTAGCACCGCTGCTAATGCAACCGCTGTCAGGTCTGACCCTCCCCGTCCGAGTGTCGTTATATCATTGTATGGATTAATTCCCTGGAATCCCGCTACAATAACTATTTTATTCTTTTTAAGTTCCTCAACGATTTTCTGTGGTTTAATACCCGTTATACGGGCTTTTGTGTAGGAACCATCAGCATATATGCCTGCCTGCGGTCCTGTCAGAGAAATAGCATTATATCCCCTGGACTTTATTGCTATGGCTAATAATGCAGCGGAAATCTGTTCACCTGTTGCAAGTAACATATCAAGTTCTCTGCTATCAGGCATATCTGTAATTTCATGTGCCTGCTCAATTAATTCATCGGTGGTATCTCCTGAAGCAGATACTACCACAACAACTCTATGGTATTTTTTCTTTTTGTTTATAACCCTGTTTGCAACATTTTTTATTTTTGTTATATCAGCAACCGATGAACCGCCAAACTTCATTACAACAAGTCTCACTCTAAAATCCTTATTTAATCCCCCTTATTTTCCCCCTTTATTCCTACGGAACCTACTTCGGTCAAAGGGGGTGCGGGGGGATTTTAATTCTTACTTATCTGTGCCCCAACATTATCAAAACCTAATATGGCGTATTTACTTGACACTCTATTCTTTCTCCATACTCTCACCATCTCCTGACCGACTCTTTTAGCTTTTCCCGGTGATACGAAAGCTAAAATAGCTGGTCCTGCTCCTGAAAGTGCTGCGCCGAACGCCCCGCTTTCAACAGCAGTTCTAAAAACATTGTCCATACCCCCGATTAACTTTGCCCGGTATGGCTGATGCAACTTATCCTCCATAGCGACTGACAACAATTCATACTTCTTTTTAGTCAGGGCATTTATCAATAAAGCAACCCGCGAACAATTAAATACAGCATCACTCATTGATATTTTCTTTGGTAATATCTTTCTTGCTTTTTCCGTGGATAACTCAAACTCCGGGATACACAAAACAGCCACCAGTCCGGTAGGTAAATCCAGTCTGACATATCTTATTTTTCCTGTATCTTTCTGTTTGTAACTGATACACAAACCGCCTAACAATGCAGGAATCACATTGTCGGGATGACCTTCAAGTTCAGTAGCAATTTTTATTATTTCATCTTTTGACAATTTGTCACCGCAGAGTTTATTAGCACAGACCAGTCCGCCTATTATTGCAGATGCACTTGAACCCAATCCCCTTGCTACCGGTATGTTATTTATCAGTCTTATCCTGTAACCTGTAGCAGGTGGACAGCCGGTTTTGCGAAAAACTTTCTCCATCGCCTGATAGACAATATTTCTTCTATCACGGGGCAGGTTGTTTTCCCCCTCGCCTTTTATGTCAATGACCAATTTTTTATTATCCGGTTGAACTTCTATTGTATTATATAATTTCAGTGCCGCACCTACGACATCAAATCCTGACCCTAAATTGCCTGTTGTCGCCGGTATTTTTACTTTTATTTTCTTCATTATAGTATGCTTGTTGTTGTCCGTTTTTGTTTTTGTTGAATGTTGAGACCTGACCCCTTAACTTCCTGACGCATTGCACAATACTGTCCGCACATAGTGCATACCTGTTCATCGGAAGGTCTGTTTTTTTCTCTTTCTTTTTTAAACTTCTCTCCATCAATCGCAAGCATCTTCTGCTTCTCCCAGTCTAAACTACCCCTCGCAATTGAAAATTCCCTGTCCCATTCTTTTGCACCCCGGACACCTTTAACAATATCCCCTGAATGTCCTGCTATTCTTGAAGCTATCACGCCCTGATGAACATCCTCTTCGTCAGGTAAGTGCAGGTGTTCTGCGGGTGTTACATAACATAAAAAGTCCGCTCCGCTCGCAGCGGCAATAGCCCCGCCGATAGCAGAAGTTATATGGTCAAATCCCGGTGCAATATCAGTAACAAGCGGGCCCAGTAAATAAAATGGTGCACCGGAAGTAAGTTTCTTCTGTAACATAACATGGTCACTTATTTTGTCAATCTGCATGTGCCCGGGACCTTCAACCATAACCTGGACCTGTCTCTGACGGGACCTGGTCACCAGTTCACCAAGTACCGACAGCTCGCCAATCTGTGCCATATCATTTGCATCAGCAATGGCACCCGGTCTCAACCCATCACCTAAACTCAGGGCAACATCATATTTATATGCAATATCAAGCAGTCTATCAAAATCTTTATACAACGGGTTTTCCTCCTCCCGCGATAAAATCCATTTGCTAAGAAATGCTCCTCCCCTGCTTACAATTCCGCATATACGGTTTGAAGATTTTAAAATTTTAACGTTCTTCTCAGTCACACCGCAGTGGACTGTGATAAAATCAACGCCTTCAGCACACTGCTGTTCTATAACGGAAAACAAAACTTCCGGTTCCATATCCTCTATTGATTTACCTTTTGTAACCGTTTCACATACTGCCTGGTAAATAGGGACTGTCCCGACAGGTATCGTTGAATTAGATATAATTGTTTTTAGTATCTTAAATAGTTGTCCTCCTGTGGACAAATCCATAACCGTATCAGACCCGGCTTTTATTGCTATATCTAATTTTCTCAATTCTTTTTCAATACTGATAGAATCGGGCGAAGTCCCTATGTTTGCATTAACTTTTGTCCTCAAGCCCTTGCCTATACCAACAACTTTGAAATTTTCTCCTGAAGTTCGGGTGCGGGTATTATTCTTTGGTATAACGATAGTACCGTCAATTAATCCCCTCTGGATAAAATCAACAGGGACACCCTCATCCCTGGCTACAGTCTTCATTTCATCTGTAATCTTATTCTGTCTTGCAAATTCTACCTGTGTCATTGAAGTTTTTCCTTCAAGAAAATCGTCCGAATTCGGACGCTACTGGGATTCCCCAACTTGTTGGGACAAAGAATCTCCCTTTCAACCTCTTAACTGCTTCTTTAATATCTTTTTTCCCGCACACAGCGCTGATTACTGCAACTGCATCCGGTCTGCTCTCCAGCACTTTATCAATGTTTGTCTCGTTTATCCCGCCAATAGCAACTATGGGTATCTTTACTCTTTTCTTTACCTCACGCAACAGTTCCAGACCGACAGGTTTGTATTCAGGTTTAGTAGCAGTAGAAAATATAGGTCCAAAACTTATATAGTCAGCACCTTCTCGCTCGGCTTCTACTGCCTGTTCAATACTGTGAGTAGATTTGCCGATTACAAAATTTATATTTTTCTGCCCGACAATCTTACGGGCTTCTTTTAATGACAAATCATCCTGACCGATATGGACACCATCAGCATTGACCTCAAGTGCTATGTCAGGGTCATCATTGATTATCAAAGGGACATTGTATCTTTTAGTTATAGCCCTGAGTTTTGGGGCAATCTTTAGTTTTTCTGCCGGTGTCAATTCTTTAGCACGAAATTGAACTATATCAGCACCGCCTTCACAGGCACTCTCCACCATCTTCTCATAACCTATGCCATTATGAGGCAACCAGGTTATAGAATAAATGGGGACGGTTCTGATTCTTTTGTTCCTTATCAACAAACTTTCAAGTTTCAAGGTCTGACCCCCATTTTCTTTTCTAAGGTGTAGAGGCGGTAGCGGATATCCTTAAACTGTCTCCCTGCAGAAGCAGAAATCATTTTTGAATATTCTTCCAGGACACGAACAGCCTCTTCGCTCCTGCGGAAGTTCGCAACTATGAGTTCTTTAACGTTACGCCTTTTCCCCTTCTCAATAATACTTCTTCCGGGGTCAACCTGTGTATCCCGGGCACTGACCAGCAGGGGATAAATTTTCCGTGTAATTTTATCTAATCTATGTCTCAAAGAACGCAATTGATAAAAATAATTCCGCTTATTGAGTACAAACCTCGCTGTATCTTCTACTATCCTTATTCCTTCACGGGCACGGTTCAGATTTGCATCTAA